>NZ_JAQFUY010000016.1:0-113543 GCF_027716745.1 Bacillus cereus group sp. Bc010
TGTTTCGAAACGATTATCTGTTATTTTTGGGGAATTTAAAACCGTTGTTATTGGGTATTTTACAATCGTTGATTACAAGGAGGTAGTTAGTTATGGGTAAAGATACTGTAAGAAAGGTTAAAGTTAGGTATTTAGGGGAAAAGCAAAAAACAATACAAGCGAGTAAGGATTTAAAGAGTTGTATTCAAGAAAGAGAAAATATGGTTAAAAAATTATTGGACAGTCATGAGGAAAGAGGAGACATAGTCTTTAATAATTCTTTAGGGGTATCTGGTAATTGTAACCAGTATAACGAGGTGACTCGTGCAGATTACAAATTTATAAAAAAAATTAAATCCTTATATAAAAATACTGATTATACAATTAATAAGCAGGGACATCTATGTATAACTAAAAATAAGGACATTATAACTTTGTGTAATTTAGTAATAATCCCTATTTCTCAAGAAATTATTACTGATGGTATAAATAAAGAGATGAAATTAGAGCTTATTGGATTTTTAAATTATGAAAAGAAAATGCCTATTATTAAGGTCAGCTTTGATGAATTAAGAAATCCGAATTGGATTGAAAATAAATGGGGGATTGAGTGTGTTCTATATCCAGAAAACAAATGTTATGAAAAGATTCGTTGTGCTATAAAAATTGCTTGTAAGGGAATAAAGACGAAAATGGTATATAAAAGTATTGGCTGGTCTCAATTTGAAGATGGTTATTTTTATGTACATGGGGGTGGCGTAGTAGGACAAAAAAAGAATCCGTATATCTCTGACAGTTTACAGCCATTTAATTTAGTAATTAATGAGGATATGGATGAAGTTGAAGCTTATAAAAAATCATTAAAGCTATTAGAAGTTTCACATATAAGCGTTACATTGCCATTACTTTGTTTTACTTTACTTTCTAAGATTAATACATTATTGAAGTTACATGATGTGGAACCAAAATTTGTATTATGGTTGCATGGCCCAACCGGCAGTCGAAAAACAACATTGGCAAGTTTATTTTTTAATATATTTAACCGGGATTTACCCCAGGGAATACCAGCTAATTTTAAGGATACTAAAACAGCTTTAGAATTAAAAATGTTTGAATATAAGGATTGTACCTTATTAGTAGATGATTATCATCCAACAGATAAACTTTCTGAAAAGAAAGATATGGAAAATAAAGCTGAATTTATTTTAAGGATGTATGGGGACAGGATCAGTAAGTCAAGAAGTAATATTCATTTAACTAAACAAAGAGAATTAATGACAAGAGGATTATGTTCTATAACCGCAGAAGACTCTATGGGAATAAAATCAAATATAGCTAGGTGTATTAGTGTGCCTATTGATAAAGAAAGTGTGGATTTAGGCAGATTAACTAAATGTCAGAAGGATCCACTTGCATTTCCAACAATGATATATAATTTTTTAAATAGATTAACTTTATATATAAATAAAAAAGGAATATTACCACACATAGATCTTAATGAATTTAGGAAGAAATATAGGGGGACAGAAATACATTTCAGATTAATAGAAAGTGTATGGGCTTTAAAATATGCATGCCTTTTATATTTAAGATATGGGGTAGAGCTGGGCGTAATAAAAGAAGAAGAAATGAGCGTGAAATTAAATCAAGCAGAAAAGGTATTTATTCAGCTGGTAAGTAATCAACATATTGAAATGGATATAGAGGACCCATTGCGTATGTATCTAAATACAATTGATGAATTAATTGCATCTAATAAAATGCCCTTGTCAAAAATAGGGGAAGATATAATTACACAGAAATATGGCTGGTATGATAATCAATACTATTACTTACTGCCTGAATTAACTTATAGTAATATATTTACATTTTGGCAAAAAAGAAATAAGGTTTTCCCTCTAACTATGAGAAAGTTACATGAACTTTTAGAGGAAAATGGAATTATTGAGATAGATAAGGGTTCTGGAAAAAAGTGCCCCAAAGTAACAATTGCAAAAGGGCAACGTGTAAGGCTACTAAAAATCAATAGACAAAATCTAGATAGGTATCTAAATAAAAGTGGGCACGTGGGCTTATAAGTAATAATGATATTTTTAAATAAATATTATATACGTGGAGGTTGATAATTTATGCAGGATTCTCCCTATAATTTATTAATTGATTTATTAAGTGATTGGGTAGAGGAAATATTAAAAGAAGTAGGAGGGAAGTAAAATGATAAAAGCAGTAATTTATGCAAGGGTGTCTACAGCCGAACAAGCTGAAGAAGGGTATTCAATTGACGCACAATTTGATGTAGTAAAAAAGAAATGTGAACAGGAAGGACGTATTGTTGTAGATCGATATGTTGATAGGGGCATTAGTGGAAAAAACATGGAGAACCGTCCAGACTTACAGAGATTATTAAGAGATGCAAGAGGGGATAAGTTTCAGGAAATATGGGTTTGGAAAACAAATAGATTAGCTAGGAATCATTTAGATCTTTTAAAAATTGTAGATGAATTAGATAAAAATAATGTGGGGTTTAAGAGTTGTAGTGAGGCATTTGATACTGCTACTCCTACTGGGAAATTACTTATGAATGTATTAGCCTCTATAGGAGAATTTGAACGAGAAAGTATTGTGGAAAATGTAAAAATGGGAATGAAGCAGCGAGCTAGGGAGGGAAAATGGAATGGAGGCATTGTATTAGGATATAATACTGTAAAAATAAATGAAGATGAAAATACAACAAGATTAGGAATAGATGAAAAAGAAGCATTTATTGTAAAGGAAATATTTAATTTGTACGCCAAAGGACGTGGATTAAAAGCTATTACAAATTTAGTAAATAAGCGGGGGTACAAGACTAAAAAAGGAAATTTTTTCACGCCTATTGCTATCCGTACTATTTTATTAAACCCTGTTTATATAGGGAAAATAAGATATAATGTCAGAGAAAATTGGAACGAAAAAGGGCGTAAAGGTATAAATAAAAATCCTATTTATGCAGAAGGTAAACATGAAGCCATAATTTCATTAGAGTTATGGAATAAGGTACAAGAAATATATATAAATAGATCTAGAAGACCCCAGAGGATATTTGATGGTACGTTCCCCTTGTCGGGTTTAATTAAATGTCCTATGTGTGGGGCGCCTATGGTGGCCGGTAGGGTAAAAAAGAAATTGAAGGATGGGAACATAAAGATTATTAAGTATTATCAGTGTGGGGTTTGGAGAAATAAGGGGACAGCAGCCTGCCACTCAAATGGAATTAGGGCAGATAAGATTGAAGAGGTTGTTCTTGGGAGAATAAGTACCATATTAACAAAAGATAAAATTTTAAGGGATATTATAAATAATTTAAATTTAAATATAAAAAATAAAGTTAAGCCTTTAGAAGATGAGTTAAATATCATTAATAAAAGTATTTTGAATTTTGAAGATAAAAAATGTAAAGTTTTTGATTTATATGAAGAGGGGATAATTTTAAAAGATGTATTAACGAATCGACTTGAATATATCTCAAATCAAATAGAAGTATATTTGATTAATAAGAGTCGAATTGAAAAAGAATTACAAGAAAACACTTCAGAACCTATTACTTTTGATAAGGTAAAACAATTACTTCAAAAATTTAATGATTTAATAAGGGGGACAGAATCAACAAAACAAAAATTAATATTGCAGTTAATAATAACTAAAATAACTATTAATAATAATAGGGAATTAGATTCTATTACATTGCATTTTAATAGAAAAATAGAAAAATATCTTTTAGGTATAGAAGAAGATGGAACCTCCCAACAGGTTTCATCTTCTTTTAGTTTTACAATAGTAATTTAGAAAAATCTATTTTGTCTTATAAATTTAATTCTAAATAAGGTTTAACTATTCCTTTATCTGGAAATGATAGATGCATATTAGTAACTATATAAAAAGAAAATGATAGGAGAGGGAAAGTATGGCGTATAAAGGTGATATCATTAAAGTATCCCTGGTTAGAAAAATAAATATATTACCTGATCATTATGGTATATATGATGGAGAAAATGGAGTCTATCATTTTACGGGTGATAGTTTTGAAGATGCTAGAATTATGTTTACATCTCTAGATGAATTTGAAAATGGTGGTATATCTTATATAGAAAATGTGTACTCTAAAAAATTTAGTCCTGAAGAAATTATTCAAAGAGCTACTAGTAAATTAGGTAGTGACTTTGGAAGATATCATTTAACCAAGAACAACTGTGAGCACTTTGCTTATTGGTGTGTAACTGGGGTTCGTAAATCACAGCAAGCCCTTAACATTAACTCAGAGGATGATGATAGAGATATAGTAGAAAGGGCTATAGATGTAACCTTTGATCCGTTAATTAATGCTGGTAGGACAATCGACAGAGTTTTGGGATGGGATGATAAGGTTCGTGGAGAGAAGAAAGATATAGTTGAGAAGACAATAGATAAAGTTTTTGATCCATTAATTAAAATGGGGGGAATAATAGATAGGATATTTAAGCTCTAAATCAAGTTGTAATATTATAAGGAGTATATAATTTTAACCATGCTTTTTTAATCATTTTATGTATAGTAATATAGATGTATAAAACCCTAAATTAGGTTATGGATATTAAAAAATTTACCGAATGGGTAGATACGGTGAACCGTATCATAAATAGTAATAGTACATTCAAACGGCTACAGATGTGGCCGTTTTCTATATTTCCTAAAATAAGTATGTTTCTATTTCTAAAATAAGTATGTTTCTATTTCTAAAAAAGTATGCTGTAATATGAAGAGGAAAAAGTATAAGTAGTCATAGAAGTGAGGAGTTAAAGGTGAAGAAGTTTAAGAAATTTTACTTGGAGATTACGAGTGTATGTAATCTTGCGTGCAGCTTTTGTCCGCCGACGGAAAGACAGAAGCAATTCATTTCTGTGGAGGATTTTGCAAAAAGGTTAGACCAAATTAAACCACACACAGACTACATTTATTTGCACGTGAAGGGTGAGCCGTTGCTGCATCCAAAAATAGATCAATTGTTAGATTTAAGCCATGAAAAAGGGTTTAAAGTTAATATTACAACGAACGGAACGTTAATTAATAAGAGAAGGCATAGATTGTTAAATAAGCCTGCTTTAAGACAAATGAATTTTTCACTGCATAGTTTTGATGGGCACCCAGGTTCACAAGACAAAGAGGGGTATGTAAGAAGTATACTTTCCTTCATTAGAGAGGCGACAAGTCAATCAGATTTAATTGTTTCACTAAGATTATGGAATTTAACGCAGGATAATAAAACGAATGCTGAAATTCAGAAGAATAGAGAGTTATTATCCATCATTGAAAATGAGTTTGATCTATCTTATCAAATTGAAGAGAAGCTTACACCAGGAAAAGGTATAAAAATTGCGGAACGTGTCTTTATTAATCAAGACTATGAATTCCAGTGGCCAGCATTGCATGAAGAAGAGGATGATGGAAAAGGATTCTGTCACGGGCTTCGAAATCAAGCTGGTATTTTAGCGAACGGAACGGTTATTCCTTGTTGTTTAGATGGTGAGGGAATCATTAATCTTGGGAATATTAATAATGACTCATTTTCTAACATTATAGAAGGTGAAAGAGCAACAAACATTGTTGATGGATTTTCTAGAAGAGTTGCAGTTGAAGAGCTATGTAGAAAATGTGGATACCGTAAAAGATTTGGAAAGTAAATATGAAATAAGCCCTCATAAAGCGAGGGCTTATTTTTTATTCTTGATAAGAGCGCTCTAATTCATCAATTAAGGAACCAACGTAAGAAACAGCTCTGCGGATTGCATCTGGTTTTGACATATCGACTCCGGCATGTTTCATTAATTCAAGTGGTTTCATCGTACCACCAGCGCGAAGTACATCTAACCAGCGATCAACGGCAGGTTGTCCTTCTTCTTTAATCATTTGAGCTACTGCAGTAGATGCAGTGAGGCCTGCGGAATACGTGTAAGAATATAAGCCCATATAATAATGAGGTTGACGCATCCAAGTTAAGCCAGCACCTTCATCAATTTTTACGGAATCTCCCCAGAATGTTGAAAGGACATTTGTTTTTATTTCAGTTAAAGTTGTAGCTGTAAGTGCTCCACCTTCTTCTGCTAGGCTGTATACTCTTCTTTGATATTCTCCCTCAAGTAAGTGAGTAACAAAGTTGTGATAATATGTGCCAAGTAGTTGCAGGATTACCCATCTGCGCATTCTCTTATCGTCATTCGTCGCTAATAAATGCTGGGCTAATAGTAATTCATTCATTGTAGATGGTGCTTCAACGAAGTACATAGATGGACGTACATTCATAATACGCTGGTTTTTATTTGCTAAATAAAAATGACCAGCGTGCCCAAATTCATGAGCTAATGTGAAGCAGCCGCGCATCGTATTTTGCCATGTAATTAAAATGTATGGATGAGAACCGTATGGACTTGAACAAAATGCTCCAGTTGATTTTCCTACGTTATCTGCAAGGTCGACCCATCTTTCTTTGAATCCTTTTTCGATAATGGCACTATATTCATCGCCAAGTACTTGTAAAGATTCTTGAATGATTTTTCCTGCTTCTTCGTAAGTAATTGCTGGATTAAATTCGGGATCTAAAGGTGCATGTAAGTCGCAGAACAGCATTTGATCGAGTCCTAATACTTTCTTTTTTAAATTTGCAAAACGGCGCATATGAGGCGCCAATTCTTTATAAATAATATCGAGTTGATTGTTATACATTTCAAGTGGAACTTTTTGAGGTTCTAAAAGCATATGAGTAACAGATTCAAATTTGCGTAAACGAGAGAGTGTTACTTGTTTTTTTACCTCGGTAGCATATGTTGTTGCCACGGTATTTTTATATCGCTTCAAAGTGGACACAAATGATGAGTATGCCTTTCTGCGTATGTCTACGCTTGGAGAAAACTCATATTTACTTTCAAATAATGCAAATGAGACAGGAAGTTCATTTCCTTGTTCGTCTTGTATGGAGTTAAAATCCATATCGGCTAATTTAGTCATACCGTAAATTTTGTATGGAGAACTATGTACTTCGCCGAGTGCAGCAAGTGCTTCTTCAGTTTCAGGAGAGAGCGTGTGCTGCCTTTTTTGTAATATGTCTAGTAATGATTTACGGAAAGGTTCAAGTTTTGTTTCTTGAGTTAAATATTTTTCAATTGTTCCTTCTTCTAATGAGAGAATTTCATTATGAATAAAGGATAGCGCCGTATGTACTTTCGTCCATAAAGCGGAAATTTTGGAAGAGTTCGCTTGAATAACTGGATTTGTACGGTCGGTAGATTCTTTTAAATTTGCGTAGGAGTATAGTTTTGTTAACTTCATTAAAAGCTCTTCTTCTAAAAGTAGGCAATGTAATAAGGTCGTGGGACTAGTGTGTAATTGACCTTTAAACGCATCAAGTTTTTTTATATCATCTGTTAATACACGTAATGCAGTTTCCCACTCTTTATCAGATTCGTATAAATCAGAGAGGTCCCATGTTAATTCAGTAGGAACGTCTGCACGAATATGACGTTTCTCAATAGTTTTTTTCATTTGCTATATCCCCCTTATTATAAGTATTTAAAAACATAATACTAGAAAATTCAGTAAAATGAAAATATTTTACATTTCTATATATGAAAAAGAAGGACAAGCATAAAACTGCTTGTCCTTCGAGTTAAATTTAAAAATTAATATACTTTATCACCGTTGAAAATAGAGTTTTTCACGACTACATAATCCACAGTACGAATAGAGTCTAATTTTGTTCCACCAGCGTAAGAGATAGAAGATTGAAGATCTTGTTCCATTTCGATTAAAGTGTCTTCTAAAGAACCTTTATGCTCAACGAACATTTTCTTACCTTCAACGTTTTTCTTCTCACCTTTTTGGAATTCAGAAGCTGAACCGAAGTACTCTTTATAAAGTTTGCCGTCTTTTTCGATTGTTTCCCCTGGAGACTCTTCATGACCAGCGAATAGAGAACCGATCATAACCATAGTCGCCCCAAATCGAATAGATTTAGCTACGTCGCCATGTGTACGAATACCACCGTCAGCGATAATTGGTTTACTTGCAGCTTTTGCACACCAGCGAAGTGCAGCTAGTTGCCAACCACCAGTTCCAAAGCCTGTTTTAATTTTAGTAATACAAACTTTACCAGGTCCAATACCAACTTTTGTTGCGTCAGCACCAGCGTTTTCTAATTCTCTTACCGCTTCTGGAGTTCCAACGTTTCCAGCGATAACGAAGCTTTCTGGTAAATGCTTTTTAATATGTTGAATCATGTTGATTACAGCATTAGAATGTCCATGCGCGATATCAATCGTGATGTATTCAGGTGTAAGGTGTTCAGCAGCTAACTGTTGTACGAATTCATACTCGTCCGCTTTTACACCAACGCTAATAGAAGCGATTAATCCACGTGATTGCATATCTCTAATGAATGAGATTCGTTTCTCTGGTTGGAAACGATGCATGATATAGAAGTAATTATTTTCAGCTAAATAAGTTGCAATTCTTTCATCAATAATCGTTTGCATATTTGCAGGTACGACAGGTAATTTAAATTTATGTTTACCTAAAGTGACAGTTGTATCACATTCAGAGCGGCTGTTCACAATACATTTTGCAGGAATTAATTGAATATCTTCATAGTCGAATACGTTTTCCATCATTTACACCCCTAAAATACGAATATTTTATTTTTATTAATCAAAAATGTTCGTCCATATGATAATTTACATTGTTTTCATTAAAAAGTCAAAGGATTTCTTAACATTTTTTAAAAAAGTAGATTTTATATCTAAAAAACAACGTTAAAAACGAATTTAAAACGTTTTTTTGTTTTTATTGTTCGTTTATAAAAAAGGGTTGAAAAATTAAGATAATTATACAAGGGTGTATGTATTCTTTTTATTTTTTGGAGTGGATGTAGGATTCTATGAAAAGGTTAATGCTAACAATACGAGCAAAAGATGTTATCAAGTAGTTGAATAATATATGAAATGATAAGGTTTATTTCTATGTAAAAAGATGAATCTGGCATAATCCATCTTTTTATGTGAGGTTTCAAGTATAATAAGTAGGGCGATAGTAACGTATACAAAAGATAAAAAAGAAAATAATACAGAATAAAATGAGGTTAATATATGAGTAAAAAAGGGTTTTTTGAGTATAAATTAAGTAAAGAAATTGTAAGGGCACTTACGGGGTTAGGGTATGATCATCCAACAGAAGTACAAGGTGAGGTTATTCCAGTCGCATTACAAAAGAAGGATCTTGTTGTGAAGTCCCAGACGGGAAGTGGAAAAACAGCTTCATTTGGTATTCCACTTTGTGAGATGGTGGAGTGGGAAGAGAATAAACCACAAGCATTAGTTTTAACACCAACGAGAGAGCTTGCGGTACAGGTGAAAGAAGATATTACAAATATAGGGCGATTCAAAAGAATTAAAGCCGCCGCAATTTATGGTAAGTCCCCATTTGCACGTCAAAAATTAGAGTTAAAGCAAAAGACGCATATTGTAGTAGGGACTCCAGGGCGTGTATTGGATCATATTGAAAAAGGGACCCTTTCTTTAGAGCGATTAAAATATTTAGTGATTGATGAAGCGGACGAAATGCTAAACATGGGCTTTATCGATCAAGTAGAGGCAATTATTGATGAATTACCTACAAATAGAATGACAATGTTATTTTCAGCAACTTTACCGGAAGATGTTGAAAGGTTATCACGTACATATATGAATGCACCAACTCATATTGAAATTAAAGCGGCTGGGATTACGACGGATAAAATTGAACATACCCTTTTTGAGGCGATAGAAGACGAGAAGTTTTCACTACTTAAAGATGTAACAACGATTGAGAATCCTGATAGCTGTATTATTTTCTGCCGTACACAAGAAAATGTAGATCATGTATATAGACAATTAAAACGAGCTAACTATCCTTGTGACAAAATACATGGTGGTATGGTACAAGAAGATCGTTTTGAAGTCATGGATGATTTTAGAAAAGGAAAATTCCGTTATTTAGTAGCAACAGACGTAGCTGCGAGAGGAATTGATATTGATAATATTACACATGTTATTAATTATGATATTCCACTTGAAAAAGAAAGCTATGTACATCGTACTGGAAGAACGGGACGAGCTGGAAATAGTGGAAAAGCTATTACATTTATAACACCATATGAAAATAGATTTTTAGAAGAGATTGAGGAGTATATTGGCTTTGAAATTCCAAAGGCAATTGGACCTTCAAAAGAAGAAGTTATGAAAGGGAAAGCTGCATTTGAAGAAAAGATACATGCTAAACCAATTATAAAGAAAGATAAAAATGCAGACATCAACAAAGGCATTATGAAGCTGTACTTTAATGGCGGGAAGAAAAAGAAAATTAGGGCGGTAGATTTCGTCGGTACAATTGCTAAAATTAAAGGTGTTACAGCAGAAGATATAGGTATTATTACGATACAAGATAATGTTTCTTACGTCGAAATATTAAATGGAAAAGGACCACTTGTCTTGAAAGTCATGAAGACTACAACGATTAAAGGGAAACAACTAAAAGTTCATGAAGCAATTAAGTAAATAAAAACTATCCACTTTAATAGGTGGATAGTTTTTTATTTATGATTCTTTTAAATCATCCACTAGTTGCTCCGCTAAACGTCTATACATATTACTCATAGTCACGAAGGATGTTAGTAGTAGAAATTTTTCTAGCTTTGTGTCTTCTAAGGAAGAAATCTCATTTACTTCTGTAACACGGTTATTTACGTCTTGTTTAAAGCTTTCGACATTGCTTTCAGTAAGAGCAAGATAATTTTTGTATAACGTATTTAATTCGAATGAATCATCATTTAATAAGGAGTCATTTATAGTTTCTAATGAACTTTTTATGTCGTTAATGGAAAGAGCACCTTTTAATTGATAAATTAGGCTAATTAAAATCATATGCTCTTTTGAATATTTTTTATTTTTGATAGGGATGAATAGTTTCCCTTTTGCGTAATTATTAATCATCGTTTTTGTTAATACTTTTTCATCATCAGTTCTCGTTGTATCTGCATAAGTATTCTCAAATAGTTGGACAACTTGATCTACATATAAGTCAACATTTGGAATATCCTCAAGTTTAATATTTTTTTCTAAATGCAATGTCTCAAGTAATTCATTTATATTTTCCACGTAGAATCCCTCACTTTTATAACTTAGTGGAACTTAATGTCTAATACATCCTTAAATATGGTATTACGAAACAAATAAATTGTAAATGTTGACCTTAAAAAGAAATGTGTATATAATTACATGTAGTTATTGAAACTACATGTAATTATATGAGGGGTGTTATTATGAATGCTTATGTAAGGGAACCAGTTAATGCATTTACTCACTTAGGTGGAGCGATATTATCATTTATTGCCTTATTAGCTATGCTTGTGAAAGTTTCTATCAAGATGCCATCATTTGCTGCAATTACAGCTGTTATTTTGTTTGGGATTGGAATGATGGTCCTTTATACGGCATCAGCTGTATATCATAGTGTTGTGGCCAATGAACGTGTTATTTACTTCTTTAGGAAGCTAGATCATTCTATGATTTTTATATTAATTGCAGGTACATATGCACCCTTTTGCTTAATTACATTAAATTCAGCAAGTGGTTTGTTATTATTTTGTTTAGTCTATGCAACTGCGATTTGTGGCATTGTGTTTAAAATGTTTTGGTTTAATTGTCCAAGATGGTTATCGACAGCAATTTATATTACGATGGGTTGGTTAATTGTTTTATTCTTTGCACCGTTAGCTGAGAATTTAAGTACAGGAGGCATTGTTTTCTTAGTACTTGGGGGCATTTTTTATACAATTGGTGGATTTATTTATGGAACAAAGCCAAAATGGCTAGAGTTTAAATATATGGGACATCATGAAATTTTTCACGTTTTTGTATTATTAGGTAGTCTTGCACATTTTCTAAGTGTATATTGTTACGTAATTTAATAAGAAAAACGCCACATAACAAAAATTATGTGGCATTTTTCTTATTACTTGATTGGAATCGTATATGTTATAAAATTATTATGGGATAAAATGTAAGTTTCTGTGTTCGCATATTAAACATAGGATAAGAAATATGTGATATACTTTGAGAAGTTTATAATGAATGAAATATGGAGGACTATAATTATGGCAATACTTGTAACAGGTGGAGCAGGGTATATTGGTAGTCATACATGTGTAGAATTACTAAATAGCGGTTACGAAATTATAGTAGTTGATAATCTTTCGAATAGCTCGGTAGAATCTATAAATCGAGTGAAAGAAATAACAGGAAAACAATTTAAGTTTTATAAAGAAGATGTTTTAAATCAAGAAGCACTTGACGCAATTTTTGAAGAAAATGCAATCGAAGCAGTTATTCACTTTGCAGGATTTAAAGCTGTAGGGGAATCAGTAGCAATTCCATTAACATATTATCATAACAACATTACGAGCACTTTAGTGCTATGTGAAGTAATGCAGAAACATAATGTAAAGAAGATGATTTTTAGTTCATCCGCAACTGTATATGGTATCCCGGAAACGTCACCGATTACAGAGGAGTTTCCATTAAGTGCAACAAATCCATATGGTCAAACGAAATTAATGATTGAGCAAATTATGCGTGATGTAGCATTTGCAGATAGAGAATGGAGTATCGCGTTACTCCGCTATTTCAACCCATTTGGTGCACATGAAAGTGGACGTATTGGAGAGGATCCAAATGGAATTCCAAATAACTTAATGCCATATGTTACACAAGTGGCAGTAGGTAAGCTAAAAGAATTAAGTGTATTTGGAAATGACTACCCAACGAAAGATGGAACAGGCATCCGTGACTACATACATGTTGTAGACTTAGCAAAAGGTCACGTAAAAGCGCTAGAGAAAGTACTGAATACAACAGGAGTAGATGCTTATAATTTGGGCACAGGTACAGGGTATAGTGTACTTGAGATGGTTGAAGCATTTGAAAGGGTTTCAGGAAAAAAAGTTCCTTATAAAATTACAGAGCGTCGTCCTGGTGATGTGGCAATATGTTTTGCAGATGCATCAAAGGCAAAACGTGAACTAGGATGGGAAGCAAAACGTGGATTAGAAGAAATGTGTGCAGATTCTTGGAGATGGCAATCAAATAATAAAAATGGCTATTTGGAAGTTTAATATGTAGATACAAAAAATGCCCTTTGCATGAGCAAAGGGCATTTTTGTATTTATTTCCCGTTAAGTTTATTAGCTAATTTGGTAAAAAAGGTCCGCTGTTTTATAGGAATATTTGACTGGCAAAATGTATAATAATCAATATCTTTAATGTAAGTAAAGAGCCTAGAAATAGCATATAGGAATGTAATAGAAGATCCAACTGCGAAACTAATGCCGTAACCATTGAATCCAAATGGAAGCAGGATAAGGCTTAATAACAAGTTTGTAAAAAAGAAAATAGCTGATGTTCGAAATGCCCCTTTACGATCCTCAAAGTATAGGAGTAGTAATGTAATAACGAGCACCATTCCATTTGCATAAGCACCAACTATAGTTAATTGCAGAATAGAGTAATTAAGTGTTGTCTTTCCAGATTGCGAACTAAACATCCATATTATAAAAATAATAAGTAAGGAAAAAATACCTTGATTACGAAGCATACGTTCCATTTCCTGCTTTAAGACAAAGTTCATGGAATCTTTCAATTGTAAAAGCGTATGTAATGTTCCACCATTGTTTACCGAACTGAAGAACTTTTTATATCTTTCATAAAACCTCGTTTCAATGGATACTACAAAGAAAATATAGGTTGGGATAATACTTAAATACGCCCAGAAAACAGAAGTATCATAAATTTGATGATAAATAAATGTGTCTTCAATATTTCCCCGACCGTCTCCAAACCAAATAACAAAATTACATACCCAAATACCCACATTGTAAAAGAGGCTTGACCAAAATAATTCTGGATATTTATCTAAATAAGACAGAAAGGTAAATTGTTCAGTAGCATCACTATTTGGAAACATTCGTACAATAACGATACTTAACCATACTAGTGTAATGAAAGTACCGAGTGTAAAAGAAATTAAAAGCAATAGGGCAGATCCATGTTCTAACCCAAGTGTAGGGTGCCAGTAAGCTACTAGGATAATTCCTAATAGGGAAAAAATGGATCCGATTAAAAATGCCAGTGCAATTGATTGATAATCTTTAGCTGCTGTTAAATAAATGGACTGAATCCAGATGATATTTAAAGCTAAAAATAAAAATAGCATCACGATTTTATAATATAAAGCTAACGGTGTGAAAAATGCAAACAAAAGCCATAACATAATAGCTAAAAAAAGTGTGATCTTCGTCATTCCTAAAAATGAAGAAAATACTTTATCAGCTTTTTGTTCGTATAAAAGGTCAGCTACATATCTAGTTACAATGAGCTGCAATGCTCCGTAAATAATTTGAGAAAAAATAAAGCAATATGAAATTGAAATAGTGAAAAGGCGCTGTTCTTCAATTGAAATAGAATGAAATAAATTCAAAATGAATCGAATAGTTGTTACTGCTAAAATAACGACTAACCAAGGACCAGCTGTAACAAATAACGAAAATCCATAAGCTTTTACCCTTGAAGAATAGTAGTCTTCCTGAAATAATTTTTGTAATCGAAATCCTATACCTGCCATGTTTTCGCACCCCTTTCTAAATAAAGCTTACGATAACTATCAACAACACCTGATAATTGATAATATGCTTCAATACGATTACGCCCATTGTTTCCGAATTGTTGAATGGATTCAGGGTGGCGATAATACCATTCTAAGTGGGTGGCAACTTGTTCAGGAGATACAGGTGGTACAACAAAGCCACATTGGCCGTAAGGATCTTCATCTTGTCCATAAATTAACTCCTTACAAGAACCAACGTCTGTAACAACCCATGGTAATCCCGATGCCATTCCTTCTAACATAGCTAGTGGTTGCCCTTCAGATATGCTAGTTAATACGAGAATATCCGTTTGTTTTAAGTAATCTTTAATGTTTACTCTGCCAGTCATTATTACATGTTCTTTTAATCCAAGTTGCTGAATTAAATCACGACATTCTTGGGCATACTCTGGTTCTTCTGTATCAGGACCTAATAAGTAGAAGATAAACGGAATATCTTTTTCTAATAATAATTTAGCTGCATAAATCATTGTTTTTACGTCTTTAATTGGCACAACTCGTATAATAGCAGAAATAATGAGTTTATCTGAATTATGTTTTGGCTTACGTAGCCCCTTATAGTCAGATAAAGTAACACCATTTGGAACAATTTTTAGTTTATGGGCCGGAGCTCCTAGTTCTTTTTGATATGCACTATTCCGTCCGAATAACGTAATCACATCAGCAGCTTGTTCATATGCTTGGTGAGATAAATGATGGAAGAAAGAAACCCATCTTTTTTTGTATTCGATTGGTATCCAAGTTGATTGGAGTATTTCCTCTTCACGTTCCCGAGAATAAATACCATGCTCTGTTAGAATAAATGGTATGTCAGATTTGGCACTAATTGCAGCTCCAAGAAGCCCACCATAGCCTGTAGATACAGAATGGATAAGATCTAATTCAGGAAAATCAATTTGTAAAATTTGAATGATTGGTGTGAACATAGATCTCCACATCCAAAAGTAATTTAAGAAAGAACCGCTACTTTCTTCATACAAATAGCTTTCTTTCACTATTTCATAAAATTCACGACTTTCGAAGAAGGAATGTAGTGTTCCTAGCTTTTGCTTGTTCCCTAATATTTGTAATGCTTCTGTGTCGTTAGCTTGGAATGTAAACCATTTTTGAAGTGTTTGTACTTCATCAGTCGTTAAATTGGTTTTTATATGTTTTGGGTCACTTTCTGATTGTAAGGGAATCATAATGATATCTTTTACATTGTTAGGAATTTCATATTGATATTCCTCTTCTGTTTTTATTTGCGGTACGATCGCAAAAATGGTGAATTCATGTTCTTTAAATTGTTGGATGATCATTTGTACCCAACTTGCTACTCCGCCACTGACAAAAGGATAACTTCCTTCAACGACTAAACCTATTCTCATCTGCTATACCCCTTTAATTGGAATTGTAGCGTTAGCTTGTTTTAATATAACGCTATAAATTTGTGAATCTAGCTTTGTAACTGTGCCGTATGGGAATGAACCGGTTTTCAATTTTTTCCCTTCTTCCACACGTATAATCGTTGCAGTGTGGTTTGGTAATCCTTTATATGCAATGTGAACAGCATCATCTTCATAAGAAACAGTTAAATCACCAGTTTGATAAATTTTCATGGAAGCAGTTGCTTCACTTTGTGTCATACTTTTTATATAAGGATATCTTTCTCGTATTTCTTTAATTGTCGTTTTATAAGCTTTAAATAATTCTTCCCACGTTAAATTACCCGAACGTTTTTCATCAAGGATATCATCTGGATGGACGAAATGTGAGATAACCCCTAAATTTGCGGTAACATCAGCTAAAATAAATTGTTCTTCATCTGAAATAGCATAGCCACTCGTAATACGTGGGAAGTGATAAATATTTTTGTTGTGCTCGTCTGGTCCAAATTCTTGAATTAAACTGCCGTTACTTTTACTTCCCACATATAGGGAAGCAACTGTTTCCATAGTTGGAACTGCGTCGTTTAATGCACTTAATCCAGTTGTATTTATAATATTGGATGGTGGTACATAGGTTTTTAGTTTTTCGTTTGGAAAGAAGTTATACACGAGTTTTTGTAAAGCATCTAAGGATCTCTCCATGTCCTCTTTTGAATTCCATGGAACATATTCAAGTGCTTTATCTACTGGGTCTGGTGGTAATAATAAAGGTTGATGGTTATAGCCATGAATACCGATTTCTCCACCGTGACTTAATAATTCTCTCCCAAATAATAAATAGGTATTTCTATTTTTACCTGTAAAATTTTCAAAGGGTGGCGTTACTTTATTTTGGTATGTGCCAATTGCAACCCCTGTATATTTAATATCAAGCTCTTCAGAGATATCCTTCATATTTTTCCACCAATGTTTTTTATAAAATTCTTCAACAGAAATTTTTTCTGTTGTTAAGTTTTTTAGTTCTCCACTTGGAATTGGAGATGGGAAGTCATCGATATACATAATCTCCGCTCCAAGTTGTACTGTAGCGAAAGTCGGGAAAATAGTACCCAGTGATTGAACGAACATACCTCTACCTAATTTATCGTTCAATGCTGTTGTATTCCAATATAAGACTTTTCCTTCACCGTAGTCATTGGTCCAAAGGATGGGAGTATCTTCTGCAGTAATCCAAGTATTAGTTGTATTCTCATCTAGCGTAATATTCATTGAGCTATGAGTGAACAATGGAGAAGAACTTGAGAGATCAGGATAACCAGGGAATAAAACTTCTTCAAAGGTTAATCCTTTCACATCTTTGAAGCCTTCTTTTTTTGTAATACCAAATAATGTGTTCCAGGAAGGATCTGAATCAAGTCGGTTTGCGATAATAATCCTTCCGCCCATTTGTACAAAATTTTGAATATCAGCTTGTGGAAGTTGTGCCATTATTTCACCTGTAATAATAATTCCTGTATAGGGAGAGGGAGTAAGTCCCTTAATTTCATTAGCTGTAATATCTTTGTAGTGTAGGTGTGCGTAATCCATTGCCTTTTTCGTATTAAATTCGACTTGTTGCCCTAATGTATTATCCGTTTTTAAAACGTATAATTGCATTTTTTGTCCATTTTGGGCTACATCTTTTGCTTTGAGTGTTTTAACAGTATCTGTTTCTTTAGTTTTAGGAACAGAAAACTTTTGATGGAAATTTTCTGTTCGATATATAAGGATAGATATAATTAAGAGAAATAAAATGATACTAACAATTCCGATATATATATTAATCCCCTTTTTCAATGTGTGCGCCTCCAAACTGTCTTACAAATAATTGATATTTACGCGGTAGTATATGAACTCTTTTTGCAGCTGCTAGATTATTGATTAAGTTATAGAGCTCGTCCCATAACTTTTGTTCATAATATATTTCAAGTAACCCAACGTAACCGTAATATGATTCAGGATAGAAATGAATAAGATTTAAAAATTGTTCTTCAGACTTTGCATATTGTTTTGTATGTAGAAACAGATTTCCAAGGTGGAAAGGATAAAGAGGTTCGGTAGGGAATAGTTCTACACTTTGTGTAATAAAATTCATAAATTCGGCGATTATTTTTTCCTTTTGCTGATTAGAAAGAAGACCACTGTCTATATATCTTAAATAGTTAGAAACCAACTCTTTTGCAATTTCATTTTGTGGATTTTGTAGAAATTGCTTATTTAAGTATTCGATCTGTTTTTCGTACCGTTCATTTAGTAAATTAATAGTAGTTGCTGCGTAATGTACAGTTTCAGGATCTTTATGATGAATGGCTTCTTTCAATAAGCCTCCTTCATTGGAAATAGGGGAGGAGCTTAACTGTACAATGAGTTGTTTATGTAATTCAGGCTTATCTAGTTCTAATCCAGAAGAAAATGAAATTAGGTCCATATCTTGTTTTGCTGATGCCAAAATATCTTCATAATGATCAACTTGAAAGGAAACATACTCAGAGTATTGCTGTAACCACTCGGTCTTGGAGCGTCTTATATTCAGTAATAACATGATTGCTGATACAATAAGTCCGACAAGCGGGAAAAGGAGAGAGATAATCAAGCAAAACTCAATAATTCCTTTCTTATCTTCAGTAATCAAACCTTTCGTAAATCGAAATAAAAGAAAAACCAAAATAGCATAAATAAAGTAAAGAAGGAGTAAAATCATTAGCATAGCACTCCTTTAGAAGAAAGAGCGTTTTGTATACGAGTTTGGACTGGTAATAAAAACTTTTCTTCAGTGCCAGGTAATAGAATCATAACTTTTTGTTTGGTCGTGCTATAACCGAATATATCAATATCACGCAAATGATCTTTTAAAATAGAATTTATCATTTCTAAAGAATCTTGTGGAACAGTAAATTCAAAATAGGAATATGGATAAGATAATGTTTCGGACCGTTTCTTTTCTATTTTTAGTAAATGTTCAAATTCATCTTCATAATAAATACTCGTTTTAGGGAATGTACGATCCTCTTGACTTGATAGCCAAAGATTAGAAGCGTTTTGTAAACGATCACCCATCCAGCGCAAATACCATGTGAAAAGTTCGAATTGCTCAGAAGTTACTTTTGAAAATTCAATTTCGTCTAATATAATGACGTATTGTACATCATCTTGGAATAGGACGGGACCAACTAAAAGTGGAGCGTCTTGAAAATCCTCTTCTGTACGGAAAAAAGGTCGATTATGCGCTAGAGCGTTTTTGATGACTAGCGAAGCATTTTTAACAAAAATGGATTGAGGTAAGGTATTTTTACCAGTTTCTGTTCTTAATTTAATACGAAGTGATTGTTTATTGTTATCGACGTGATAGATACCAATTTTTTTTGCTCCGAAATACATTTTTAATACATTTATTCCCTCATCGAGTACAATTTCAGGATGTGTATGATTTAAAGCTTTAAACATATGATACATTTTAGATAAGTGATTATTTGATTCAAGTACACGAGAACGTAGTGTAATACGTGTTTCATCCAATTGTTTCACAACATATTTTAATTCTTTATTTTCGGCTTTTAGCTCATTATTTATCATATGTACATCTTCATACCGTTCTTTTTGTGCAGTACTCATTAGTCCACAACATAAACTAATAACAAGTAAGAAAATCCAATTAATCCAGTAATCTAATGAATAAAAGTACAGTAATATATCATCTTCTTTATATATACCGCTTATAAAAATATAAATCATTGCTTCTAGAAAGGTGAAAAGGGCGATAGATATGCCATACCGGCTAGAAATAATTAATGTAATAAATAAGAGTAAGAAGTATTCATACGTTGGTGTTAGAAAATCAGTTAGTATTGAGAGAAAAAATAGAGCAATAAAGAGAATCGTAGGTTCAATCATTTTTTGTAATAAATTAGATTGTCTATAGTGCATAAAAAATCCCTTCTTTCGTTTGCAAATTTAATTTTGAGGAATAGTACACTGAAATAAAATACATAATTTAAAAGAATTATTTTAAAATATATAAAGCCCAAATCATTTTATCAACAGAGATGTAGTAAATTCAAGTGAAATAAATTCTAATTTTTGTTAATGTATTGTATTTATTGGAATTTTTTATTAAATATCGAGCTTGAAAAAATGTAAAATGTTATTGTATTACTATACTTGTATTAATATATAAAATGATAAAAAATTACAGTTTTATAGGGGGTAATATTATTATGGAGTGGAAACGTTCCATGTACTTTTTAGCTATATTTTCTTTTATTTTTTCCTCAAGTACATCCGCCCAAGCAAATGTCGTGGAACCAGTTTTAAAAAATGTACGAAGTTATAAAATTTATTATGGTGAAGCAAATGAGCAAGTAATTGAGGGACTTTCAAAGTATGACATGGTCATTATAGAGCCATATGCATTTATGAAAGAGCAAGTTCAGCAATTAAAAAAATCCGGAACAGTAGTCCTTGGGTATGTTAGTGTTTTAGAATTAGAATCGTGGCATAAATCGCAAGTAGTTGAATCAGACTATTATTATCGAGACGGTAAGAAAATGAAGATTGAGCAGTGGGATACATATATTATGAATTTAGCTGATGAACATTACCGGCGGATTGTTGTAAATAAAGTGAAACAGCAAGTTATTGGAAAAGGAATAGACGGTGTGTTTTTAGATACCGCTGGTGATATTGATGACTATTTTTATGATCAGCCAGTTACACAAGGGAAATTTCGCGAAGCATATGTAAATTTATTAAAAGAAATAAAAGGTGTTGATTCTGATTTGCTTCTTATACAGAATTGGGGATTTGACACAATCAAAAATACATCCTTGAATTTTATACATGGTGTATTGTGGGAGGACTTCAATAAACAAGTTATTACGAAAGATGAATGGAGTCAAAATTGGATGCGCTATTTTAAACAACAAAGTAATAAGATTGTAACGTTTACCGTTACTCCAAATACCGTATCTAAAAAATATAGTTCTATAAATGGATTTATTCCTACAATTAATCCAAATGATATTTATGATAAATAGCAATTATTAGGGATGAGAAACTATCAATATTGACTATGAAAGTTTAGGTCAGTATACGATTATCTTATAAAGATGAATGTATTACTGACTAGCTCATTTTATAATATTCCATGTTAGAAATTAGTAGAATAAGATAGAAAAAGTGCATTATCCTATTAATTTTTATAGAAATAAAAAACGTGATATTTAAAATAACATCAATACTTGTGTCATGGTTAGAGTACGTTTATAATCAAGGAATCCTATTAATGTTCTGATAGGGTTATTTATGATTGAAAGCGTTTTAAATTTGGCGTTCTTCAAGGTAGGAAGTCTGACCTATTTAGATTAAAAATTATGTATGTAGTTTGAAATAGGAAGAAAAATAATAAAGAATCACTTTATATTGTGGGGAGGTTAAAAGTGTGAAAGGGAAAGAATTTCACACGAATACATATGGGTTACGTAGGATTATTACTTTCGGGTGCAGCTTTATTTTTAAATAGTCTTGTTATATTAGGAAAAGCAGAGATGAAAAGTGCAGGTGTTTTTAATTTATTTGTGGGTGCACTACAAATTATTATTCCGTTCTATTTAATCATGATTTCTGATCAAAGTAATTGGACGGTATATTCATATGCAGCTACTTTCTTATTCGGATTAACCTATTTATATGTAGGTGTTACTTTTATAAAAGGAATGGACAGTAGCGGTTTAGGGTGGTTCTGCATTTGGGTAGCAATTATTGCTTTATTCTATATGGTTGTTTCATTTGTTCAATTCCACGATGTTGTGAATGCGTTAACGTGGTTTATGTGGGCATTACTTTGGTATTTATTCTTTGTATTAAATACACAAAAAAAGAACATCAATCAATATCTTGGAAGGATTGCCTTCGTACAATCATGGGTAACATTGACGTTACCTTCACTCTTTTATTTTATGGGAGTATGGGGAGAGGGATTCGTATATGAATTATGGGTTTATGTATCTGTAATTTCTATTTTATACTTCTGTTATTGTATTTATAAATATCGAGTACGTTAATATATTTTTTGTAGAAAAGCATGGAATCGTTAAACGAGTTCCATGCTTTTTATATGTTAGCATTTATAATAGAGAGGTAGTATTTTACAATTTATCGAAATGGGGATGATAAAGTTGAAAAAAGTATTGGTGCTAGGGGGAACAAGATTTTTTGGTAAACATTTAGTAGAAGCACTTTTGCAAGATGGGCACGATGTAACGATTGCGACGAGAGGAATTACGGAAGATTCTTTTGGGAGTAGAGTAAAAAGACTTATTGTAGATAGAGAAGATGAAAAACAACTAGCAGAGCGTCTAGCAGATAAAAGTTATGATATTGTATACGATAATTTATGCTATAGCTCGAACGCAGCGAAGATAATATGTGAAGTGTTACGAGGGAAAACGACAAAATACGTTATGACATCTTCAATGGCTGTCTATGAACCAGCACTAAGTTTATCAGAAGAGGACTTCGATCCGTACGAGTATGCAATTGCGTATGGAGATAGGAATGACTTCAATTATGGTGAAGGAAAGAGGTTAGCCGAAGCAGTTGTATTTCAGCAAGCAACATTTCCAGTTGTTGCAGTTCGTTTTCCAGTTGTTATTGGAGAAAACGATTATACGAAAAGGTTACAATTTTACGTTGAACATATTGTGAGAGAAGAACCTGTCGCAGTGAATCATCTAGATGGAAAATTGTCGTTTATACATGAAGAAGAAGCCGGGGAATTTTTAGCTTGGTGTGGGATGAAAGACATAGAAGGGCCAATTAATGCTTGTAGCAACGGGGTAGTTTCTACTCGGGAAATTATTCATTTTATAGAAGAGAATACGGGAATAAAATCACTCATTCAAGAAGTAGGAGATCATGTAGCACCTTATAATGAATTGACTAATTGTACATTACATAATGGAAAAGCTAATGAATTAGGGTTCCCGTTCCGAGGGTTGAAAATAGAAATAGAAAAAGTATTACATTATTACATACATGCAATGAAATGATCATAAATCCCCCGGTGGCAATCCGGGGGATTCTGGAGGATTTCGACAATACTAATTTTACATTACCAAACTTACCTTATACGCACGACTAATGTTTTTGTGATTGAATTGCTTGTAAATACTTTTCATTTACCCGGTCCCAGTTCACTGTATGCCACCAGTTGGTAACAAATTCTGGGCGACGATTTTGGTACTTTAAATAATAGGCATGTTCCCATACATCAATGACAAGTAATGGAATTTTGCCTTCTTGCAAAGGTGTATCTTGATTAGGTGTACTCATTACAGTAAGTTCTTCACCATCAAGGACAAGCCATCCATAACCACTTCCAAAACGGCTAATTGCTGCTTTAGACAGTTGATCTTTTAAGTTGTCAAAGGTATTGAAATAATAATCAATTACTTTTGCAACGTCTCCATTAGGCTCGCCACCACCCCGTGGGCTCATTACTTCCCAAAAAAGACTATGACAATAATGTCCACCACCGTTATTTCTGACAGCTGTAACAATTTCCTTTGGTAAAGCTTCTAAATTACATAGTAACTCTTCTAAAGATTTATTATGTAATTCCGAATGGTTTTCTAATGCGGCATTCAAATTATTTACGTATGTCGCATGGTGCTTTCCATGATGAATAGAAAGTGTATTGCTAGCGATATATGGCTCTAGTTCATCATAGTCATATGAAAGCTTTGGCAATTGAAATGAAGACATGACATTTCCTCCTTTCTCTCTAAAAGTTGGTCTAGGTAAAAATAATTTACCTGAGTAAAAAATACACCTATTTTTCATGAAAGTCAATAGTAATCTCTTAATTTTCTGAAAGATAGTACAATAAAAGTAACACTTCGACTTTCGTTTGTGACTCTTATTCTTTTTGCTTATACTGTAAAGTAGTAACGTTTTGTTGAAATAGAAGGAGATCGCTTATGAGTAAAACGAAGCAATTAATAGAGGAAGCGAGTCATTTTATTACGATTTGCTATAAAGAGCTTAATAAAGAACAATTCATAGAAGAACGCATGAAAGAAATTCGAGTTGAAATAGAGAAGACGGGGACGTATGAACATACATTTGAAGAACTTGTTCACGGATCGCGAATGGCATGGCGCAATAGTAATCGATGTATCGGAAGACTATTTTGGAGTAAGATGCACATATTAGATGCACGTGAAGTAAATGATGAGGAAGGTGTATATAATGCATTAATTCATCATATTAAATATGCAACGAACGACGGAAAAGTGAAACCGACCATTACAATTTTTAAGCAATATCAAGGTGAAGAAAATAATATACGAATTTATAATCACCAATTGATTCGGTATGCAGGATATAAAACAGAAATGGGAGTGATTGGTGACTCTCATTCCGCTGTGTTTACAGATTTTTGTCAAGAACTTGGCTGGCAAGGAGAAGGTACGAATTTCGATGTATTACCACTTGTGTTTTCTATAGATGGAAAAGCGCCTATATATAAAGAAATTCCGAAAGAAGAAGTAAAAGAGGTACCAATTGAACACCCAGAATACCCAATTTCGTCACTTGGAGCAAAATGGTACGGGGTTCCAATGATTTCAGATATGCGCTTAGAAATTGGCGGTATTTCCTATACAGCAGCTCCGTTTAATGGATGGTATATGGGAACAGAGATTGGGGCACGTAACTTAGCGGATCATGATCGCTATAATTTACTTCCAGCAGTTGCGGAAATGATGGATTTGGATACATCGAGAAACGGTACGTTATGGAAAGACAAGGCGTTAGTTGAATTAAACGTGGCTGTTTTATATTCCTTTAAAAAACAAGGAGTGAGTATTGTTGACCATCATACTGCGGCACAACAATTTCAGCAATTTGAGAAGCAAGAAGCTGCCTGTGGTCGTGTTGTAACGGGCAATTGGGTGTGGCTCATTCCGCCGTTATCTCCAGCTACCACTCATATTTATCATAAACCGTATTCGAATGAAATTTTGAAGCCGAATTTTTTTCATAAATAGTTTGTAGTATAGGGCATTTTCTGTAAAAATATAAATTTTTTTAACTACTGTTACGTAGCAAATGGAAGCCTTTACCCTCGGTTATTTTTGGAAGGAGCTTTTTGAACCAAGGAGTTCCTTATGTTATAATCAAATTTCTGTTTCGAAGACCTTATAGAAATATAAGGTCTTTTATTTTGCTTTTTTATGTAAGAGGAATAGAAATTTTCTTTTAAATAAGGGATTTAGCATATTTTTAGGGACAACATAAGTGTGTAGGAAATAGATGAATTATTATGCTTATATAATCATTGTGTTTTGGGTGTAAACAATAAAACATAATAAAGTTGTTTTTTTAGATTGCTGAGGAAGGAGGAAGTGTAAATGAGGATGAAGAGTCGAAAAACGGATTGGCCTGTATTTCTTATTAGTGGTGGTTCGCTTTTATTATTTGTAATTGCAGTTTTCTTAAATAAAAATTATGTAGAGGGAGTCATTAATAGCAGTTTTGCAGCTTCAATTAAATATTTTGGTGCCTTCTGGCAAGTTTTGTTAATTGGTACATTTATTGTTGCAATGTGTATGGCATTCTCGAAATATGGAAGAGTTAAACTTGGGGGATTAGAAAAACCTGAGATTAGTACGGCAAAGTGGCTTGCTATTATTATGTCGACATTACTTGCCGGAGGTGGCGTTTTTTGGGCAGCTGCAGAGCCAATGTACCACTTGATGACGGTGCCGCCGATACATGAAGGTATATCTGCTGGAACGAAAGAAGCAGTAATGCCTGCTTTAGCACAAAGTTATATGCATTGGGGTTTCTTGGCTTGGACGATTTTAGGTACAATCAGTGCGGTAGTTATGATGTATGGGCATTATCATAAAGGTATGCCGTTAAAACCTCGAACGCTTTTATATCCTATTTTTGGTGAGAAATTGCGAAAGAGTTTGCTTGGAACAATGATTGATGCATTTGCCATTATTGCGGTAGCTGCAGGGACGATTGGACCGATCGGATTTTTAGGCTTACAAGCAAGTTATGGCCTACAGGCATTGTTTAATATTCCTGATGTTTTTACTACTCAATTAGCAATTATTATTTGTGTAGTTGCGGTTTCTACTATATCTGCAGTAACAGGAATTAATAAAGGGATTCAAATTATAAGCGATTTAAATGTTAAATTAGCGATTTTATTAATGGTATTTGTATTATTATGTGGACCAGGTGGATTTATT
This sequence comes from Bacillus cereus group sp. Bc010, assembly GCF_027716745.1. NCBI lineage: Bacteria > Bacillati > Bacillota > Bacilli > Caryophanales > Bacillaceae > Bacillus > Bacillus cereus group sp. Bc010. The sequence continues at coordinate 26,405 of NZ_JAQFUY010000016.1, forward strand.
ATTGATTCGTTTGTATCTTCGTTTGGATTTTATATAAATGAATTTATTCCAATGAGCACATACCGCGGTGATACAGGTTGGTTAGGATCGTGGACAATCTTTTTCTGGGGATGGTTTATTGGATATGGACCGATGATGGCAATTTTAGTGAGCCGTATTTCAAGAGGAAGAACGATTCGAGAAATCATCGTTGCAATTGGAATTATTGCACCTATTATTACAACATTTTGGTTTACAATTCTGGGAGGATCAGGTGTGTTTTATGAATTAATGAAGCCTGGTTCTATTTCAAGCGCATTAAGTGAATCGGGTATGCCAGCTGCTATGATTGCAATTACAGAACAACTGCCACTCTCTCATATTATTGGACCGGCATTTCTTTTACTAACAATTTTATTTGTAGTGACAACAGGAGATTCAATGGCTTATTCGATTTCGATGGCAGTGACTGGAGACGGAGATCCTAGAATTAGCTTACGAATTTTTTGGTCGCTTATTATGGGAGCAGTTGCGGCAATTCTGTTATACATGGGTGAGGGAAGTATTAACGCCTTGCAATCATTCATCGTAGTAACAGCTGTCCCGGTATCCATTCTGTTACTCCCAATGCTATGGCTAGCGCCTAAAGTTGCAGGGGAACTAGCATTAAAACAAGGCATTGTAAAAGAAGAAGATAAAACTAGCTTCTTGTTCCAAAAAGCTAGTAGATCAAAATAAATAATTGTATTTATATAAAAAGAGGAAGCATTTCATTTGAAATGCTTCCTCTTTATTATTTATTTAACTACTTTTCTCGAAGTGGATAGTACTCTGTACAGTTTCAATCTATTCTAATACTTTATCTTTCGTCTCTGGGACACATAGTAGCATTGTAATTAAACCGATTGGATAGATAATGAAGATAAGAGATAATGCGCCCATTAAATTACCACCTGCAGCAAGTAATCCGATAATAACAGGTCCAAAGCCAGCTAAACCACGTCCTGTACCGAAAATAAAGTTTTCTGCTGTAGAGCGAGCTTCAGCAGGATAGTTTTCAGCTAAAATTGCTCCGAATCCTCCCATCATGCCATTTGCGAAGAATCCAAGCAATGCGCTGCCCCATAACAATAATGTTGGATTTGTGAATAAGAAGAAGTAAATGAGACAGTATATAGTACCACCGACATAATAGATTGTAAAAGTTTTACGGCGACCAATTTTATCAGCTAGAATTCCAAAAATTGCAATTCCAATTAACATACCGATCGTAGAGATGAACATCCAACCACTAGCTTTTGCTAATGTATAGTTATATTTATTCGCTAAAATAGTTGGCATCCATGTAAAGATACCATAATATCCGAAGTTCTGGATGAATGACATAATAATAAGGCCAATAGTTGTTACTGTTACTTTTTTATTTGCAAATAGCTTTCGAAGTGGGAACTTTTTCATTTGTTTTAGTTGTTCAGCCTCAGTAGTTGTTAAACTGCCTTCAACCTCTTTTTGTAACAATTCTTTTTTGTATCGTTGTTTTTGTTCCCATATTTTCGGTTCACTTAAACTTTTTCGTACATAAACAGCTAATAAAGCGGGAATAAGTCCAAATAGGAAAACAGCTCTCCATCCAAAATGCGGGACGATAAATGCTGGAAGGAGTGAAGCTACTAGTACGCCAAATTGCCATCCAAGTGCAACAACAGATGTCGCCTTAGCACGCATTTCTTTAGACCATGTTTCAGTTACGATGGCCATTCCAATCCCGAATTCACCACCAACTCCCATCCCCACTAAAAAGCGAAGAATTAATAATTGCCAATAATCTGTTGCGAAATAAATAAGTGCTGTTGCGAGTGAAAATAGTAAGATTGTGAAGGCCATCGTACGGATACGCCCAAATAAATCAGCAATAAATCCAAATAAATAAGACCCAATTAGCATTCCTATTGTGGTAGCTAAAGTTAAGTTTCCACCTTCAACAGGGCTTAAATGAAATTCTTTTAAAATGTAGACGAGTACGAAAGATAAGAGCAACATATCTAAGCCTTCTGCTGCATATCCTAACGCAGACCCAAATAATGTTTTATATCTTTTCTCTTTCGTTTCCTCTGTTGTTGATTGTACATCAGTAGTGACGTCCATCATTACTCCCCCTTATTTTCTTCTACAGTCGCTATGGAAGAATAACAAAAGGCCTTCTCACCTGATATGATGAGAAGGCCAAAAAAGCATACGTATTCCTAAAATAGGTCATACGTATAGTATATTCCGACTTCCTTCTCAACCTCACGGGGTTGGGTTAAAGGACTGTATTATATTACTTTATTTTTAGCACTCTTCTATTAGATTGTCAAATAGAGCGGGAATTGTTATGTGTAAAATATTGCAAAAGATATTTCATTCTTCTTGACGCCCACTTCATTATTTTCCGATAATAAAACTAACTCATATAAAAAGGAATGAATCACAGATGCTAAATTTAGTACTTATGATGATTGAACGTGTCGGGCTTATTGTTATTTTAGGGTTTTTACTTTCTCATATTAAAACGTTCAGGCGCCTTCTTCATAAGCAAGATGGGTATGTAGATAAGCTTAAGCTTATTTGTATTTTTTCAGTGTTTACAATTGTAAGCAATTACACGGGAATTGAAATTGCTGGGAATACGATTATGAATGAAAATTGGTTACAAGGTGTTTCATCATCGAGTACCATTGCGAATACACGTATTATGGGTGTTGGAATTAGTGGCTTGCTTGGTGGCCCTATCGTCGGAATTGGAGTAGGATCAATTGCTGGTATTCACCGTTATATGCTTGGCGGGACGACTGCACTAAGTTGTGCAATCTCTTCAATTTTAGCGGGGGTTATAACAGGTTATATTGGATACATTTTTAAAAAGTATAATCGTACAATTACGCCTAAATTTTCAGCGGTTTTAAGTGTGTTTATCGTTTCTTTAGAAATGATTATGATCTTATTAATTGTAGAGGATGGAATGAGTATTGTGAAAACAATTGCGATACCAATGATCCTTGTAAATAGTTTTGGAAGTTTTATTTTACTTTCTATGATACAAGCTATATTGCGTCAGGAAGAGAACGCAAAGGCACTTCAGACTCATAAGGTATTACGTATTGCAGATAAAACGTTACCGTATTTTCGCCAAGGCTTAACAGAAAAATCATGTAAGCATGTGGCACAAATTATTCACCGTTTTACAGGAACAGATGCGGTATCCTTAACAGATACAGAGAAAATATTAGCTCATGTTGGATTAGCATCAGATCACCATATTCCTTCACATAGTTTAATAACTGGTTTGTCGAAAGAAGTGTTACAAACAGGGAAAATAATGAAAGCAAAATCACGTGAGGTCATTAATTGTCAACATGAAGGATGCCCTTTGCAAGCGGCGATTGTTATTCCGCTAACTTCACATGGAAATACGATAGGGACATTAAAACTGTATTTCAAAAATCCTAATCAGTTAAGTCGTGTGGAAGAGGAATTAGCAGAAGGGTTAGCAAAAATATTCTCTACACAACTTGAATTAGGGGAAGCCGAGTTGCAAAGTAAATTATTGCAAGATGCGGAAATAAAGGCATTACAAGCACAAATTAACCCGCACTTTTTATTTAATGCGATTAATACAGTATCAGCTTTATGCCGAACAGATGTAGAGAAGGCAAGGAAGTTATTATTACAACTTAGCGTGTATTTCCGTTGTAATTTGCAAGGCGCACGTCAGTTACTGATTCCACTAGAACAAGAATTAAACCATGTACAGGCATACCTATCGCTAGAACAAGCAAGGTTCCCAAATAAGTATGAAGTAAAGATGTATATGGAGGATGAGCTAAAGACAACTTTAGTACCACCATTTGTTCTTCAACTATTGGTTGAAAATGCGTTGCGACACGCTTTCCCGAAGAAGCAACCAGTGTGCGAAGTGGAAGTGCATGTTTTTGAAAAAGAGGGTATGGTTCATTTTGAAGTAAAAGATAATGGGCAAGGAATTGAGGAAGAACGTTTAGAACAATTAGGAAAGATGGTAGTTTCGTCCAAGAAAGGGACTGGAACAGCTTTATATAATATTAATGAACGTCTTATTGGGTTATTTGGAAAAGAAACGATGCTTCATATCGAAAGTAAATTAAATGAGGGGACAGAGATTACTTTTGTTATTCCAAAAAAAGTAGGGGAGGAAGAGCAGATTGTTAAAAGTACTAGTAGTTGATGATGAAATGTTAGCACGCGATGAACTAAAGTATTTATTAGAAAGAACGAAGGAAGTTGAGATAATTGGTGAGGCTGATTGTGTAGAGGATGCATTAGAAGAGCTAATGAAAAACAAACCAGATATTGTTTTCCTAGACATTCAGTTATCTGATGATAACGGATTTGAAATTGCGAATATATTAAAGAAGATGAAAAATCCACCTGCCATTGTATTTGCGACTGCCTATGATCAATACGCGTTGCAAGCATTTGAAGTAGATGCGTTAGACTATATTTTAAAGCCATTTGATGAAGAACGTATTGTACAAACATTAAAGAAGTATAAAAAACAAAAGCAGTCGCAAATAGAAACGAAGCAAGAAATAAAAGGGGCAGATGTAACGGCAGAGATGCATAAATTAGCATTACCAATTGAAGAATCAATTGTACTTGTAAATATTGAAGATATTATATATGTAGGGCTTGTGGATGGAAAAGTGACAGTAAAAACAATGAGGGACACATATATAACACACGATACACTTGTGATTTTGGAAAAGAAGTTGCCGCAAGCAAGTTTTATGCGTGTACATCGTAGCTTTATTGCAAATATTAATCATATTACTGAAATCCAGCCGTGGTTCAATTCTACGTATAATTTAATTATGAAAGAAGGATCAAAAGTACCTGTTAGTCGTACATATGCAAAAGAACTCAAGAAGCTGCTTCGTATTTAAGAAGCAGCTTTTGTATTTCATCCTTTTATATTTGTAACTGATTCTGTATATTTGACGTTCTGTTATGTAAACGCTTACCAAGGCGGGTATATCCTATACAATAAAGGTACCAAATCGAAAGAGGTGGCCAAAATGAGTACGAAAAAAGTATATAGTTTCTTATCACAAGCATTCATATTCTCAGCTATTATGTTAATTTCTAATATTATTGCAACACATTTACCAATTCCGATGCCTTCATCGGTAATCGGGTTAGTCATTTTATTTAGTCTATTATGTTTAAAGGTTATTAAATTGGAACAAGTTGAATCACTTGGAACAGCTTTAACAGGTATTATCGGATTCCTTTTCGTCCCATCAGGTATTTCGGTTATTAATTCTCTTGGTGTAATGGGACAATATTTTGTACAAATTTTAACTGTAATTGTTGTCGCGACAGTTATTTTACTCGCTGTAACAGGATTATTTGCACAATTTATTTTAGGAAAAGATGAAAAAGAAACAGAAGATACAAAAGAATTGAAAGTAGTAAATAAAGGACGCAAGCACGGAAAAGTTGCGTAACCATTTTAGTATATATTGTTAGGAGGGAATGAACATGGCAAGCACAATGACTCCATATTTCGGAATCGTCGTTTCATTAATCGCATACGGAATCGGAACATTATTATTCAAGCATTCAAAAGGGTTCTTCTTATTCACACCATTATTCGTAGCGATGGTATTAGGGATTGTCTTTTTAAAAGTAGGTAACTTTACTTTCGAAGAATATAATACTGGTGGAAAAATGATTAGCTTTTTCTTAGAGCCAGCAACAATCGCGTTTGCAATTCCATTATATAAACAAGTGGATAAGTTGAAAAAATATTGGTGGCAAATTTTATCAGCTATCGTGGTTGGATCTATTTGTTCAGTAATTGTCGTGTTCATTGTTGCAAAAGCAATTGGCCTAGATACAGCAGTAATGAATTCAATGTTACCACAAGCGGCAACAACAGCAATTGCGTTACCAATCTCTGAAAGTATTGGTGGTATACCAGCAATTACATCGTTTGCAGTAATCTTTAACGCAGTTATCGTATACGCATTAGGAGCGTTATTCTTAAAAACATTTAGAGTGAAACATCCAATTGCAAAAGGTTTAGCACTGGGAACAGCAGGTCATGCATTAGGAGTGGCAGTAGGAATTGAAATGGGTGAAGTAGAGGCAGCTATGGCAAGTATTGCTGTAACAGTAGTTGGAGTTGTAACGGTAGTTGTCATACCGATGTTCATGCCATTCATTGGATAGTAAAACTTACTTAAAAAATGAGAAAAGCAAGCTATTTGTAGGACAGATTTCTACTGATAGCTTGCTTTTTATGTTACAGTAGTGGTAAGACCTATTTTGAAAAAATGTAAGTTTCCTTAAATCTTCATTAATACTGTGTAGAATACGTTTTGAATTAGGTCATTGTATTGTAAAATAAGAAGTAAGCTACTATAGATCTGCTAAGGTAGGCGTATAATGAGCTTATAAAAATCTTAATATGAATGAATAATTAAAAGTAGAAAAGAGAGAAAAATCTACTTATTAACGTTTTACTTTATAGGACAGGAGAGAGTACTCGTCGATTATGCAAATAAAAAACCTGTTTCAAAGCAAAGGATTTCAGAGGTTACTCGTATTAGTAATACTTGCTCTCGTATTATATGGGCTGCAAAGTATGTTGAATTTAATATTAATTACGTTTATTCTTACGTATTTAATGGATCGATTCCAAAAGTTTATTTCTCGCAAATTAGACCACTTTATGCCCATTAATCGAAAGCTCATTATAGCATTTCTATATGTTATGTTAATTGGCGGAATTGCTATTACGCTATTTAAATATTTACCAGTATTAACGATACAAATTTCACAATTGATTTATCAATTTAACGTATTTTTAAGAAACCCACCGGACAGTGAATTAATTAAGTATGCAGTTAATGCTGTTAATCATATGGAACTTTCGAAGTATGTAGGACAAGGCGTTGACATTTTGTATAAATCGATTACGAATGTTGGGAAATTTGGCCTTCAAGTGTTACTTTCTTTAATTTTAAGTTTATTTTTCTTATTGGAGAAAGCTCGTATCGTTGCTTTTACTGCAAAATTTAAAGAGAGCAGACTTGCAATTTTCTATACTGAAATCGAGTACTTCGGTAAGAAATTTGCACGTTCATTCGGAAAAGTAATCGAAGCACAATTTTTAATTGCAGTTGTTAACTGCGTTTTATCCGTTATTGCATTATGGATATTAGGATTCCCACAATTATTAGGTTTAGCGTTAATGATCTTCTTACTTGGTTTAATTCCAGTAGCTGGGGTTATCATTTCGTTATTCCCGCTTTGTATGATTGCTTACAATATCGGCGGTATTATGTACGTTGTTTATATTTTAGTTATCGTAACAGTCATTCATGCGCTTGAAAGTTACGTGTTAAATCCGAAGTTTATGTCGCAAAAAACAAACTTACCAATTTTCTATACGTTTATGGTATTAATCTTCTCGGAACACTTCTTAGGTGTATGGGGATTAATTATCGGTATTCCAATCTTCATTTTCTTATTAGATGTCTTAGATGTGACAAGTGATGAAATGGAGAAGGACGCTGGGAAAAAATAAAGTGAAGAGAAAAAAGCATCGATGTTCGATGCTTTTTCTTTTATAACATGATGTTTCTTATGCCATACTGTAAGGAGAAGATAGAATAGGGGTGAAAGAATGGCTGTAAATGAAAAGGTAGAATTAGCTACATTTGCTGGAGGGTGCTTCTGGTGTATGGTCTCGCCATTTGAAGAGATGGAAGGAATTATAAAGGTTGTTTCTGGCTATACAGGTGGTCATAAAGAGAATCCAACATATAAAGAAGTATGTTCAGAAACGACGGGACATTATGAGGCAGTACAAATTACATTTGATGCAAATAAAATGCCGTATGAAGAGTTATTAAATATATATTGGAGACAAATTGATCCGACTGATGTAGGTGGGCAATTCCACGATCGCGGACAGTCTTACGAAACAGTGATTTTTTATCATAATGAAGAACAACATAAAAAAGCAGAGGCTTCAAAAGAAGGGCTTGCAAGGAGTGGGCGCTTTTCAAAGCCGATTGCGACAAAAATATTGCCAGCTGCTACGTTTTATCCCGCAGAGGAATATCACCAAGGATATCATAAGAAAAATGAATTCCGCTACGAGTTATACCGTAAGGGCTCAGGGCGAGATGCGTTTATTAAGCAACATTGGCCAAAGGATAATGCTCATTTAAAGGAAAAACTGAATGAGATGCAATTTTATGTAACACAGGAAAATGGTACAGAACCACCATTTCGAAATGAGTATTGGAATCATAAAGAAGAAGGTCTTTATGTAGATATCGTTTCAGGTGAACCTTTGTTTACTTCTCTAGATAAATTTGATAGTGGATGTGGATGGCCTAGTTTTACGAAGCCAGTTATGTCAGCTAGTGTGAAGGAAAAAATGGATGTGAGTCATAATATGACGCGTACAGAAGTGAGAAGTAAGGAAGGAGATTCACATCTCGGGCACGTATTTCCAGATGGTCCAGGACCGAATGGACTTCGCTATTGTATAAATTCAGCAGCTCTTCGATTTATTCCAAAAGAGGAATTAGAAAAAGAAGGCTATGGTGATTTCCTAATCTTGTTTGGAAATAAAAAATAACCTCGCAGTTAGCGAGGTTATTTTTTTGTTATTTTACTTTTTTCTTTTTAAACTTGCTTAATACTTCATAAACGATTGGAACAATAAGAAGTGTTAATAATGTTGAACTTGTTAATCCACCAATTACTGTTACACCAAGTCCTTTAGAAATTAAGCCGCTACCTTCAAATCCTAATGCGAGCGGGATAAGAGCACCGATTGTTGCAATTGCAGTCATTAAAATCGGGCGAAGGCGTGTTGCACCAGCCTCTAATAAAGCTTCACGTGTTGATAGACCTTCATTTTCTTTATGAATAACGCGGTCGATAAGCACGATTGCGTTTGTTACAACGATACCGATTAACATAAGGGCACCGATCATTGCAGAGACACTTAACGTTTCACCAGAGATTAATAAGGCAACAAGAGCTCCAATGATTGTAAATGGTAGCGAGAATAAAATTGCGAATGGTGCAAGAGCACCGCCAAATGTAACGACAAGAACGAAGTATACAATAGCAATCGCAGCTAACATCGCTAAGCCAAGTTGCTTGAATGATTCTTCAATATCTTTTGTAACGCCTCCCATAGAAACATCTACGCCAGAAGGAAGATCCATTTTATCTACTTCTTTTTGAACTGCGGCTGATGCTTTTGAAACGTCATCAGATGTTAGTTTTGCACTTACTTCCGCATAAACACGGCCATCGCGGTGTTTCACTGTATTCGAAGTTTCTCCTTCTTTTACAGTCATCACATCTTTTACAGCCACTTCATTACCAAGCGGCGTTGTAATTTTACGATTTGTTAAGTCATCGATTGTTTCATAATTTTGTTTTTCAGCTTCTACATATACATTGATATCTTTACCGTCTTTTTTAATTGTTGTCAGAACAGGGCGATCATGTTGATTAGAAAGTCCCATTCCAATTTGTGCAGCCGTTAGACCCATTTTACTTAGCTTTTCCTGATCTGCGACTAAAGTGTATTCTGCGTATGTTTTTGCAATACTAGAGTCTATATCTTTTAAGTCTTTGTTTTTCTTCATTATGTTTTGAATATCTTTTACGACAGGCTTAATGTCTTCTGAGCTATCTCCGTAAACGTATAACTTGATTTCGTTACTACCGCCACTTGCCCCGAAGTCTTGGTTTTTCCATTCACCTTTTCCAGACATCTTCTGTAAATCTTTAACGACTTGTTCTTTCTCTTTTTCGAAGTTTTTCGTGTCGTTATCATATTGTACGAAGAACATTGCTTGATTTGATTGACCAGGACTCATTGGGTTTTCGCCACCTAATGAGAATTGAATTGTTTTGACGTTTTTATTATCTTGGAAGTGCTTCTCAGCTTTCGTTGCAATTTTTTCAACGTCTTCTAACGTTTGACCTGGTTCAGGGTTGTATGTTGCAATGCTCATTTTTTCTTCTTCAGATGGTAAGAAACTTACACCAATGATTGGCACAAGTGCAAGACTACCAACTAATAGAAGGATAGCGATACTTGATGTAATAATTTTGTGATTTAAAGCCCATGCAAGTATGCGTTTATAAATATTTGCTAATTTACTTGGTTTTTCTTCATGATGTACTTCTTTTTCTCTCATGCTCTCTTTCTTAAATAAAGAGTGAGCTAGCATCGGTACGATTGTAACTGCTACTAGCAACGATGCTAATAAAGCGAAGACGATAGTTAAAGCGAATGGTAAGAACATTTCACCAATCATACCTTTTACTAGTCCAAGCGGTAAAAATACAGCAATTGTTACAATGGTAGAAGACATAATCGGAATAAACATTTCTTTTGTAGCTTCACGAATTAAATCTTTCCCGCGTAGTTTCTCTCCTGATAACGACATACGTCGATAAATATTTTCGATAACAACAATGGAGTCATCCACAACGCGCCCGATAGCGACTGTCATTGCTCCGAGCGTCATAATGTTAAGTGTAATATCCATTTGCTTGATGACTAATACAGCAATTAATAAAGAAAGTGGTATGGAAACGACAGAGATTAATGTTGTTCGGATATTTCGTAGGAACAACATAATAATAACAATCGCAAAGATAGCACCAAAAATGGCTTTGCTCAGCATTGTTTCTACTGATTTCTCAATAGGTGCACCTTGGTCGAATGTTGAAATAATCTCTAAGTCTTTATATTTTTTCTCAAGTTCTTTTACTTTATCTTTAACAGCATTTACAACATCAACTGTGTTCGCGTCAGCAGCTTTGACAATTTGAATTCCAATTGCTTCTTTTCCATTTGTTCGAGAAATAGATTCTGCTTTTCCAACTTCCTTAATGTCAGCAATTTCGTCTAATGTAACTGTCGGAATCCCGTTCATAGCGGCTGGATTCATTTGCGGCACTTGTGTACCAGCTCCGGCATTTTGACTACTTTGACCGCTTGCTGATGAAGGAACGGCAGGGATTTTTAATTCTTTTAATGCTTTCATTGTTGTAATATTTCCATCTACAACAACTGACTTTTCTGTGTCTTTAAATGTATATAAACCAAGTGGTAAAGATACGTCCGATCCTTTAATTACATTTTTTACAGTATCTTCACTTAAACCTAATTCTTTCATCTTATCTTTTTTGAAGACAAGTTGTACTTCATCTACTTGTTGACCTGAAATTTGAACAGATGCGACCCCATCAAGTCCTTTTAATCCTGGAACAACATTTTTTTCTACATTTTCAGTTAAGGTAGCTAAAGATTCATTTTTACTTGCTACGCTTAATGAAATTACAGGAAAGGCATTGAAGTTCACACGTGAAACTTTCGGGTCCTTTACGCCTTCTGGCAGTTTCACATTTGCGAGAGCTTCTTTTATTTCTGTTTCAGCCTTTTCCATATTTTTATCAAAATCATATTCTACCTGAATGGAAGATGCATTTTGAAAAGATGATGAACTAACAATGTTTACACCACTTAAATTTTGCAGTTGTTCTTCCATCGGTTTTGAAACTTTATCAGCTACTTCTTCTGGTGTAGCACCAGGATAAACCGTGGTTACTGTTACAACAGGTGTTGTAATATCAGGAATTGTTTCCAGCTTCATATTCAGCCCAGAATAAATACCTGCAATGGTAACGATAATGGTTAGTAGCCAAACTGCGAACTTATTTTTTAACGAAAAATTAATAATTTTGTTCATGTTTGCGCTCCCTTTGTATTATATTGACCAACTGGTCAGTCTAATACATAATATAACTGACTGATTGGTCAGCCGTCAATGAAAAGGGATGGTATAATACATTCATAATAAGATGCGAGATTAAATTTAGGAGAGACATGATATGAAAGAAAAAGAGCGCTTAATTATAGAGATGGCTATGAAGTTATTTGCGACTAAGGGTGTAAATGCGACATCAGTGCAGGAAATTGTGACAGCTTGTGGCATATCTAAGGGAGCCTTTTATTTATACTTTAAATCAAAAGAGGAACTTTTATTAGCGACACTTCGATATTACTATGACAAGATTCAAAACAAAATGATGGATATTGAAAAAGAGTCGTTATTGCCACGTGAAAAATTTGCAAAACAATTGCATTGTCAGTTTAATGATATACAAAAGCATAAAGAATTTATTATTATGCATGCAAGGGAAAATGCGATTCCTTTTAATAAAGAAGTAGAAGAATTTATGATGCGGATGAAGTTAGAGTCTCACGCATTTTATCGGAATAGTTTACTGTCTATTTATGGTAATAAGGTTATGCCATATTTATTGGATTTAGTCATTATGGTAGAAGGCATATGCCGTGGATATTTAGAACTAATTATTTTACAAGCGCCAGAAATAGACTTATCTTACGTCTCTGCTTTTATTTTGAAAAGAGTGGATCATTTAGTAGATGGATTGGTAGAATCTTCAGAAGAACCTGTGTTACATGAAGAAAAGCTTGGAGAATTTCTTTGTAAATCAGAGCTTATTAAGGAGCAGGTTAAGGAACATTTTTTAAAAGAAATTATTGTGTTTAAACGTACTTTAGCGGATCAATTAGAAGATGAGGAATTGCTTGTTACATTAGATGTTTTGGAGGCAGAAATGAGGATGCAAAATCCAAGAATTCCGGTTATCCAAGGGATGTTGTTTAATTTAAAGGCATATCCAACTTTAAAAGAATTTCGTTTGAGGCTTATGAGCTATTACAATATAAAAAGGTAACAATGATAGTTTTCATTGTTACCTTTTTATTATGCATTCACTTTTTCTTTTTGCAGTGCAGTCTCTTCTTCATCAATGTTAATTGTTTCTTTTACGATATAAATCGGACGGTTTTTACTTTCGTCATAAATACGAGCAATATACTGGCCAACGATTCCAAGACCAAGTAATTGAATACCGCTAAAGAATGTAATAGCAACCATAATAGACGCCCAACCTGTTTGCGTTCCATGTCCAAAGACTTTCACAGTAACTGTATATAGTAAGACAATTATAGAAATAAGAACTGATAATAAACCTAAAGACATAACGATGCGTAATGGCTTTGTCGAAAATGCAATAATGCCATCAGATGCAAATTTAATCATTTTCTTTAATGGGTATTTTGTTTCACCAGCAAAGCGCTCATCACGTTCATATTCAACATACGTTTGGCGGAAGCCAACCCAAGACATCATACCGCGGATGAAGCGATTTCGCTCAGTCATTTGATTGAAAACATCAGCTATTTTACGGTCGATGATTCGGAAATCACCAGTATCTTTTGGGATATCGATATCAGACATGTAGTTTAAGAACTTATAGAAATACTTAGCTGTTAAAAGTTTGAACCAAGTTTCACCTTTACGTTGCTTACGTTTTGCATAAACAACTTCATATCCTTCTTCCCATTTTGCAATAAGTTCAGGAATAACTTCAGGTGGATCTTGTAAGTCTGCATCTATAATTACAATAGCATCACCTTTTGCGGCAGCAATACCAGCTGTAACAGCTACTTGGTGACCAAAGTTACGTGCGAAATTAACAATTTTTGTACGGTAATCATTTGCTGCAATCTCAGATAAGATTTCCATTGTGCGATCTGTACTACCGTCGTTTACAAAGACAAACTCGTAATTAATGTTATTTTGAAGCATAACGGACTTTAAACGGTTATAACATTCTTGTGCTACTTCTTCCTCGAAGTACATAGGAACTACAACCGAAATTAATTTTTGCATGTTGCATCCTCCGTATTTTTAATAAGTTGTTCAAATTTAATTAGTCACCTTTTTAGTTTGGTTGAATGTCCAAATTTTATTAAGGACAAAATTTATAACCATTCCGAAACCAATTGCGAAGATCTGTGCAATTAATGCATTAAAGGTAAGTTTATTTACTAATATAAATAAACATAATGTATTAAAAGCATATACAATTAAATTTACAGTTAGAAATTTAAAGAACATTGACGAGCCTTTACCTTTATTATTAGGTTTAAACACCCAATTTTTATTCCAATAGTAGCTATTGGCAACACCAATTGAATAGGCAATGGTATTCGCAATAAGGTAGTTCATACCGAATTTTAATAATATCCAAAAGCTAATAATTGTAATGAGTGTATTAAAGATCCCTACTAAGCCAAACTTTAAGAGTTTTTCCATAATAATATCCTCATGTTTATAATAATATATAAGTAAAACAAAAAATATAGAAGTGTTATTCATATACAACAAATAAAAATTATACCATATTTTCAAGTTTTAAATGAAATTAATCATAAAAAATTTGCCCTCAAAATGTAAATTATAAGTAAAATTGAGGGCAATTATAAATATTTTGAAAGGTATTTTCTTATTTTCTTTTTATGAGAATTTCTTTTTCGATATTAGACTATAAAAAATATATATTCCGTAGCCTTGAATTATTGTAAAGCTAGGGATAATGAAGTATCGGTACCTTGTTTGGTATTCGATTAAGAAATGAATAGCTACATAACCGATTATTAGTAATAAAAATAGAGTGTAATGTGTTTTATTTTGTTTAGTTAGGATGAGATAAAGGAGTGATAATGTGCTAAATATCATAGCGGCAGTATACATATACTTTTCATATTTTGTAAGATCCTCTTTTAATGACACCATATCCTTATCTGTCTTTTCCAATGTTACTAGGCTCCATAATGGTGCGGAGTCATAATCTGCCCACATGAGTACAAATTTATCCCCAAATAAAGATAAAACCTTCTGTGGATCAGATAGTCGCTCTTGAATTAGCTTTTTTTGAGCCGCAGTTCGTTCTTCGCCAAGTTTAAGGGACATAATATATTCCGCATCTGTACCAGAATAGCCACCTTTTGTTTCATGATTAAATCCTACTGTGAATTTCCAAAGCGGATCACGATTAGATAGAGGGTATTGTGTGATTCCGGAATATATAAATGAATAACTTACAATTTGATGTAAAAGGAAAAATACAATCAAAATGCCACCAAGTTTTTTTACAGAAGTAAAAATTTCTTTTCTTGATTTTCCTAATATACCTTGCAAAAAGACATATATAGTTATTGCAATTAAGATTATAGCACCAAGTGGACGCATGATGTCTCCTAAAGCTAGGATAGCCCCTATAAAAATCCACGTATACTTATTGCTTAGGCCTTTTGTAATTAATAAATAGAAGCCTAGATAAAATAAAAATACAGCAAGGTGTTGATTTGTTAGTACAGAACTCAATACAATACTTGGGATATAAAATGCATATAGTAATCCAGCTATTCGTCCAGACCACTCATTAAATATATAAGAAGTTATTTTATAAATTAGTAATGTTGTTCCTGTACAATAGATTATATTTAAAAATTTTAAGAGAAACGTCCCTTCGCCAAATAACTTAATAATAAAGGCTTGGTACATTGTAAATCCAAGTTGGTAAACCCATGAAGTATAATAAGTATTTTGTGCGAAACTAAAGTCTCCTTTAGCAGCTTGTATAGCGCTATGGTACATCATTGCAAAGTCTGTTTCTACAGGAGTTTGAATATTGAGCACCCAAATTAATCGAATAGAAAAAGTCAAAATGATTAGTGAGATAGAAAATGCCAATTTTGACATATATTTATTCGAAATATAGCCAAAAAGTAAAAATACAAGACCTATTAGAATAAGGACTGGTACTAAAACTAAGAGGCGAGTATCATCATGTTCTTTAATCACTGCTACCGAATGCCATGTGATAGCACCAGAAATAATTAGACATAGTACTAATAAAATTTTCACAAAAAACGTATTAAGTTTGAGAGAGAACGTACTTTCCATTATATTTGAAAACCCCTTATCAAAATTTATTACTGATTCAACTTAACTGCCCTTTGTACGTTAAGTTACAGTATAAAGGGCAGGTTAGGTAATTAAGAGTTTTGTTGTGCCCATTCTTCTATGTTCCAAACCTTTGTAATCCAATCTTCATAAAAGTCCGGTTCGTGACATACAAGAAGAATTGTTCCTTTATATGCTTTCATAGCCTTCTTAAGTTCCGCTTTTGCTGTAACATCAAGATGGTTTGTCGGCTCATCAAATAGTAGCCAGTTACTTTCTTCACCCATTAGCTTACATAAACGAACCTTTGCTTGTTCTCCACCACTTAATTGACTTAACGGGCGAGAAATATGTTCATTTTTTAATCCGCATTTTGCTAACATCGCACGAATTTGATGCTGGTCTAGGCCAGGGAATGTATTCCATACATCATCAATTGGTGTTATATTATCAGCTTTAACTTCTTGCTCAAAGTATGCTGGCTCTAAGAAGTCACCAAGACTTGTTTTACCACTTAAAGGTTTAATTTTACCTAAAATTGTTTTTAGTAACGTTGATTTACCAACACCATTACATCCAACGATAGCAATTTTTTCACCGCGTTCAATTGTCATTGATAGCTTTGGTAGTAGCGGATGTGTATATCCAATTTCTACATTTTCACCTTCAAAGACGAAGCGACTACTTGCACGACTTTCTTTAAATGAGAATTCAGGTTTAATTGCTGTTTCCGGGCGATCAATAAGTTCCATGCGATCAAGTTGTTTTTGACGACTCTTTGCACGACCTGTTGTTGAATAACGGGCTTTGTTCTTTGCAATGAAATCTTCTTGCTTTTTGATAAACTCGCGCTGCTTTTCATAAGCGTTTATATGTTGATTTTTATTGATTTCTGCTAGTTCTAGGAATTTTTCATATGTCGCTGTATAGCGTGTCATTTTTGTGAATTCTAGATGGAAAATAACATCAACACATTTGTTCATAAATTCCGTATCGTGAGAAATTAATAAGAATGCATGTGGGTATTCTTTTAAATAATTTGTTAACCAATGAATATGTTCAACGTCTAAATAGTTAGTAGGCTCATCAAGTAATAACACTTCTGGTTGTTCAAGTAATAGCTTTGCAAGCAATACTTTTGTACGTTGTCCACCGCTTAGTGCTGAAACATCACGATCTAAACCAATTGCATCAATTCCAAGACCACGTGCAGCCTCTTCAATTTTCATATCTAATAAATAGAAACCACCTGCTTCAAGTGCATCTTGTATTTCTGCCATTTGCTCAAGAAGTTCTTCTAGTTCTTCTGGTGTAGCAGTTCCCATTTTTTCTGTAACTTCATTTAAAGCTTTTTCCTTTTCAAATAGCGGTAAAAATGCATCCGCTAGTATGTCACGAATTGTACGTCCAGGCGTTAAAACCGTATGTTGATCTAAGTAACCGTAATGTGTGCCCGGTGTCCATTCTACACGACCTTGGTCATGAATAAGCTGACCAGTAATGATATTCATGAATGTTGATTTACCAACACCGTTTGCACCAACTAATCCAACGTGCTCACCTGCTAGTAATCGCATAGATACATCTTTAAATAATGTACGATCGCCAAATGTATGTCCTAATTTTTCAACTGTTAATAAGCTCATAGTATCCTCCGTCCAACTTGAAATAGTACCTTGAATCATGATACTAAATTCTTTCATATAATGCCATCATTTCAAAATGTATATATTTTCAAAACAAGCTAATGTACGAATGTTTATTGCTCATTTCCCAGACTTTTATGGTCCAAATGCAGAAAACACACTTGTCCATCATACATTAAAAGGAATACTTGCAAATAAAATGTCTAGCTTTGTTGAAGATAAAAAGATTGCCCGTGAATATATTTTTACACCAGATGGTGCAAAAGCAATAGTTGAATTAGCTTCACATGACGAGGCCTATGGACAAAATTGGAACATATCAGGTTATGGTGCCATTACAGGTGAGGAATTGATTTAACACATACGGGAATTAACGGGATATACAAAACGAATAATAACTGTAAAAAGAGGAATGATCTAGTTCATTGATCTGTTTGATAAGCAGATCAATGAATTTGTGGAAATACTATATTTGACGGAAAAATCAGTTGTATTAAGTGGAGAGAAGTACGAGAAATATATTGGGGTTGTACCTAGAACCTTTTATTATGAAGGGGAATTGTATATAAGTAAAAAACAAGCTTCTATTTACAATTTAGAAGCTTGCCTTGTTATTGTTTATCTACCTAGCTTTTTATTTACAAACCCTAAAATTAATCCACGTATTTGTGGATCAATTGCAAGGCCAATAATGCCATACAATATACCAGTAAGTACTAAAGCTACTAGTGGTGGTAAGCTAATTAGTACTGTGCGGTATATTGCATAACTAATTATAAATGCTAGTGTATTGAATATTATTCCTTTGAATAGTAATGAAAATCCTTTACGAACGAATAATGAAAATCCGATTAATAATGTAATCTCAGTGAGGATAGCAGCTACAGCAGCTCCCATCATTCCAAATTGGCTACCTAATATGATGTAACTTATGATAGCGACAGCTAATCCAATTGCCATAGTTGTTGCACGTTTCCATTGTTGACCAGCTGTTGTTAAATTATCAGCAAGCGGATAGTTGATAGATTGTAAAATGACCATAAAGGCTAAAATTGCAAGGGCATCACCAGCTGGTGCATATTTTTCACCTAATAGAGTTACAATCCAAAAACTTGGATCGGCAATAAACGGGATAGAAATTCCCATCCCTAAGAAAGACATAAGCTTTAATTCGAATTGAGATAGCTTTCTATGTTCATCAATATTATTTTCGTTTCCAAAAGCAAACAATTTTGGATAAAAGGCTGCTGCAATTACACCAGGTATTTGGTAAAGTACAGCAGGTATTTTATAGGCAGCCCCAAAGAATCCAACTTGTGCTTTCGTTGAAACTTTTTCTAAGATAATAGGACCTAACTGCGGTAAAAGCATAATGATAACGCCATTGACTGTGAAAATAAGTAATTGATCTAAAATGCCTTTATTCCAACCCTTATGAATTGTTGTATAGCGGATTGTCATTATAAAGGCAATGACTCCTGTTACAAGGCTAGATATTCCGTACATAGCAGCAACCATCATAAGTGACCATTTAAATGACATCCCTAGCAGAAGAGCAGCTGCGGCCGTCACACCTTGTAGTACAGAAATAATCGCTGTGAATTGCATACGCTCTGTTACTTGGAAATAGGCCATCCCAACCCCTTGTAAAGTAGCTCCAAACATAGTTGGTAGTACGACCCAATATACCATGGCACGTAAGTAAGCATCAGTGTAGAAGAACTGAGCGAAAATGGCGAAGAGCACAGAAATTACGATAGCTAATACTAAACGAATTCGTAAATAACTGCTTATTAATACGCTAATGTTCGCGTTGCTTCTTGTTCCTTCACGCATAAACGTATGTGTCAAACCTGCATCCGTAAAATAGCAAATGACAGCGGAAACTGCTAATGCAACTGTAAACATCCCGTACTCATCTGGTGAAACATATCTTGCAAAGAGAATTGTTGCAATAGCCAGTACAAAACGAACAGTAATGTTTCCTACAAAGAGGTAGGATGCATTTTTTAGAATTTTATTTGTTTTCATGAGAAAAGACCTTTCTATTCTTTAGGACCCGGTTAGCTTGTCCTATTTGTAATTTTAATTTGTTCACAGAAAGAGAGTATCGTTATATTTTCAGTTTAAGAAAACAGAAATTTAAGTCGTACAAACCAAAGCATTGCATATAGTTTTTTACTACGCTTTCCATTCTTTGAATAGATTTTACGGCAATATTTCTTTATATCTTTCTTGATTAATTGAACTTGTGATTTATCTAATTGAGAGTTTTCTTTAATATATATACAAGAGTTATTGATGACTGTATAAGGAAATAAATAAGTCTCAAGAATCTCAATAAGTGACTGAGGGTCTTTTGTAATGAAATCTTGAGATTTATTATGTACCCAGTCTTTCATACGATTGAATACTTCCAGCTCTTTTGCCGTTTTTAATTCATAATCTTTATATTTAGAAGAAAGATTTCCTTCTGATAAGATTCTGTAATATGTTAAGTATTCATCGACATAGCATACATTTGTCACACTCATAAGTTTAAATAAAAACTCCAAGTCTTCGCCCCAACTACATCCTGGTGTAAAACGAATGTTATGATCTATTACGATAGATTTTTTGAAAATCCAAGTACTTGTTTGAGCAACAACTTGATGTGTTAGGAATGCTTTTGTCATATCACCTTTAACAAAGTTTGTTGTATGTTCAACCTTCTCGCCTGTTTCTTCGTAGAAATTCATATAACCACAATAGCACGCGTCCATTTCGTTTTTATGCATACTTTCGACTTGCTTCTCAATTTTAGTTGGATGCCATAAGTCATCGCTATCAAGGAAAGCGACATATTCTCCGCTAGCATTTTCTATACCTGTATTACGGGCTACTGAAACGCCTTGGTTTTTTTGATGAACGTATTTTACTTGCCCTGGGTATTTTTCAGCAAGATTTTTTACGATAGAAGGTGACTGATCTTTACTCCCATCATCTACAATTACAATTTCGATATTTTTATATGTTTGATCTAATATTGACTGCATCGTTTCTTCAATATATTTTTCCGTGTTATACAGAGGTATGACAACAGAAACAAGTTGTTTTTGTTCCATCATAGAATTTTTATCTCCTCAAGTTTTTTATGTCTTGCACCATATATACAAGCCTTTTGAAAGGAAGAAGATTACAAGAACATCTGTATAATTTTAACGCATATAAACTTTGTAAATCAACTTTCTATTAAAAAGGTGGTGGCTTATGGTTAATTCTCGTATTTCAAACGGCTTTAATATGTTTATTGCATAGAAATTCTTATTTATACTATTTTTACTTAGTTAGTAAGTAGGGTATATTTATCGGAACGATTGTGAAGGGGAATAAATGATTATTGAGAATAAAAAACCTCTTAATTTTTGAAATAAATTAAGAGGTTTTTTATATTGGCTTTGAACTATTAGATTAGTCTTTGTCTGGCTCAGTTGCATTTAATTTTTGCTTTAGTAACGCATAATCTTGCGTTAATGTTACAAGTTGATGATGTTGTTTAGAAATTTTTCTTGTTAGGTCAAAAATTAAGATGAAACAGAATAATAATCCAAATAAAAATAAAATGGAAGGGGGGTATTCTACTTTTAATAGTTTTCCAATCCAGTTTATAATTTTATCGGTAGAACTTAAAATAGCCATTGCAATACAAACGAAAATCCATAAAACAGCATATTTCGTTTCTAAAGTTCCGCGACGAATAGAATTAATAATTAATAATAATAATAATAAAATAAAGATGAATGAAAAGGTAATTATAGGCATTTATTATCAACCTTTCACGATTTTTTGCATCAATATAGCAAGACTTACCTTAATCATGTAATATGCAGATTTAAAAGGTGTGATAGAAGATTGTCCACCTTGTCGCTCTTGCATATTTACAGATATTTCATTAATGCGAAGTTTTTTCTTTTTTAAATGAATAAGAACTTCTGGTTCTGGATAATCTTTTGGATAATTGTGTGCAAAAATTGTAATTACTTCTCGATTGATAGCACGATATCCAGAAGTTGGATCCATAAATGTTTGTTTTGTTAGTACTTTCAATAGGGCAGTAAAATAAAAAATACCGATTCTTCTGGAAATACTACCTTTATATGCTGTTTTTTCTGTAAAACGTGACCCTAGTACCATATCGCATTCATCTTCAGCGATAGGCTTTATAATTTTATATAAATCATCTGGGTTATGTTGTCCATCAGCATCGAACTGAATCGCAATATCATATCCATTCTCATATGCGTATTTATATCCAGTTTGTACAGCTGAGCCAATACCTAGATTATAGGGTAAATTCACAAGGTGAACAGGAAATTCTTTTACGATTTGAGCTGTTTTATCGTGTGATCCATCATTAATAACGCAAATGCTTAATCCAGTAAAATGCTGTTTTAGTTTTAATAATCTTGTTAATGTATCTGCAATTGCTTCTTCCTCGTTATACGCTGGAATAATAATTAACGTTTTTGGTATTGAAATTGGTACTTCAATAGTCATTACCGCACCATCCCTTATATACTTAATCATATTATGGTTATTTTTAAACGAACTTTATTTAATATACCATTAACAGTATAACAAAATAAAGGAAAAGCTGGTGCATGATTTAAGAGAACAGATTGAGAATAAAAGGATAAGAGAGAATATTTTGTATAAAAAATACATGCAAGGAAGAAAGAACCTATGCATGTATATGGAAGAGTATCGTATTAAATATTCCAAGGTTTATTTAAAGTTAAAACCTCAGCCATTTCTTTACTTTTTAAACGTCCTTTTTTTCTATTTTCCGCGCGTTCTGAACCGGTTGTGTGTAACCAATGTTCTTCCTCAGTTTCAGGAAGTACTTGTGGTACGGACGAAGGTTTTCCATCTTTTATTGCCACAAATGTAATGAAGCAAGTGGCGGCAATTCTACGCTCGCCTGCTAATAAATTTTCTGCGATTACTTTTACGAAAACTTCCATTGAAGATTTCCCTGTATAACATACAAATGCTTCATAACAAACAGAATCAGCTTGGTGAATTGGGGTTAAAAAATCAACTGAATCAATAGATGCTGTTACGCAATGTTTACGACTATGTCTTGCAGCCGCAATTGAAGCAATACTATCAATTTCTGCTAATAATTTCCCTCCAAAAAGTGTTTGGTGATTATTTAAATCGTTAGGAAAAACACGTGTTGTTTTAATTGCTTTTGATTCTCGCATGAATTTCTTTTCCATATATTCAGCCCCTATAGTCTGTTTTCAATCAGAATAATATGTGTAAGTGGATTACTCATATTAGATATTTAATAAAGTAAAGCGTATTCCAAAAGAGGATTATTTAAACTTCTGTATTTGTATTCATGTAACTGAAAGAAAATTTATTTTATCTAAAATGTAGTGTAAAAGAGGATTCGCTTACATTGCAAGTAAAAAGTAATGACTATGTATTTGTCATAGAAATTCCCTATCAGCCGTGTACCCATTCATGATAGAATCGTTTTGTTATGAATGGAAATAGAGGTGCAATGGACATATGAATCATATACAAACAAATTTTTCATCTTTCTTCAATAAAATTACGATTGGTGCGATGCTCGCATTTTTTGTTTATAGTTGTTGGACAGCATTTGAGACAAGTAAGCAATTTTTTGGAGGAAGTACAACAAGTGTAACAATCATATTGGCAATTTTCGTCATACTCATTTTGTTAGTGGCATCAATTTTACAATATCGTTTTACAGACAAACAATTTCTTATTTTTCTTATAAGTGTATCTATACTTGTGAGGCTTAGTATGCTGTTATTTGTAGATGCTCCAATAATTGGTGATATGAAAATGATGTATGAGTCTGCAAAGGAGATTGCAATTGGTAATAATATAGGGAATATAACTCATTTGCCGTTTATTATATATGAGTCAGTAATTATTCGTATATTTGGTAATACATTATTTGCTTTACAACTATTTAATGTGTTATTTTGCGCAGGAACTGCACTTTTTATTTATCGTATTGCGGCAATGGTTTTTGGAGAAGAATGCGGTCGTATTGCTTCCACATTTTATGCTCTGTATATTCCAAATATATTCATGAGTTCCGTATTAACTCCTGAGTCACTTGCAATGTTTTTATTTTATTTTGCTTGCTACATACTTTTATATAAAGGATTAGATCATCCTTATATGTGGGTGTTTTCAGCGATTTTATTTGCATGTAGTAATATGATTTTCCCAATGGGATTATTTCTTCTTATTTTTATCACGATATATGTATTATTAATTGAAGTGTTTCAATCAGCAACGAAACAAAAAGTGTTACTAAAGACGATAGGGATACTTATTCTGTTTTATAGTGCTCATTTTAGTGTGAATTATGGAATTAAGACAATGGGACTGTCACAATATACGATTACGAATGAGACGTATGTTCAATCTGTCTTAATTGGAAAAACGCAACGTGAGGAAAAAGTATCGAAAAATCAAAGTGTAACAGAGCATATTGATCAAAAGTTAAAAGAGATTGAGGGAGAAAGATTTAAACTTTTAGAACCGGTGATAAATCAGTTTTCAGATGAGGGAATAAATTCTATTCTTTTTAAATGTGAAAAACTGATATATATAGCGGTAACATTATTTATGACTATAGCTCTATTACACTTCCTTATTAAGAAACAACAAAACGAGGGATATATGTTGTTCTTATTGTTAATTAGCGGATACGTATTGTTAAAGCTCTTCCAAGTCGATATGGCATATTATAATCTTATTGTGCCAGCATTGTTTATTTTGCAAAGCTTTGGTGTTTATATGAGTTATGTGTATTGTCAAAAAATATTCTTTAGAAAATAAAAAGAATCCAATTTGGATTCTTTTTTTGATGGAAGATGAATACTAAGAGCTAGTAGAGATAAAAAATCGCTACTGTAATCGCTCTATCGGTTCAGTTCTAGTTGTAAACTATCAGCTGTTAGAGCCATTTTTGAGGAATCGTCTTGAATTCCTTTCATTACTTGTGAAATGGTTTCTAACTCATTTTCAATTTTTTTATTCTGTTCTTTTGAGTTAGACATGTCTTTTACGATTTCTTGGAAGTATTGATCCGTTGCAGACATACTATCAGTTCCTTCAGATACGAGAGAGCTAATTTGTTTCACGGAAGAAGAGACACGAACAATCTGTTCATTTGTTTTTTCAACGAGCTTTGTAACGTTAAATATAGATTCTTTCGTTTGCTCTGATAACTTTCTAATTTCTCCAGCTACAACAGAAAAGCCTTTGCCAAATTCCCCAGCACGCGCAGATTCAATTGCAGCGTTTAGTGCGAGTAAATTTGTTTGCTCGGCAATTGATTTTACAATATCTATAATTTCGTTAATTTTGTTAGAAATATCGAGAAGTTCATGTGTATCTGTAATAATCGTTTCCATGTTCGTTTGAATGTATTCCATTCGTTTATTTTGCTCATTTAATTGTTCTTTACCTTTATTTGCTTTTTCTTCTGATGTTGTAGCTAATGACGTACCTGTTTTAGCAATTTCTACAATCGTTTCAGATTTAGCGGTTAACTGCTGAATAGAAGCACTTGTTTTTTCAGATACAGATGCTAGTTCTGTTGCAATATGCGTAATGGTCATAGCTGTTATTTCTTTTTCTTTTTCAAGTTCTTTTTGCATTCTTTCATATTCAGATTCATAAGACGCAATAACGAGTTCTTGTTCAAGAGTAAGTAATTTGTTTATTACGTTTATAGAATAAGAAAAATCGTCAATTGTTGTAATTTTCGTTTTTAAAATCTTCATGATAGAGCGGAATAATTCTTGATAAGCGGCAGTATACCATTTTCTATGTAACCCAATTTGTACATGTCTTTTTGCAATTCTAACACGTTGTTCAATAAAGTCTTCATGCATATCTCCGCTAAATAATTCTTTTATATGTGTTTTTAAAGTTTGCTTTAGTTTTGGAATAGAGCTATAACGTTCGATAATCGTAATTAAATTAGGCTGTTTTGTAATATTGGAATAGAATTTTTCAGTAATCCAATCAATTTCTTCATAAATAAAAGGCTGTAGTACCTTTACGATTTGTAAATCTTCTTTTGAAATATGTAGCATATCCATTTGAATTTTCAGTTCAGAATTAGTAGGAACGTTAAAAGTGATTTGTTGATTCTTACTTAATTCAAGTATACTTACGTTTGTTTTATTGTTATGTTTTTTAAAAACCCCAAGCATCGTTCTTCCCCCTTGTTTGTAAAGCGTTTTTATTTTTTAGTTCTAATATAATTATATATATTTATATACAATTACTCTATATTAGTGTGTAGAATAGTATATAAATTAAGAGAATTCCATATAGAATTCTCTTAATGACCTTTATTAATTTTAGCATGTGTTTTAAAGAAAACTGGGAAATGTACATTATATATGACAGTGACAACACGAATAATGAAAGTTACCAATAAACAAACATAGAAAGCCAATACGTGTGCCCCCATTGCATATGTGATTAGGAAACTAATTGCCCCTAAAATAGAAGCGATTGCGTAAATTTCTTTTCGGAAGACGTAGGGGATATCTTGAGCGCAAATGTCACGTAAAATACCGCCTCCAATACCTGTAATGACTCCCATTGAAACAACTAAAAATGAGGCGTCAACATGATGTGACATTGCCGCATTTGCACCAATAGCTGTAAAAACGCCTAAGCCAACAGCATCTGAAAGCATAATAACAACTTGAAGTTTATTGATACGCTCAAAAAACATACAAGTAAATAATGCTGATAATACGCTTACGAAAAAGTAAATGGGTTTAACAAATGCGACGGGAGGCAGGTTACCGATCATAATATCACGAATAATACCGCCGCCGAGCGCAGTAGCTACAGCTAAACAAAGGACACCGAATAAATCTAAATCTTTTTTTAAACCAACTAATGTACCAGAAATGGCAGCGGCGATAATGCCAAGAAACGTAAATATATCGATTAATAACATGGCCTTAATCCCTTCCTCTTAAAGATGTTCCAGAGAAAAAATATACACTAAAGTATTGGAAATAACAATTACTTTTCGCTACATGTAGAAAAACGGATAAAATACATAAAGAAAGCGTTTGAAAATGTTTGGAAAATAGCTATAAAGTAATTTGAAGAAGATATGAAAAGATTAATTTTACATTTTTTTGGTGTTACCTAATTGGTGAAATGTTACAATGTTAGGTATGTTGTTTACATCTGTATAAAATGATAAAAAAATATGTATATACTGACAAAAATAAGGGGATGGTTGTTAGATAGTTTTTGTAAAAATAGGGAGTATAGCGAAAGGACAGTAATTTCTATTACTGATTAATACTTGTCCTGGCTAGTTTTAGCTGGAAAAATAGTTCTCGATTTGAATATGAGTTATGTTATAATTGCTAGGTGTGTTTGAATGATAAAAAGTTATGATTAAAAGATAATGTTAAGATTTTGTATGGAGGTCTTGGAATGTTAGCAAATCAAGCTAGGGTTAGATTTGAGCGGTTTTTGCTCTTTTTTATTATTTTACAGCCTGTTTTAGATTTATTAACGTCTCTTAGCATCACTTTATTAAAATCAAGTGCTACCGTTGGAATTTTAGTAAGATTCCTTATTATGGCTGTTGGTGGTATTTACATTTTAATTCAGGCAAAAGAGAAGGAAAATAGAAAGTTTTTAATTTATCTTATATTATTAGCCGGAGTTTTAGGGGTAGGATTTATTAATAACAAACTAGTTAAGGATCCTATTGTACTTGGTGAAGAAGTTAAATTCGTTGCGAAAGCATTATATATATATATCATGCTGGGTTCATACATTTTAGCTTTAAAATCATTGAAAAAGAAAGTTAATATTAGTGATAAGGTTCGAAATAGTATTGTATATTCTACATTAATCATTAACGCAATTATGGTTATTTCTATTTCAACATCTACTGACTTTGGTAGTTATGAATGGATGAAGGTAGGTTCTCGAGGTTGGTTCTATGCAGGGAATGAACTAGGTTCAATCTTAGCTATTATTTTCCCTATTGTGGTACTATATTCTATTCAAAAGACAAAGAGCTGGAAACACGTTTTATATTGGATTCCATCGTTTTTAATGATTTACTCATTAATTCAGGTCGGTACGAAAGTAGGAATGGGCTCAATTGGTGCTACGTTAGCGGCAGCAATCGGGATCATTGTACTACAATTATTATTTGATAGAAAAAATCCGAACAAAAAATCCCTTGCGCTTAATGCAGTAATTGCTATTGTCCTATTAGCTGGTGTAGTTGGAACGTTTAAACAAACGCCATTAGCACAAAATATGGGCATTCACAATAACTATTTATCAGAGCAAAATGTGGCACAGCAAGGTCAAAAAGAAAAAGAAATTAAAGAGAAGCTGAAAAAAGAGCAAGAACTTAAAGCAAAAGAAGAAACTCATCATAAAGGTGAAAAGCCAGAAGAAAAGGCAAAGATAGAAGAGGAAATTAAGAAAGAGCTTGAGAAAGAGCAAAAGAAAGAAAATCAAGAAAATCTTATTTTCAGCGGACGTCAAGTATATGAAGAAAGACATAAGCAGTTCTTTAAAGAAGCGCCAACGTCACAAAAGTTATTAGGAATGGGTTATGCAGGTAATTTTAAATATAATGAACAAAAGCAGCCAGATCCAAAGCTAATTGAAATGGACTTCCATGATTGGTTTTATGACTTTGGGATTATTGGTTTTGCATTACTAATGATTCCATTTGTTTATTACGGCTTAAGAATCCTACTAGTATTTATTACAAGGTTTAAAGAGATATTTAATATAAAATATGGAATGATTGCAGCAAGCTTATTGTTAGCATTAGGTATTGCTTATATTGCAGGACATATTTTAACAGCACCAGGAGTTGGGATCTACTTTGTAGTGGTGTTAGCTTATCTAATTGTAGACTTAGAAATTGAATGATTAAAATAAAAGCTAACTTTTGTTAGCTTTTATTTTTTAGTACAGTAAAATAAAGATAGATGGAAATGTGGCGAGGATTTAAAGGAGGAAAAAATATGAGGATATTGCATATGAATGCAGGAGCAGAAGATGGGGGAGGGAAAACACATATTATTTCACTTCTCGATCAGTTTCCAACTGGTGAAGTAGAATTAGCGGTATTTGAAGATGGGATTGTTGCGAAAGAAGCAAGAGAGTTAGGGATAAAAGTCCATGTGTTTTCACAAAAATCCCGCTATGATTTATCTATTTTAAAGAATATAAGCGAATTCATTAATAATGAAAAATTTGATATAGTTCATACGCATGGTCCTAGGGCTAATTTCTATGTTTCTTTAATGAAAAAGAGAATAACGGCAAAATGGGTAACGACTATTCATAGTGATCCATTTGAAGACTTTACTAAACAAGGCTTAAAAGGTTGGATTTTTACGAAATTGAATTTGAAAGCCTTAAAAAATGTAGATTTATTTTTTGTTGTAACAAATAGATTAAAGAAAAGTTTAGCTGCTTTAGGCATTTCTAATGAAAAGATGCATGTTATTTATAATGGAATTGAATACGATAAGGAAAAAGCAGAAGGTTATAATAAAAAAGAAATGTTCAATATTGATGAAGATGTATTTACGGCAATCCAAGTAGCACGATTGCATCCTGTGAAAGGACATGAAGTTCTATTTGATGCGTTACAACGAACAAAATTAGAGAAAATTAAAGTATTGTTAGTTGGTGATGGCCCGTTAGAAGAAAATCTAAAGTCATTGGCTACTGAAAAAGGGATTAATAATAAAGTTGAGTTTTTAGGGCATCGTCAAGATGTAAAACAATTATTTGCGTCGTCACATGTGAATTTATTAACCTCCCATAGTGAAGGGTTCCCACTAGTTTTATTAGAAGCGGCAAATCAACGCGTACCATCAATTGTGACTAGGGCTGGAGAGATTGAACCATTAATTGTAGATGAAACGTACGGATGGATTGTGCCAACAGATGATGGAAGGGCATTAGCATTAGCTTTAGAAGAAGCGTATGATAAGTGGAAAACTGGAGAATTAGCAGCAATGGGGAAACATATTTATGAGCATGCTATTATGAACTTCTCACTTCAAAAACTATATGAAGATACAAAGGAAACATATAAGCAATTAATAGCGAAAAACTTGTAATGATAGAGAGGATAGTTAACTATGGCAGTACAAACAGTTGATATTCTAGGCGTTCCTTTTTCTACAATGACAATGGATGAAACGGTCCAATATTTAAAAGAACAACTAGAAGTGGAGCGAACACATACTTTTCAGGTAGTAACAGCAAATCCTGAAATTGTTATGTGTGCAAAAAAGGATGAAGCATTCCATCAAACATTATTACATGCAGATTTAATTACACCTGATGGTATTGGAGTCGTAAAAGCAAGTGGTATGTTAGGTACACCTGTAAAGGAACGTGTAGCAGGTTTTGATTTAATGTGTAATTTACTTGCGTCGTTATCAGAAGACAATAAACCAGTATCAGTTTTCTTATTAGGTGCAAAACCGCATGTTGTACAAGCTGCAGCAGATCATTTAACGAAGACGTATTCAGCTGTATCTATTGTGGGTATACAAGATGGGTATTTTAAACAAGAAGAAGAGAATATTGTTTCTCGTATTCAAAAGGCAAAACCAGACTTATTGCTTGTTGCACTTGGTTTCCCGAGACAAGAGAACTTTATCCAAACGAATAAGCATCGTTTAGAAACGAAAATGGCCGTTGGAGTAGGCGGAAGTTTAGATGTATGGGCTGGAGAGGTAAAACGTGCACCAAAATGGATTCAAGCGATCCATTTAGAGTGGTTTTATAGATTGTGTAGCAATCCAACGCGTTGGCGTCGTCAGTTAGTATTAGCGGAATTTTTAAAAGAAGTCATGCGTTCAAAAAAGTAGCGTTCTATCGCTACTTTTTTATTTGTCCATTTTTAATAAAGTGCGTTTTTATTCATCTACTACCGATTGCGGACACTCACTAATCGGGTGTTTAATGGCCATGGTTTTTTTATCTATCTCTCTTTGCTTCAGCTGAATTTTGAGGTGAGGGGCCTTACTGCCCTCAAATAGTCGGATAAGTATTTTACTTTTTGGGAATGATGAAGGAGAATTTTTTGCACGAAAGTATTTTACTTATACAATTCACACATGTAAAATGATGTGTAAAGACAGCTGTGTAAGGAGGACTTCTTGTGGGCAAGGTGAAAGAAATTTCGAAGCGAAAGCTACTTAGTATAGCGGGGCTTGGATGGTTATTTGATGCAATGGATGTTGGAATGCTTTCATTTGTAATGGTAGCGCTGCAAAAAGATTGGGGATTAAGTACCCAAGAAATGGGCTGGATAGGCAGCATTAATTCAATTGGTATGGCAGTTGGAGCGCTCATTTTTGGAATACTATCGGATAAAATAGGACGGAAATCAGTCTTTATTATTACATTATTATTATTTTCTATCGGTAGTGGTTTAACGGCTTTAACGACAACACTTGCTATGTTCCTTGTTTTAAGATTTTTAATCGGTATGGGGCTAGGGGGAGAGCTTCCAGTTGCCTCTACATTAGTATCAGAGAGTGTTGAAGCGCATGAACGCGGCAAAATAGTTGTGTTATTAGAAAGTTTTTGGGCAGGTGGATGGCTAATTGCGGCTCTTATCTCGTATTTTGTTATACCGAAATATGGTTGGGAAGTTGCGATGATATTAAGTGCGATTCCAGCGCTATATGCTTTATATTTAAGATGGAATTTACCGGATTCTCCAAGATTCCAAAAGGTTGAAAAAAGGCCATCCGTTATCGAAAATATAAAGTCAGTTTGGTCTGGGGAATATCGTAAGGCAACAATTATGTTATGGATTTTATGGTTTTCTGTTGTTTTCTCCTATTATGGCATGTTCCTTTGGTTACCTAGTGTAATGGTATTAAAAGGATTTAGTTTAATAAAAAGTTTCCAATACGTACTTATTATGACGTTAGCTCAATTGCCAGGTTATTTCACAGCTGCTTGGTTTATTGAACGTCTTGGTCGTAAGTTTGTTTTAGTTACGTATTTAATTGGTACAGCTTGCAGTGCTTACTTATTTGGAGTAGCAGAGTCATTAACGGTATTAATCGTAGCAGGCATGTTACTATCATTCTTTAATTTAGGTGCTTGGGGTGCATTATATGCTTATACACCTGAACAATACCCAACAGTTATTCGTGGTACAGGTGCAGGGATGGCGGCAGCATTCGGTCGTATTGGTGGTATTCTTGGACCGCTATTAGTAGGATATTTAGTTGCTTCACAGGCTTCACTATCACTAATATTTACGATTTTCTGTGGATCAATTTTAATAGGCGTATTTGCTGTAATTATACTTGGGCAAGAAACGAAACAACGAGAATTAGTATAAGGTAAAACTTTAATCGGTAAGTGATCTCAATTATTGGTCCGTACCAATTATGTTTTAGAGTAGTAAAACTAAGAGCTCATGTTTTCTCATTCAGTGGGTTTTACTGCCTACAAATAACGGAAAAAAGGGCAGGGGGAACCATGATGGTTCCCTTTTTTCTGTTTTTTTAGATAAATAATGGTATAGTAAGAAAAAGGGAATGTTCCTTATAAAAGCGAATGTATACAACAGGACATACGGACAAAAGAATTAGGTGGTTGAAGAAATGAAAATTTTACTGATCATGGAAGATGCAGAAGAGCGAAGAAGTTTAGCTGAAACATTTACTGAAAATATAAGGAATGTAGAATGTTTTGAAGCAAATACAGGAACAGAATCATTATTTATGATGAAGAAGCATACACCAGATTTTGTTTTTTTAAATTCAAAATTACTAGATGGAACGGGTTTTGAATATGCAAGTTTATTAAGGGAAGTAAATTGTTATACGAAATTTATTTTTATGGGTGAAGATATAGAAGAATCTATTACAGCATTTCGTTTTCAAGCAGTTTATTATTTACTACGCCCATTTCGCGAGGAAGATTTGCAATTCCTTTTATATAGAATGGGTAAAGAGCAAGGTGAGAAAGCAAAGAGCTATTTGCGTAAACTACCGATAGAAGGTCAAGAAGGGATTCGGTATATTTTCCCTGAAGATATTGTATATGTAAGCAAAAATAAAGAAAACAAAACAGTTTCAATTTATACAACAAATAATCAGTATATTTCAACATATACACTCCAGGAGCTAGAAAATAAGCTAAATGCATATGATTTTTTACGTGTGCATAAAAGTTATTTAATTAATATGTCATATGTACAAGAGTTAAAGCCTTACTATAATGGCACATATAATCTGTATTTAGATAAATACGATGAGCAACCGATTCCTGTAAGTCGTAATTATGTGAAACGACTTCGAAATAAAATTGAATTATAGCAGATAATGCAAATTTTTTAACATGATAAACTAAAAATCCTTCATGATAAGGAGGATTCAAATTAAATATTCAGAAAATTTAGTACAATCCCACTAAGAAATAGTATTGGGGGGATTGTATGTGAGAACATTGAAGTCGATTTTGCTTTGGGGAGTTATTGCAGCAGTAGGAGCGGGTGCTTTTGGTGTAATAGCTTTATCGCAAGGTGAAACTATTAATGCCGTGTGGCTCTTAGTAGCTGCGGTATGTGTATATGCAGTTGCTTATCGATTTTATAGTAGATTTATAGCGAGAAAGGTATTCGGTTTAGATAATAATCGGCAAACGCCAGCTCATACATTAAATGATGGAAAAGATTATGTTCCGACAAATAAATGGGTATTGTTTGGGCATCATTTTGCAGCAATCGCTGGGGCTGGGCCTTTAGTAGGACCGATTTTGGCGGCACAAATGGGATATTTGCCAGGGACAATATGGATTATTGTAGGGGTAGTTGTCGCTGGAGCTGTGCAAGATTTTGTCATTTTATTTGCTTCGATGAGACGTAATGGTAAATCTCTCGGTGAAATGATTAAAGATGAGATTGGTCCTGTTACAGGACTTATTGCAATGATTGGTATTTTAGGCATTATGATTATTTTATTAGCAGTATTAGCATTAGTAGTAGTAAAGGCGCTTGTCGGAAGCCCTTGGGGAATGTTTACGATAGCAGCGACGATTCCTATTGCTATTTTAATGGGAGTATATATGCGCTACATTAGGCCTGGACGGGTTGGTGAAGGGTCAGTAATTGGAATTATCCTACTTATACTGTCTCTTATTGGAGGGCAGTATGTAGCGGAAAATCCAGCGCTTGCAAGCATGTTCACGTTTAGCGGAGAAACAATTGCTATAATGCTTATTGTATATGGGTTTATCGCATCGGCATTACCAGTTTGGATGCTTTTAGCACCACGTGATTATTTAAGTACATTTTTAAAAGTCGGAACAATTGTAGGATTAGCAATCGGTATTTTAATTGTAGCACCAGATTTACAAATGCCAGCAGTTTCGAAATTTATTGATGGAACTGGTCCTGTGTTCTCTGGAAACTTATTCCCGTTTTTATTTATTACTATTGCTTGTGGTGCAGTGTCTGGATTCCATGCTCTTGTTTCATCAGGTACGACGCCGAAGATGATTGAGCAAGAGGGACACGCACAGCCAATCGGTTATGGAGCAATGTTAATGGAGTCGTTTGTAGCGGCGATGGCGATGATTGCAGCTTGTGTATTAACACCGGGAACGTATTTTGCAATTAATAGTCCTGCAGCACTTATCGGTACAGATGTCTCGCAGGCAGCTCAAGTTATTTCCTCATGGGGATTTGCTATTACACCAAATGAACTAAAAGATCTCGCTGTAAACGTTGGAGAGCAAACGATTTTATCACGTACAGGTGGTGCACCAACGTTAGCGATAGGTATGGCATATATTTTCTCACAAGTAATAGGTGGAACGGCCATGATGGCATTTTGGTATCATTTTGCGATTCTCTTTGAAGCACTATTCATTTTAACAACAATTGATGCTGGAACGCGTGTCGGCCGATTTATGATTCAAGATATTTTAGGGCATGTGTATAAGCCATTTGGGAAAACGGATTCTACATTCGCGAATGTAATAGCTACAACGTTATGTGTATTAGGATGGGGTTATTTCTTATATCAAGGGGTAGTTGATCCACTTGGTGGAATTAATACATTATGGCCACTTTTCGGTATTGCAAATCAAATGTTAGCAGGTATTGCATTATTACTTGGAACGACAATTTTATTCAAAATGGGAAAAAAGGTATATGTTTGGGTGACGCTTATTCCAACTGTCGGATTGCTTATTGTAACGATGACAGCGGGTTATCAAAAGCTATTTCATGAAAACCCTAAAATAGGATTTCTATCCCACGCAAAGGTGTTTCAAGGAGCATTAGATGAAGGGAAAGTGTTAGCGCCAGCTAAAAATGTTGCCCAAATGAAGCAAATTATTTTCAATGATTATATTGATGCGGCACTTTGTGGGATTTTTATGATCGTTGTAATCGCTGTATTAATTTCTGCAATTCGAATTTGGATTCAAGTATTAAGAAATAAGCTGATGCCGCTAAAAGAGGCACCATATATCCCTAGAGATGAAAGTGAGTCGAGGAACTATGCTTAAAAGACTACGGCAAGTATGGGGACAAAGGAAACACTTTATTAGCTTACTTGTTGGGGTACCAAGCTATGAAACATATGTAGAGCATATGAAAAAGCATCATCCAGAAGAAGAAGTTGTATGTCAAAAACAATTTTTTGCAGAAGCGCAAGAAGCAAGATTTAATGCAAAGGGCGGAAAAATCTCGCGCTGTTGTTAGTGAAAAGGACGAATTTTCGTCCTTTTTATTTTTTGCTGTTTCACGTGGAACAGCAAAAAATAAATAAAAAGCTTTGGGAATTATAGGTATTTCGTATACAATAAAATAAGGAAAGGGATAGATAGAAAAGTAGGGAGATTATTTTATGTTAAGGGACTTATTTGTAAACACAACCATTATTCTTTCCTTTATTTTTATTGGAGGTCAGCTTTTAAGAGATAAACCGTTAGAAGAAGGGTTCTCTTTTTGGCAGAAATGTGTAGTAGGTATTCTTACTGGAATATTAGGTATATTACTAATGTATTTCGGTGTTCATGTTGGTACCATCCTATTGGATTTACGCTACTTAGCTGTTATTCTAGCCGTTATAATTGGTGGCCCAATAGCGAGTACTATAGCTGTTAGTATGATTTTAGTAACTAGGTTAGTATTTATGGATTATTCATTAGCTTCTCAAGTAGCTTTTTATACAATTATTGCGATAGGGATAGGTAGTATCTTTATTTCGCGTCTAAAACTTTCTCTAGGAGAAAAATGGGTATGGTTACATACATACATATATTTTATCTATTCTAATTCCCTCACTATATATATGGTTAATCAAAGATATTCACATAGTGGGATTATATTTGGTTTCTAGTGTTATTACAGGCTATATAACATTTATAAGCGCAAATTATGTATTACAATCCAATGAGTTATTTCAAAAGATGAAGCAATATGCAACGATAGATGCATTGACAGGTTTAGGAAATGTAAGGCAGTTTGATTTAGAAATGAATCATCATATTGGTAATAAGCGTATGAAAAATGATTCACTTTGTTTACTACTTATAGATATTGATCACTTTAAGTGTGTAAATGATACGTATGGGCATCCTGCAGGAGATGAAGTGTTAAAGCAAATAGGTAGTATTTTAAGGGAAGTTTCACCGTTCCCAAATTTGTCCTTTCGAAAAGGTGGAGAAGAGTTCGCGCTTTTGATACCAAAGAAGGGATTAGCTTACGGAATGCATACGGGGGAAAAAGTTCGCACAGCTGTTGAAAACCATTCATTCGAATTGTTAAATGGAACAAAAATAAAAATTACAGTTTCAGTAGGCGTTTCAGTATATGAAGAATCACCAGAGCAATTTATTCAAGCTGCCGATGATGCATTATATTACTCCAAAAGAAATGGTAGAAATCAGGTTAGTTCCGCATCTTAAAGATAGGATGACCAGAAGAGCTTATAAATAAAAACACCCACAGAGAGGGAAATACACACTCTGTGGGTGTTTTTATTTATAAGTTAGACAAGCTCTTTTGATACAACGAATTTACGATATGCACCGTGATGTGTTGGGCCTACGTATTCGTTGATCTTGAATGAATAACGGATAGCAGCTGTGATAAATTCTTTAGCAGTTTTTACTGCTTCTTTTACAGGTTTTCCTTTTGCAAGTTCTGCTGTAATTGCAGCAGAATATGTGCAACCTGCGCCGTGTGTATTTGTCGTATCAATTTTTTCTGATTCTAGAATGTCGAATGTCTCTCCATCATATAGAACGTCGATTGCAGTTTCGGTACCAAGCTTGCTACCGCCTTTAATTAGGACATACTTCGCACCTAAAGCATGGATTTTTTTCGCTGCTTCTTTCATGTCTTCGAGAGAATTAATCTTTACGCCACTTAATTGGTAAGCTTCAAATAAGTTTGGTGTGACAACTAATGCCTTTGGAACAAGAACGTCACGTAAGCAATCATTCGTTTCAGGATGTAATGCTTCATCAGCCCCTTTACATACCATAACAGGGTCAACTACTACATTTTTGAAATTATGTTTTTCGATTGTTTCTGCAACCATTTCAATAATTTCTACTGATCCAAGCATACCTGTTTTTAAAGCATCTACGCCAACTCCCTCAATTGTCGTTTCTAATTGTGGTTTTAATGTAGAAGCTGGGATTGGGAATACGTTATGTGCCCAACCGTTATGTGGATCCATCGTTACGATTGTCGTAAGAGATGTCATTCCGTACACACCAAGTTCTTGGAATGTTTTTAAATCTGCTTGTATACCAGCACCGCCACTTGTGTCAGAACCAGCGATAGTAAGTGCTTTATTTAATGTCATTATGAAAAGCCCCCTCAGGTGATATAATGAAAACTATGTTTTCACCATTATATCAATGTTACGAATAAGTACAAAGTGAAAAGTAGATGATTTATGTTAGGAACTATGTAAAATCTTGTATGTAGGAGACGAATTATGTTTCAAGAGAATCGTACAAATGAATTAGTTATATTAAAAGAGATTGCAGAAACATTAAATACATCAAATGATACATATCATGTATTGCAAGCAGTACTAGAAAAATTGCTGAGTGTAACAGGTTTAACGACAGGATGGATATTTCTTGCGGATGAAGATGGTAGGTATACAAAATTAATTGATTATCAATTACCAGAGGCACTTACATATGAAAACAAACGTCCGATGTGTGAAGGGGAATGTTGGTGTTTACGTGGCTTTGTTGATGGAAAATTAGAACGAGCTGTTAATATTATTGAATGTAAAAGAATTAATAATGCAATTGAATATAATTGGGGAGATACAGAAGGAATTCTTCATCATGCTACGGTTCCTTTAAAGGCTGGAGGAGAAAAATTTGGTTTGTTAAATGTGGCAAGCCCAGGTAAAACACATTTTTCAGAAGAAGAATTAGTATTGCTTCAATCAGTTGCCTTCCAAATTGGAACGGCTTTAAAACGAGCAAAGTTATATGAAAATGAAAAGCGAAGAGCACATTATTATGTGAAATTAGAACGGTTCATTCAAGTTTTAAGAACGATTCATCAATTTAATATATTGCCTGAAAAAGTTGTAGATCAATTAGGTGAAGTGTTTCAGTGGAATCAAGTCGCATTCTTTATTAGGGAAGAGAAAGAATTATCCTTGCGGGCATCTTATTGCCAGGAAGAATTGCAAGAGGATATAAAAAAAGCAGCGAAAGAAGCATTAGAAAAAGGTGAACCTATTTTATTAAATCATCAAGTCAGTCATAAGGTAGCCTCTAATAGGACGGTTATTGCTACACCAATACAGATTCAAACTCACATATTTGGTGTTTTATGTGTTAGTTCAAATAATGGTGAATTTGATGTGAATACGATAGATGTACTTCAAGCAATTACAAATCATATTTCCTTCGTGATAGAAAATTTAAGGTTAAATGAGCAACGGCGTGAACTTGTACGAATGGAAGAAAGAAATCGGTTAGCAAGGGATTTACATGATTCCGTCTCACAAAAGCTATTTTCGTTAACTTTTATGACAAAAGGCGCTGAGGCAGTTTTAAAAGGTCAAAATGAAAAAGTGGATCGATCTTTGCATGATATGCGTGAACTAGCGCAAGGAGCTTTAAAAGAAATGAGGACGTTAATTTGGCAACTACGTCCAGCGGGTTTAGAGAAAGGGTTATTACCAGCTTTAAAGCAATATGGTGAAAGTTTGGGATTGAAAATTCGGGAACAAGTTACAGGTGTCCGTGATTTACCACGTGTAGTAGAGGAAGCGCTATGGAGAATTGGACAAGAAGCTTTAAATAATGTAAGTAAGCATGCGAATGTTAGAGAAGCGACGATTTATTTCAAAGTGACGGAGAAGAATGTATCATTAGAAATAGTAGATCAAGGAAACGGCTTTGTAGAAAAGGATATAAAAGAGAAGAAATCACTTGGCATGACTACGATGCGCGAAAGAGTAGAACTAATCGGTGGAACAATTAAAGTTGTAAGTGATAAAAAAAGAACAAGTGTAAAAGTAAACGTACCATTATGATGTGAAAATGAGGGAAGTTTGTGAAAATAAAAGTATTGTTAGTGGATGATCATACAGTCGTTTTAAAAGGATTAGCATTTTTCTTAAGTACACAGGAAGATATAGAGTTAGTTGGAGAAGCAAGCAATGGGAAAGAGGCACTAATAAAAGTAGGGGAGACGAATCCTGATGTTGTACTAATGGATTTATATATGCCCGAAATGGATGGTGTTGAGGCGACAGCGTGTATTAAAAAAGAATATCCAGATGTGAAAGTAATTGTATTAACTAGCTTTTCTGATCAGGCGCATGTGTTACCAGCATTAAGGGCTGGAGCAAGCGGGTATATTTTAAAAGATGTAGAACCGGATCAGCTTGTTGAGGCTATTCGAAGTGCATATAAAGGTAATATTCAATTACATCCTGATATAGCAAATGCTCTTCTCTCTCAAACATTACCTGTAGAAGAAAAAGAAGAAGAGCCTTCTATTCAAGTGGATGTGCTAACAGCGAGAGAAAATGAAGTATTGCAGCTATTAGCGAAAGGGATGAGTAATAAAGAAATCGCTTCTGTTTTAGTTATTACAGAAAAAACGGTAAAAGCTCATGTAAGTAGTATTTTGAGTAAGTTGAATTTATCTGATCG
Source organism: Bacillus cereus group sp. Bc010 (assembly GCF_027716745.1). Taxonomy (NCBI): domain Bacteria; kingdom Bacillati; phylum Bacillota; class Bacilli; order Caryophanales; family Bacillaceae; genus Bacillus; species Bacillus cereus group sp. Bc010. The sequence continues at coordinate 66,216 of NZ_JAQFUY010000016.1, forward strand.
TACGCAAGCGGCATTATATGCAGTGAAAAATGGAGTTGTATAAGACGAAAGTCGTAAGACCTAGTTCGCCTTTAGAAGGTGGACTTTTTTTATGGAAAAATACGTCTATGTGAGGACGAAATTGTCTTGATATAAAGATAAAATATGTTTGTAAGCAACAAAACAACAATTACAAGGGATGCCTTTTTAAAAGCATATAACAACATAAGAGTGAGTAGTAGGAGGAAAAACAATGGCAACAGTTTTATTTGTAAAAGCAAACAACCGCCCAGCGGAACAAGCAGTTAGTGTGAAATTATACGAGGCATTTTTAGCGAACTATAAAGAAGCACATCCAAATGATACAGTAGTAGAACTTGATTTATATAAAGAAGAATTACCATATGTAGGCGTAGATATGATTAATGGTACATTCAAAGCAGGTAAAGGATTTGATTTAACTGAAGAGGAAGCAAAAGCAGTAGCAGTTGCTGATAAGTATTTAAATCAATTCCTAGAAGCTGATAAAGTCGTTTTCGGTTTCCCATTATGGAACTTAACGATTCCAGCAGTATTACACACATATATTGACTATTTAAACCGAGCTGGTAAAACATTTAAATATACGCCAGAAGGCCCAGTTGGTTTAATTGGTGATAAGAAGATTGCATTATTAAACGCGCGCGGCGGTGTATATTCTGAAGGTCCAGCAGCTGAAGTAGAAATGGCTGTTAAATATGTAGCAAGCATGATGGGCTTCTTCGGTGCAACAAACATGGAAACAGTAGTTATTGAAGGACATAATCAATTCCCAGATAAAGCAGAAGAAATCATTGCAGCTGGTCTTGAAGAAGCAGCTAAAGTAGCAAGTAAATTTTAATTGAAAATAAAATCGTCACTCAAAAAAGTAGCATTAACAGATAAACGTTAATGCTACTTTTTTATATTTTAAGTTCGTCAGCTAGTTTTTCTAACTGAATTCGATCTTGTATGTAATAGGTTCTTCCATCTTTCCGTAAGTAATTTTGTTGGCAAAATTGGTTTAATACATATAAAAGGTGACGGTAGCTAACATTTAAGTATTCCGAAACCTCGGTATGTTTTTCTATATAACTGTTATTTTGTTCTGTTAATAGAATAAACGCCGCTAATCGATTTTCGAACGGATAACTATTATTTTTAGCATAACTTTCTGTTCGGGTAATGGTTTTCTCACCGATAAATTTGCATAGTTTCTGTAGAAAGGTAGCATCTTGTAACAAAAGATGCTGACAATCCTTAAGAGGAAGCGCTAAGCATATACAATCTTCAATTACTTCCACCGTTTTCGTAATAGATTCTACGCCAATTAATCCTAATTCCCCAATGAACGAAGGTGCCTGAATAAAGTTAATCAAGGAGACCTTTCCGTTTTTGTGACTCATATATATTTTTGCTTTCCCAGCAATTAAGTAATAAAGATAAGGAACATCGACCCCTTCATTACATATCTTTTCTCTTTTCTGAAAGGAATGTAGTTCAGCATACGGTAAGATATCAAAAGAAAAAAGAGTATGGAAATTGTAAGTTTGTATGTAATGAGAGATTTCTTCGCTATTTCTGCTGACTTTCATGTTTTCACCTCATGTTTAGTATGAGATATCTCCTATTATTTTTACAAGAAAGAATGATACGATTTACGTAAATTTGTTTTTGTAGAAAAGAGAGTGTGAAGGGCTTATGAAAAAATATAAAACATTATTATTCGATGTAGATGGTACATTGTTAGATTTTCAAAAGGCAGAAAAATCGGCATTACGTATGCTTTTTGAAGAGAAAGGGATGTTTCTAACTAGCGAAATTGAAGCGCAATATAAAAAAATTAATAAAAGTCTTTGGACTGCTTTTGAAGAAGGTGAAATAAGTCGTGATGAAGTTGTAAATACACGATTTTCAATTTTGTTTAAAGAATACGGGGAAGAAGTAGATGGGATATTATTCGAAAATAATTATCGCAGTTACTTAGAAGAAGGAAATCAGCTCATGGAAGGTGCTTTACAATTTATAAATCAAATTCAAAGTCAGTACGATTTATATATAGTGACAAACGGTATTTCTAAGACGCAAGATAAACGATTACGTAATGCAGGGTTACATGCCTTGTTTCAAGATATTTTCGTTTCTGAAGATACAGGTTATCAAAAGCCGATGAAAGAGCATTTTGATTATGTTTTTGAAAGGATCCCTAACTTTGTTCCTGAAGAAGGGCTCATTATTGGGGATTCGTTAAGCGCTGATATGAAAGGTGGATATGTAGCGGGAATTGATACTTGTTGGTTTAATCCAGAAAAGAAATGTAATAATAGCGAGATTGTGCCAACATATGAAGTGCAAAATTTTGAAGAGTTATACGCGTTATTGAAGCAACATGTGTAATGAGAATAGGCAGTGGAACTTTCGTCTCTACTGCCTATTTTTTATTGGTAGTTTCATTATGTTTTGGAAGTAGAAATGCATTTCCGATAGCACCTGCTCGAATCGTTTGTAATAGTAAATTAAGTGAAGGTTTTAAAAGGTCTTTTTCAAATGAATATAGAATATATTTCTTTTGTTATGTACATTAAATTCCTTGTAGTTAATTTAGAACATTCAGAAAAACTGATTGACATTAGGAAATTATTGCTATAAAATCAACGGTAATTGCATAGTCTTATCAAGAAAAGGTGGAGGGACAGGCCCGATGAAACCTTGGCAACAGCCGTATAACGGAATTGTGCCAAATCCTGCAGGTAATAAACCCTGAGAGATAAGAAAGAGCCTTTAGAGCGTGTTTTCAAACTGCTCCTTTCTTGTTTTCAGGAAAGGGGCAGTTTTTTTATTTTGTATAAAAGAAAGGAGAATAAGAGATGGGAGAATCATGGGGGAAAGGAACAATTTGCGTGCAAGGTGGCTATACGCCAAAGAATGGTGAACCGCGTGTTTTACCGCTTTATCAAAGTACAACGTATAAATACGATACTTCGGATGATTTAGCAGCCTTATTTAATTTAGAGGCAGAAGGATATATATATACGCGTATTGGAAATCCTACTTTAGCTGCATTTGAGCAAAAGCTAGCAGATTTAGAGGGTGGCGTAGGAGCTGTTGCAACGGCTTCTGGGCAGGCTGCTATTATGCTTGCTGTTTTAAACATTTGTAGTAGCGGAGACCACTTGCTTTGTTCTTCCACAGTTTATGGCGGGACGTTTAATTTATTTGGAGTGAGTTTGCGTAAGCTTGGTATCGATGTTACATTCTTTAATCCGAATTTAACTGCTGATGAAATTGTGGCCCTTGCTAATGATAAGACGAAACTCGTTTATGCAGAATCGCTAGGAAATCCGGCGATGAACGTTTTAAATTTCAAAGAACTTTCAGATGCAGCGAAAGAGTTGGAAGTACCTTTTATCGTGGATAATACATTAGCAACTCCTTATTTATGCCAAGCATTTGAACATGGAGCAAATATTATCGTTCATTCTACGACGAAATATATTGATGGTCATGCAAGTTCGTTAGGTGGCATTGTTATTGACGGAGGGAACTTCGATTGGACAAACGGGAAATATCCTGAACTAGTTGAACCGGATCCAAGTTATCACGGCGTAAGTTACGTTCAAAATTTTGGTGCAGCAGCTTATATTGTGAAGGCACGTGTTCAATTATTAAGAGACTACGGAAACTGTATGAGCCCATTTAATGCGTATATTAGCAATATCGGCTTAGAAACATTGCATTTACGAATGGAGCGTCATAGTGAAAATGCTCTTGCAGTTGCTAAGTGGCTTGCTGATCATGAACGTATTGAATGGGTGAATTATCCGGGATTAAATAGTAATGAAAATTACTCGTTAGCACAAAAGTATTTGAAAAAAGGTGCTAGTGGTGTTTTAACATTCGGCATTAAGGGAGGATTAGAAGCAGCAAAAGAATTTATCGCAAATGTAAAACTAGCAACTCTCGTAACGCACGTGGCTGATGCGCGAACTTGCGTTATACATCCCGCAAGTACAACACATAGACAATTAAGTGCTGAAGATCAGCGCTTAGCTGGCGTCACATCAGATTTAATTCGTCTATCAGTTGGTATAGAAGATGTTTCGGATATTATTGCAGATTTAGAAGCAGCGCTAGTCGGAGGCAAACAACATGCCGATCATAATTGATAAAGATTTGCCAGCTCGCAAAGTGTTGCAGGAGGAAAATATTTTTGTAATGACAAAAGAGCGAGCAGAAACACAAGATATCCGTGCATTGAAAATTGCCATATTAAACTTAATGCCTACAAAGCAAGAAACAGAAGCGCAATTACTTCGTTTAATTGGCAATACACCGTTGCAATTAGATGTTCATTTACTTCATATGGAATCGCATTTGTCTCGTAATGTCGCACAGGAACATTTAACGAGTTTCTATAAAACATTCCGTGATATTGAGAATGAGAAATTTGATGGACTCATTATTACAGGAGCACCAGTTGAAACCCTTTCTTTTGAAGAGGTAGATTATTGGGAAGAGCTTAAACGTATTATGGAGTATTCAAAAACGAATGTAACATCTACGCTTCATATTTGCTGGGGGGCACAGGCTGGTTTGTATCATCATTATGGTGTTCAAAAGTATCCTCTTAAGGAAAAAATGTTTGGTGTGTTTGAACATGAGGTTCGTGAGCAACATGTGAAATTGTTACAAGGGTTTGATGAGTTATTTTTTGCCCCGCATTCTCGTCATACGGAAGTACGAGAGAGTGACATTAGAGCAGTGAAGGAGTTAACGTTATTAGCCAACTCTGAGGAAGCGGGCGTTCATCTTGTTATTGGGCAAGAAGGAAGACAAGTGTTTGCGCTCGGTCATAGTGAATATAGTTGTGATACGTTAAAGCAAGAATACGAACGAGATCGTGACAAAGGGTTAAATATTGATGTGCCGAAAAACTATTTTAAGCATGATAATCCAAATGAGAAGCCGCTTGTAAGGTGGAGAAGCCATGGAAATCTATTATTCTCTAATTGGCTAAATTATTACGTGTATCAAGAAACCCCTTATGTATTATAAAAAAAGATTGTGTAACACGTGGCAACGTTTTCTCTGCAATGGTTAACTTATATTTTTCCGAATGTTCTAAAAACATTGTTTTTCAGATTTTTTACTCATATAATTTCATCTAAACACAATTTTTGAGGGGTGGACAGTATTATGAAAGAAATTCAAGTTGGCTTATTAGGTCTTGGGACAGTTGGTAGCGGTGTAGTTCGTATCATTACAGATCACCAAGAGCGACTGATACACCAAGTAGGTTGTCCTGTAAAAGTAACGAAAGTGCTAGTACAAAATATTGAAAAAGAGAGAGAAGTAGAGGTACCTTCTACTCTATTAACGCAAAATGCAAATGAAATTTTAGATAATCCAAATATTGATGTTGTCATCGAAGTGATGGGTGGCATTGATGACGCAAAATCGTATATTTTACAAGCTTTACAAAGCGGGAAGCATGTTGTGACTGCCAATAAAGATTTAATGGCGTTACATGGAGCGGAACTCTTAGCGGTAGCAAAAGATAATAAAGCAGATTTGTTTTATGAAGCAAGTGTAGCCGGAGGGATTCCGATTTTACGAAGTATCGTAGAGGGACTTTCTTCAGATCTTATTACGAAAGTAATGGGAATTGTAAATGGAACGACAAATTTTATTTTGACGAAAATGTCAGATGAAGGGAGAGCATATAACGACGTGTTAAAAGAAGCTCAGCAACTTGGATTTGCAGAAGCAGATCCAACATCAGATGTAGAAGGTTTAGATGCAGCAAGAAAAATGACGATTTTGGCTACCCTTGGTTTCTCTACAAATGTAGAGCTTGGAGATGTGAAGGTAAAAGGCATTACTTCTATTACAGAAGAAGATATTGAATACAGTAAGAGTTTAGGATACACGATTAAATTAATCGGTCTTGCGAAGCGAGATGGTGAGAAATTAGAGGTTACAGTTGAACCGACATTACTCCCAAATACACATCCTCTTGCGGCCGTGCAAAACGAATATAACGCTGTATATGTGTATGGTGAAGCAGTTGGAGAAACGATGTTTTATGGACCAGGTGCAGGAAGTTTACCGACAGCAACAGCTGTTGTTTCTGATTTAGTAGCTGTAATGCAAAATATTAGATTAGGGGTAACAGGAAATAGTGCTGTAGTCCCGCAATATCAAAAAGTATTAAAAGAGCCAGACGAAATTGTTGTAAAGAAATTTTTAAGACTTCATGTAAAAGATGAAATTGGTGTATTTGCAAAAATTACTTCGTTATTCTCTGAGCGTGGTGTTAGCTTTGAAAAGATTATTCAAATGCCGCTTGAAGAGAAAGGAAAGGCTGAAATTGTCATTGTAACGCATCGTGCTTCTCTTGCTGATTATGATTATATTCTACATACGTTGCAAGGGTATGAAGAAATAGATTGTTTGAAAGCAAACTACCGAATTGAAGGAGATGCTAAGTAGTATCTCTACTAATAAAAAACCTATTAAGCAGCTTGCTTAATAGGTTTTTTTCTATTTAAAATTTGTGTACCAACTTGAATAAATGCTTGTATAATCCAGCCTGTTGTAAAGGATAAAATGATTGTTCCAAAATAGATAGGTCCATCTAATAAGAAGCTTAATGTTAAAAATAAGAATGCTAACGAAATTTCTGTCCTTCTAAATGTCCATTTCTTTTTCTCAGCAACTGTTAAAACGAAAGCTTCTTGAGGTGCTGCGCAAAGATTTGTAGAGACGTAAAGACCAATACCGGCTCCAACGAATAGATTTCCGCAAATAAGTGTTATATATTTTGGAAGAGAACGGATAGCGTCCATAATAGTTGTAATGGAACCAATCCAATCAACAAAAAGAGAAATAAGAACCATTGTTACAATTGTACCGATCGTAATTTGTTTTTTATTCCAAAAGAGTACGATAAGGGTAAAAGCAAAGTTAATCATGAAAATCCAAAAACCGATACTTATCCCAAAATTTTGATATAGTGCAATAAAGAAGGAATCATAAGGGCTCAGTCCAAAGGAAGTAATTGTCGTCATCATATTAATGCCGATGGCGAGAATGAGTAGACCGCCAATGAAAAATATATGTTCTAATTTGACTCGAAGCATAGTTGTATATCCTTTCAAAAAGTATTTGCTAGGAAAGGATATACTGTGGAAAGCTTACCAGGTCAAGGGAGAATTTTTGCAGGGAAGGGGAAAATGAGATGACGAATATAAGAAAGATTGCTGAACTTGCTGGGGTATCTGTTTCAACTGTTTCACGTGTACTAAATAATCATCCATATGTGAATGAACAGAAGCGAAAAGAAATTTTAGCAATTATAGAAGAATTAAACTATACGCAAAATGTGAATGCAATTCATTTAGTGAAAGGGAAAACGAATGTCATTGGCGTTTTATTACCGCATGTAAATGACCAATATTATAGTGCTATTATTGAGGGAATATCAAAGGAAACAGCAAAGAATAATTATAATATGATGCTTTGTCAGACGAATTATAGCGAGGAAAGAGAATTAGAAATTTTGAATATGTTAAAAATGAAAAAGCTTGATGGGGTTATTATATGTTCGCGGGCAAATAGTAAGGAAAAGCTCGAAGAATATACGAAATTTGGTCCTATTGTTATGTGTGAAGAAATAGACTCGAACTACATTTCGAGTGTGCATATTGATTATTATAAAGTGTTTTCGCGCGGGATGAAGAGCTTAATAGATGCGGGCCATACAAGTATTGGGTATTGCATTGGAAGAAGTAACAGTATTAATAGTCAAAGAAGAAAACAAGCATATGAAGATTCGCTTCAACAGATTGCTGTAACACCGATAGAGGCTTGGAAGTTTAAAGGCTGTTTTACGGTGGAAGATGGGCGTAATGTAATTAGGGAATTGGCCTCTATGTCAGTAAAACCAACAGCGTTTCTTGTATCTTGCAACCATATTGCAGCGGGAATGGTAACAGAAGCGAAAAAACAAGGAATTCGTATTCCAGAGGATATTACGATTATCGGTTGTGATGATCAAGATGTAGCAGACATTTTAGGTATTACGACGATTTCATATTGTAGTAAAAATGTTGGCGTGAAGGCATTTGAATTATTATATGAAAAGATTAATGATAAGCAAATCGATATAAAGCATGTAGAGTTATTGCCACAATTAGTACATAGGGAAACAACATAATAGATAAGGTTTGAAAATCGCTTTTCAAAATTGCGTTTGGTATAATTATGGACAATCTATGAGGGCTAAAAGGGGTTTTGATATGAGATCAAAAGTAGTTAAAGTAATTCTACTCATTACAATTGCATCTTTCTGTTTATTTGCATATGGCTTTGTTTCAGGTGTAAATGATGTATTAAATCCGAAAGCTTCAAATTTAATTAAAAAGACCGATGTAGTAGCAAAAGAGAAAAAGAAAACAGGAACGTTACAAATCGTTAGTTTAGGTGATTCATTAACACGCGGTGTTGGTGATAAAGAAGGAATTGGCTATATTGGACGGATGAAAGAAGATTTACAAAAAGATTATAAGCAAAAGGTTGCCTTAACGAACTTAGCTGTTAGTGGTGCGAAAATGCCTGATTTATTAAAACAAATTGAGAGTAGTGGCGCTCAATATTCAATTAAACAAGCAGACGTAATCGTTTTAACGATTGGAGGAAATGATTTATTTCCAGGCTGGGAATCGCTTGGAAAGATAGATTTAGAAACGTATCGTCCTGATACGGAAACATTCCAAAATGAAGCGAAGAAAATTATAGAAGAAATTCGTAAGTTAAATACAGATAGCCCAATTTTTTGGCTAGGTTTATATAATCCTTTTGAAGATGTAGAAGATTTAAAGGGGTCTTCAAACATTGTTGTAGACTGGAATGCATCTTTAGAAAAATTGGCGGTAAATAATAAAAATGTGTATATTACACCGACATTTGATTTGTTCCAAAACCGTGGGAAAGATTTATTATACTCCGATCATTTTCATCCGAATGAAATAGGGTATACATATATGGCGGACCGATTAGTTCAAAATGTAGCAAGTAAATTAAAACTAGAACAAGGAGGGGTAAAATGACGACGATACTTTCCGTACGAGACGTGAAGAAGGTAATTGGAAAGAAGACTCTTGTAGAGAATATTTCTTTTGATGTAACGCAAGGAGAAGTGTTCGGCTTCCTAGGAGCAAATGGTGCTGGAAAGACGACTACCATTCGAATGTTAGTCGGATTAATTAAGGCGACAGAAGGTACAATTTCTATCGGTGGTTATTCGATTAAGGAAAATTTCAGAGAAGCGATGCGTCAAATTGGGAGTATCGTTGAAAACCCAGAGTTGTATACATATTTAACGGGATGGGAAAATTTAAAGCAATTTGCCCGTATGTTAGGTGATATATCAGATGAACGTATTATGGAAATTGCTCAAATGGTTCATTTGGATGAAAGAATTCACGATAAGGTAAAAACATACTCACTCGGTATGAAACAGCGCCTTGGCATTGCACAAGCGCTTCTTGGAAATCCTAAATTGCTCATATTAGATGAGCCGACAAACGGTTTAGATCCAGCTGGAATTAGAGAGCTTAGGGAATTTATACATAAGCTTGTAAAAGAAGAAAATATGAGCGTATTTATTTCCAGTCATTTGCTAAGTGAAGTGCAAATGATATGTGATCGCGTTGCTATTATTCATAAAGGAAAGATGATAACAGTTGCCAAGGTTGAAGAGTTAATTAAAACAGCAAGTGACCGTGTAGAATGGATTGTTACGCCGATTGGGAAAGCAAAAGATATGCTAGAAGATGCTGAGGAAGTAAGAGAAGTGAGTATAGAAGGTGATCGATTACTATGCCGTATGAATATCGCATCTATAAGTAATTGGAATAAACATTTTGTAGAAAACGAGATAGATGTACATAGCGTTAAAGAACTTGTATTTACGCTAGAAGATTTATTTATTGAACTCACAAGGGGGGAGCAGCATGCGTGAATTTGCGAATCTAGTTTTAAATGAATCAGAAAAGATTTACCGCAAGAAACGTATTTTTGTTGTCATGCTTATTTTAGCAATCTTAATCCCACTTTTTGTGTACGCGCAGTATCGTGAAATAGAAACGACACAGAAAAGGCTCGGTACAACTGATTGGAAGGTTTCATTACAACAGCAAATTGTTGATTCTCAGAACCGGTTGAACAATTCTAGGTTGCCAGAAGAATGGCGTGATTGGTTAAAGGTAAGAGTTGAGCAGCAACAATATTATTTAGATCATGATATTAACCCGATGGCACCGGGCGCACCGACTTTTGTCAGAGCGTTTATTGAACAAGGGATTACGTTATTTATTCCGCTTCTCGTAATGATTGTCGCCATTGATATCGTTTCAGGAGAACGAAGTGATGGGACGATGAAGATGTTACTTACGCGGCCGATTCGGCGCTGGAAAATACTCCTTAGTAAATACGTAACGATGTTATTTTTCATTTCGCTCATACTGTTTCTTGTAGGTTTGTTTGCTTACATACTATCAGGGCTTGTATTTGGATACTCGGGATGGAATTTACCTGTTTTAACAGGATTCGTCATTGATAAGGAAACGTTAAATACGAATTTTGTACATCTTATTCCGCAGTGGCAATATATCTTGATGGCATATGGATTAGCTTGGTTTGTTGCTATCGTTGTCGGAACTATATCATTTATGGTCTCTGTTTTAATTCGTAATACACCAGCTGGTATGGGCGTTATGCTAGCTGCATTAATTGCAGGCGGTATTTTAAGCTCGTTCGCAACATCTTGGGAAGGCGCGAAATATATTTTTAGTGTGAATTTATCATTAACGGATTATTTATCAGGAAAACTACCTGCATTACAAGGTTTATCGATGGAGTTTTCTTTAATGAATTTAACGGTTTGGGCAGTTGTTTCCCTTATTATTTCGTTTGTAGTATTTACAAAACAGGATATGGTGAATTAATTGGACAGGAAGTGAAAGCATGGAAAATGTTTTAAAAAATGATTGGGGGCCACTATTGGCACCAGAATTTGAGAAAGAATATTATCGTAAGCTAGCTGGTTTTTTGAAAGAAGAGTACAGTACACATGTTGTTTACCCAAAGAAAGAAGATATTTTTAACGCTCTAGAGTATACAAGTTATGAAAATACAAAGGTCGTTATTTTAGGACAAGATCCATATCATGGACCAAATCAAGCGCATGGTTTAAGCTTTTCTGTGCAACCCGGTATTAAAACGCCACCGTCGTTGTTAAATATGTATAAAGAACTTCGAGATGAATATGGGTATGATATTCCAAATAACGGTTATTTAGTAAAGTGGGCAGAGCAAGGCGTTTTATTATTAAATACTGTATTAACAGTTCGACAAGGTGAAGCAAATTCTCATAAGGGAAAAGGATGGGAGCATTTCACAGATCGCGTAATTGAGCTATTAAATGAACGTGAAAAGCCAGTTATTTTCATATTGTGGGGACGCCATGCACAGGCGAAGAAAAAATTAATTACAAATACGAAGCACCACATTATCGAATCTGTACATCCAAGCCCACTATCAGCAAGACGTGGTTTCTTCGGAAGTAAGCCATACTCTAAAGTAAATACGATTTTAGCTAATATGGGCGAGAGGGAAATTGATTGGGAAATTCCAAATTTGTAAATAAAAAAGGTAGTTAACAGTCGTTAACTACCTTTTCATTATTGTTGCTCGTTCTTTAATTTTGCATCTAGTACAAACGTGCCAAATGGGATAACCGATGAAACGAATGCCCCAAGTGCCCATAAAATTGATTTACGATGTACGATTGTTACTTGAATTACTGCGAAGATAAATAAAATAAATAAAACACCGTGAGCCATGCCTGTAATTTTAACAGCTGTTGCAAATCCTGCGAAATATTTTAATGGCATTGCTACAAATAATAGTAGTAGGAAAGAAATCCCTTCAATAAGTCCAATTGCTCTTAATCGTCCAATTGGTGTAGATAACATGTAAAGTGGCCTCCCTTAACGTATGCTTGTTTATAGTAAATTTGTATTCTTTTTCAAAATAAAATAGTCTATTTTGTTTCATTATATACAAAAAGAAAGTTTACACTACGAGAATAGTGCAAAGTTCAAAATATGGTCACAAAAGCATGGTAATTTAAATAAAAACCTATTTGAAGTGTTTGACTTCAAATAGGTTTTATGAATGAAAATATTAAACAAGTGCTTCTCTTTTTAGTACGAACTTCTCTACAACCTTTGCTACACCATCGTTCATATTTGTATCTGTTACATAGTTTGCAATTTCTTTAATATTATCAGGTGCATTGCCCATTGCAACACCAAGACCAGCGAATTCGATCATTGCTTGGTCATTATAGCTATCGCCCATTGCGATAACTTCTTCACGCTTAATGCCAAGTTTTTGAATCAGTTGGTTTAAGCTCGTTCCTTTTGTAACACCAGCTTCAGTAAATTCTAAGAAGAATGGTTTAGAACGCATAACGCTTAATTGTCCTTCTAGTTGTTTTTGTAGTTTTGATTCTACTTCAACAAGGCGTTCAGCTTCTTTATTCATTAATACTTTTACTACTGGCTCTTTAACAGCAGCTTTAAAGTCATCTACAACAACAATTGGCATACCAGTAATATCTCCCTCAATTTCAGTATAAGGATTATTTTCTTCTGTTACGATATCATCGCCAATATAAGTATGAATCCATACATCTTCATTTTTACTAATTTCAAATAGGTTGTGAACGATTTCAGGAGATAGCGTACTACTAAAGATTTCTTCGTTTGTTTTACAGTTAATAATTTTTGCACCATTAAAAGATAGAATGAAACTGCCGTATTCTTCTAAACGAAGTTCTTTCGCTACATTGCGCATACCAAACGTTGGACGTCCGGAAGCAAGTACAACTTTTACACCTTGTTCTTGTGCGGTCATTAGAGCTTCTTTCGTACGAGGTGAAATAGTATGGTCGTCACGTAATAAAGTATCATCTAAATCTAAAACAATCATTTTATAAGTCATATTGAAAAGTCCTTTCTTTATTTAAATCAAATATATGTTCATGGAGATGTAAGGAATAATAGTAAGACATCGAACCTCTTTAAAAAGAAGCAGATTCATTTTTATGAGTGTTTTTCTCATCATATTAATTAATAATCATTGGGGATGGACAAAACCCCAATGATTAAATGTTTATTTTATCGTAACAACTCTAAAGGTAGAGTGCAATAATGGAAGTTTTCCAATTTACGATACTTGTTTTGCTGTAGAACGAGAAAATAGTATTTCTAGCAAGATTGCCATTACAGCCCCAAGAACGAGACCATTACTTAGGAACGAAGCTAGAAATGGTGGAAGCGTGGAATATGCTCCTGCTGGAACGAACATAACCCCAATTCCTGTGAAGATTGACAGACCCGCTACTTTAAATAATCGTTCTTTATCCTGTACCGTTTCGTATTCCCGAAAGGCGAGACCGATCATGCTTGCAAATACAGGATAAATGGCAGCATAACCAACTGCAACTGGGATTGCTGCAAAGAATGAAGTGATCTTTGGGAATATACTAACGACAATAATAAAGCTTGACCCTAATATAAATGGGAGGCGTTTATAAATATTAGTCGTTGCAATAAAACCTGCTGATCCAGAAATAGCGACAGGTCCGATAGCCGAAAACAGGCCGCCTAGTAATTGATTGATTCCTGTTATAATACCGGCCTGTTTAAAACGATCTGATGCAGCATTTTCTTCATATTTAGAGACAACCTTTTGTACAACGCGAATACTCGCTAACATATTTGTTAGAAGTAAGAGTGTAACGAAAATGACCGTAATTACCATGTTCCATTCAACACGAGGCATTCCGAAAACAAATAAGGATGGAAAACGGATTATGTCGGTCACTGGTGTTATTGGATTAGATAATCCGAAGCATGCGAATAATATCCAGCCGCAAACGATACTGAAAAGAACAGAATATTGTCCGATAATAGGTAGCTTCATGATGAAAAAGGATAGTAAAATAACAATGAGTGAAAGAATAAATACGTTAGGTTGTACTTCTGTATGCTTTCCATCAAGACCGAACATTCCTTTTAAGAAGGAACCACTAAGTTGTGCAACAAGAAGAAATAAGTACGTTCCAATGACTGTCGGTGTAAAATAGCGAACGAGTTTATCAATAAGTCCAAAAACGCTAAGAATAATACAAATGATACCGCTTAATAAGAAAGCATATTGAAGAACTTTAAGTGTCTCATTGTTTGATCCAAATAATACGACACCTAAACTTGCGTAAAGGGAGAAAATTCCCCACCAAAGGCCAGCAGGACCTTCTTGAATAGGAAGTTTATGTCCAAATATAGCTTGCAGTAGACCGGCAAAGCCAAGAACAAATAATGTTCTTTGTACGAATGCAATAGCTTCAGCGCCATCAAGACCATAACTAGTTGCGACGCTAATTGGTACAATAAGACTCCCAGCTAAAATAAATAGTGCCCATTGTAAGGCGGAAAGAAATGTTTTCATTATATCAACCTCTTTCATAGATTCCGTATCTAGTATATATGTATTTCATTTCCACTGGCAAAGATTGTAGATAGAGAAAAGAGTTGAAACATGATATGAATGCACGTAAGCAATTATGGATAGCAGTTATATGTATGACCAAGGTATTGCGAATCCGTTAACAGTTCATTATATTGATACAGTACTGTATGGTGTGGAGCAGTCATTTGTAATTGAAGAAATTGCAGTCGGCGAGGGCTCTATTTTAGCTAATAAATCATTACTAGAGAGTGATGTGAGAAATCAATTTGATGTAACAATTTTAGCGATTTTGAGAAATGGGAATGTTATACATAATCCAACGGGGCAGGAAAAACTGCAAGAACATGATATGATAATAGTATTTGGTTCAGTAGAGAAGCTGGGACAATTTGAGAAAGAACTACAAAGTAAGAGGTGACGAGGAATGCAAATATCGAGTGATAAAATTTTAAATAAAATGGCGAATGAAATTGCAAAGGCAAAAAGTAGTGAAGGACAAAAATCAAAAGAACATGTATTAGTTGTGCGTGCTTTATGTGATTTATTATTAGATGAGCAAGTTGAATCTTCTACGTATAGAGAGCCACAAATTCAATCACAAATAATTGGATCACAACCAATCACGATGCAACCAATTGCACCGGTTTCTGATGAGCCAGTGTATATAAAAGAAAGTGATGCAAACGGTAATTCTTTATTTGATTTTTAGAGGATAAATCGTTTGGCTTATATGAAAAAATTGCTTATGATAAAAGTAAAAAAGGGGAATTAAGATGAAAATTTTCTTTTTACTAGGTTGTATTGCAGCGGGGCTATCTGTTGCGTTAGGGGCTTTTGGAGCACACGGTTTAGAAAATAAAGTTTCTGCAAAAATGTTAGAGGTTTGGAAAACAGGTGTTACATATCAAATGTTTCATGCAGGTGGACTATTTGTAGTTGCTTTATTGATGGATAAAATTCAATCATCACTTTTAACTACTGCTGGCTGGCTTATGGTAGCCGGGATTGTTATGTTTTCAGGTAGTTTGTATGCATTAAGTACGACGGGTATTAAGTTCTTTGGTCCAATTACACCTCTTGGTGGTGTAGCGTTTATTGTGGCATGGATCTTAGTCGGAACTGCAGTTGTAAAAGGATTATAAAAAACAAAAGCTGGCATATGCCAGCTTTTTTTATGGTCTTGGAGCATAAGTTGCTTGTTGACCAGGCAAATACGTAATTCTTTCTGGGAATTCTACATAATCTAAGTAAATCATTAGTAGTAAATAACGTTTCCCTGACTCTGGCTCACTAATTACAATATGATCACGACCAGCTGCTTCGATAATACCTGTATAGGATTGTGTACCGAGTGAACTGCCACGCTCATAAGTCATTACAATTGTGGCTTGCTTGCCCTTGTTCAAGCGAAGAATATTTTCAATATATGACTGTTCTAGAGGTAACATACCTTGAGAAACAGCATATTGAGCTTGCGCAGCTTGTTGTTGCATTGCTTGCTGTTGTTGCTGTTGCTGTGGAGTCATTTGTTGCGGTTGTACGTAAGTTCCAGATGGTTGATAGAAACCTGTTCCGTAATACGGGTTTTGTTGCTGTGCCATTCAAAAATCCCTCCTCATTTTTCATTCCTTAATATATGCTAGGGCAATCCCCAGCATTTGGCTGGAAGAAGCAGTGCTTTTTGAAGCGACCAGAGTTTTGCTGGTTATACCAAGTTGGTGGACATGCACCCTCAGGTCTAAAAAACCATAAGGCAAATTTGGCAGGCCAAAAGCGCTGCCCTTGAATGGTCCGTCTTGCCAGAGCAATATCTTGTTCACGCGCACGCTGATAAAAATATCCTTTTTGCGTTGCTTCGAAACCACCAGGGTTTTGATAAACCATTTGACGTAAATTACGAATATTTTTAAAGTCTAAACAATTCCCGCGGACACGATTTACTCCAACATTTCCAACCATTAACATTCCTTGTTGCCCTTCTCCTTCAGCTTCAGCACGCATCAATCTAGCTAATAATTTAACATCTTCTTCGTTATGCGCGATAACGCCCATTATGTGTCACCTCTCTTTTTGGAATACCTTTTGGAAAGAGGTTTATCTCTAGATGAAGTGTGTAACAATTACTAGTTCATACGTATGAGGAAAAAGAGTCAGATATGACAACCAAACGAAGTTTTACATTGGGAGTAGAAAATAAAAAAAGCTAGCGTGAGCCAGCTTTTTTATTAAAAAACTTTAGACCATAAGTTTGAGAAGAAATCACCGATAGAGCGCATTGTTAACACAAACCAATTTGCTTTTTCAACTTCTTCTGTCGTTTTTGCAGTAACTTTCATACTTTTACTACCGTCTAAGAAACCATATTTATCAGTTGATTCTAACGTAATGGAGCCTACTTTGGCATCCTTCTTAATAGGAGCAACTAAATGACCATCTTCAGCAAGTGATTTATCTGCTTCAGTTCCAATTTTATAAGGGGCTTTGCTACCTTTTTTTGCAATTACGGTTATTTCTTTTTCCGGTGCAACAGTTACTTGATCTTCTTTCCCTTGTACTACAGAGAGTGTGTTGTTTTTATCGACCTTTAGTTTTTGTTTTTCGAAGTTATTAAACCCGTATTCGATTAACTCACGAGATTCTGTGAAGCGCTCGTCCATTGATTTTGTTTTAATAATAACTGAAATAAGACGTACATCACCACGTTTAGCAGTAATAGTAAATCCGTATCCAGCTGTATCAGAACTTCCAGTTTTTAAACCATCAGTACCTTCATAAGCGAAAGCAGCTCCTGGTAACATCCAGTTCCAGTTTTCCATACGAATTGGTTTCGGATGATTATCTGGGAAGTTTCTAAATCTTTGTTTTGTATCCTCTAGCATTTCTGGATACTTTGTAATCATTGCTTTTGAAAGTATACCCATATCGCGAGCTGACATAGAGTTTTCTGCATTTTGATCAGTACCCTCAGGATGTTTTCCTTTTAAGTCAGCGTTATTTAAACCAGTAGCGTTTACAAATTTATATTTCTTTAACCCTAGTTTTTTTGCATGTTCATTTGCAAGATTTAAGAAGTTTTTCTCACTTCCTGCAAGAAGTTCTGCTAAGGCAATACTAGATCCGTTTGCAGAGAAGATAACGATAGAATGATATAGTTCTCTTACAGTATATTGACGTCCTTTTTCGAACGGCACGTTAGAGAATTCATTATTACGTGAAACTTCATAAGCGTAATCGGAAATGTTTACCTTTGTATCCCAAGTGATTTTTCCTTCTTTAATTGCTTCTAACACGGCATAAACAACAATTAATTTTGACATACTAGCGATAGCTAGTAATTCATCTGGATTTTGTTCATGCAGTATTTTTCCTGTATCTGCATCAAATAGAAGTGCAGCAGCTGCCTCAATGTGTATTTTTTCTTCTGCATGGGATGTTGTTACTCCTAAGGAAGAAATTGACAATAGAAACACTAGTAAAATAGACAAGATTTTCTTCATATACATTATCACCTTCGCATCGTTATTAGCATATAGCTCGTACCATTTTAGCATAAATTTGGATATAGAAAGGTTACAATTTTGTAAGGTATTTAAAAGGAATTTGTCGATTTTTGTTCAAATTTGCGGAAAAAAGAACTTTTTTGAGGAGAAATATAGAGAGGAATAAAAAAAGGAACGAATTCTGTTCCTTTTTCACGATTTATATGTGTAAAAATTTCTCTACTTTTTCGTCTGGTAAAATGTTTCCAACGAAAAATGTTCCGAATTCACCATAACGAGCACTTACTTCATCGAAGCGCATTTCATATATAAGCTTTTTAAATTGAAGAACATCGTCAGCGAATAATGTTACGCCCCACTCAAAATCGTCGAATCCAACAGATCCTGAAATAACTTGGCGTACTTTACCTGCGTACTGGCGACCAATTTTACTATGACTGTACATCATTTTCTTACGTTCCTCCATCGGAAGCATGTACCAGTTGTCATCACCTTGGCGACGCTTGTCCATTGGATAGAAGCAAATATGATTTGCTTTCGGTAACTCAGGATATAAGCGAGCTAAGATTTGTGGATTTTGGTATGGATCTTCATCAGCTGGAAGGTAGTTGCTTAGTTCAACAACAGATACGTAAGAGTATGCAGGAACCATATATTCAGCTAAAGTTGTTTTATTCAATTCTGTCTCAATTTCATTTAACTCTTCCATTGTTGGACGTAAAATCATAAGCATAATATCAGCTTTTTGGCCAACAACTGTATACATTGCGTGACTGCCCTTTTTTGTAGCAGCTACGTCGTTCCATTTTTCAACGACATTTAAAAATTCAGACACAGCTTGTCCGCGTTCGTCGCTAGATAATGTTTTCCATGCAGCCCAATCAATAGAACGTAAATCATGTAAACAATACCAGCCATCTAACGTTGTTGTTGCTTCACTCATTCTATTCACCTCAGTTAATGATAGTTTTACACGTTAACTATAGCATATATAGTTTTAAAATCATCTATATAAAACCTTGGCGCATAAAATTGTCACATTTAAGTGTTTAAGCAAGGTGAATTTAACGGCTGAATTTTATGAAAATATAATCATTTTTATTTTATCTATTTTTTGGGAGCTATAAGTTTAAAATATAGAGGAAAAGAAGTATTCTTAAAGATAGAGTTTTTTTAACATATGTAGGAGGGTTTATTCGTGAGCAACTTATTTACAACAGTAAAAGAAAAAGTTCAAGGAAAAGGCATTTCTATCGTACTTCCTGAAGGAACTGATGAAAGAATTTTAGGCGCTGCAGAGCGTTTAGCAAAAGAAGAGTTAGTAAAACCAATCTTAGTTGGTAATAAAGAAGAAATTAGCGCAAAAGCTGCTAGCATGAATTTAACATTAGCAGGCGTTGATATTTACGATCCAGCTACATACGAAGAAATGGATGCAATGGTAGCATCTTTCGTTGAACGCCGTAAAGGTAAAGCAACTGAAGAAGACGCTCGCAAAATCCTTAAAGACGAAAACTACTTCGGTACAATGCTTGTATACATGGGCAAAGCACACGGTTTAGTAAGTGGTGCAGCTCACTCTACAGCTGATACAGTTCGTCCAGCACTTCAAATCATTAAAACAAAACCAGGCGTTACAAAAACTTCTGGCGTATTCATCATGGTACGTGAAGAAGAGAAATATGTATTCGCTGATTGCGCAATTAACATTGCACCAAATAGCCAAGATTTAGCTGAAATTGGTATCGAAAGTGCGAAAACTGCTGAACTATTCGGCATTGATCCACGCGTTGCTATGTTAAGCTTCTCTACAAAAGGTTCTGCGAAATCTCCAGAAACAGAAAAAGTTGTAGAAGCAACTCGCATTGCAAAAGAAATGGCTCCAGAATTAGCTCTAGATGGAGAATTCCAATTCGATGCTGCATTCGTACCATCTGTAGCTGAGAAAAAAGCTCCAGGTTCTACAATTAAAGGTGATGCTAACGTATTCGTATTCCCAAGCTTAGAAGCTGGTAATATCGGCTACAAAATCGCTCAACGTTTAGGTAACTTCGAAGCAGTAGGACCAATCTTACAAGGTTTAAACATGCCTGTAAACGACCTATCTCGTGGATGTAACGAAGAAGAAGTGTACAAGTTAGCTTTAATTACAGCAGCTCAAGCACTTTAATTCTATAACGAATTGAAATAAAGACCGTCGCTAAAATAGCGACGGTCTTTATTTTTCTAAGCCAAGTGCTTTATTGTTACGATCAATAATACGTTGTAAATTCGTCTCATATAAAGGTATTTCATCTATTGTTAATTGAGATGGTGTTAACTTTGGAGCGAATTGTTGCAGTGTTTTTAAAAGGCGCATCATTAAATCTTGTACTGTAATGGTTTCGCCAAGTAATTCTGAAAGTGAAGCCATCGTACTCGGTACAATTTCAGGATAAGTAAAGCGTGTTTCTTCTCCTTGAATGGCTAGGTTGTAAAAATCACGAACGAGTGCGGCACGTTCAGAGCCACTTCCTGTAGCACAGAGATAAATTTGGACAGCGACACCACCGCGAATACGGCGCTGTGAAATGCCAGCAAATTTTTGATCGCGAATACTTAAATCGTAGCTACCAGGGCAGTAAGAACCAACGATTTCTTTTGCCTCAATTGTAACATCGTAATCCTTTAACATTTCCTGAATTAAATGCCACATTGTATCGTATCCAAGATCAATATCGATACCTTTTTCCGTCTCTTGGAATAAAAGCGATACGTTTAACACACCTTCATCAAGTACGACTGCAAGTCCGCCAGAATTACGAACGATAACATTGAAGTTGTTTTCTTTTAAAAAGGAAATACCTTCTTCCAAGCGCGGTAGGCGTGAATCTTGAATGCCAAGAACAATTGTATTGTGATGAACCCAAGAACGCATTGTTGCAGCTGATTGACCATTTCCGATACTTGTGCATAATGTGTCGTCCATTGCGAATGACTGCAATGCATGGAATGTTGGTCCCAAACTAGACTGATCTACAATACGCCACTCTGGCTGAGATAAAATGGAACGGGAATTGCTCATATAACTAACCCCTTATCTTTAAAATGACAATCTCTATTATAGCAAAAAATGAAGAATGGAGTTTCCTCATATATAAAGGGAAAGTTTAAAGGTGAAATAATAAAAAGGATGCATTATATGCACCCTTTTTATTCTGCAATTTTTTCTAAATTACCGTTTCGGTCCATTCGGAAAGATGTTTGAGAACGTTCTTCTTCATCCATGACTGCCAACTTACGAGCACGGTTCATAATATTCATGAGTGTTTCGTAATCTTCTTGTACAGTATGAGATTGTTTTTCTAATTTTTCCAATTTCTTTTCTAGTTCTTCATTTCGAAGGATTTGTGATTTAATTTCTTGTTTCAATCTCGTATTCTCGTTTTCAAGAGCTGTCACTTTTATATTTGAAGATCCGACTGTTTGTAAAAAATAAATAACATCTTGCATTGTCATAGAGCCCTTTGTAGCAGGAACGGTAGTTTCTTGATATGGAGTAGCTTCTTTATATTGTACAATTGATTCCTCTTGTACGAACTCTTCATAATTAGTTATCAAATCTGAAGCTGGTGGTGTATAAAGTAAACGTTTTTTCGCTTGTTCACCACTTGCAGCACGCATTTTATCTTTACGATGTTTTTTTGCTAGTTGAAGAGCTTGTTCATAGCTATAGCGAACAACAGCATTCCAACGGAAACCACAGGCAGCCGATGTACGATTTAATCTGTCTCCTACTTCTTCAAATGCATTTAATTGGGTACTTCCTTCTCGAACGTGACGAAGTACAGTTTCAGCAAGTAATAAATCATCCTCATCTGTCCAAGCATCTTGTCTTACTTTCATAGATTCAACTCCCTTTCTTTTTATGAACTTCCTATTTTTATAATGGGCAAAAAAATGAGCTTTTATACAAAGCTTTTAAAAATATGGTAGATTTCGATGAGAGGTATAAAGTGAAACTTTAATCAGTGGGGAGGTTCTTCATCCCCCACCTAACTTCTTTGCTTTCACTGAATTTTGAGGTGGGGATCTTACTGCCCATTAAAGCGGGATAAATTTTGCCAAGAATGATGGAAGCTGCTGTAGGAAAACATATAAATATGTAGCATTATAGGAGGAAAGAGCGTCGAAAGGAAACTTGCAACGAGCTTCAAAGAGCGGTAAAATACCATTTAGTGTTTATTTTTAAATGTACTTGAGAAAAGTTTAAAATAGAGGAAGTGTTATATAATGGGAAACGAATTTCGTGTGTGTGATGATTGTCAGGCAACGAACGTTAAAACGTTGATTCCAAAGCTAAAAAAAGTAGATTCATGTGCAACGATTGAAGTTGGATGTCAGTCTTACTGTGGCCCTGGCCGTAAAAAATCATTCGCATTTGTAAATAATCGTCCAGTTGCAGCGCCAACAGAAGATGAATTAATTGTAAAAATTGAAGCGAAGTTAAATAAGTAAGGAAAAGAAGAGTGAACAGATTACTCTTCTTTTTTTATGCCCATAAGAGGAAGAATCTATTCTGAGAAAGCTTAACTAGTGATTAATGACAGATAGGCATTATCTGTTTATTAAGGCCTCGACCTATATGAATTTGTATTTCAAAATAATGGTTGACAGTCTTTTGAAGCGATAGGTAGAATAGAAGGTGTCTGATTCTGAGAATCATTATCAGAAAAGGGCCGATTCATTTAATTTTTTTATTGCTATTTGAGAATAAATTTCATTTCATTAAATTAAATTAAACATATGTTGTTGGTTAGGATGGTTGAGGGATGGAAGCGAGCGCAAGGAGTATAGAACAGCAAGATGTGAATGTTAAAGAGATTAAGAGCAGGCCGCTCATTGCTTCTATTATTTTAGTAGCAGGTACAATTTTGTTAGCTTTAAGCATGGCATTGTCTATTTCGTTTGGTGCTGCAGATATTAGTTTAAAGACTGTATGGCAAGCTGTATTTCAGTTTGACGGTTCTATTACGCATCATAACGTAATTCAAGAACTTCGCATGCCTAGAGCAATAGGGGGCGTAGTTGCAGGTGCCTTTTTAGCGGTATCAGGAGCAATTATGCAAGGTATGACGCGAAATCCACTTGCATCACCATCGTTAATGGGGATTACAGATGGAGCTGTATTTGGAATTGCAATTATGTATGCATTCTTCCCTAATTCACCTTATTTAATGTTCGTTATCGCATCTTTTATTGGTGCTGCGTTTGGAGCGAGCATTGTATATGGTATTGGATCTTCTTCACCAGGTGGATTAACACCTGTGAAATTAGCTTTAGCAGGTGCAGCAATTAGTGCTTTATTAGGGGCCATTTCATCTGGAATTGCGCTATATTTCAATCTTGCCCAAGAGGTGAGTATGTGGAATGCAGGCGGAGTTGCTGGCGTGAAATGGGAAAGTATTAATATGTTAGTACCGATTGGTCTAGTTTGTCTCTTCATTGCAATTATGATGTCGAGGTATATTACAATTTTAAGCTTCGGTGAAGAAATTGCGATTGGACTTGGTCAAAATACGACATTAATTAAATTTATCGGGACAGTACTTGTTCTTGTGTTAACAGGTTCGGCAGTTTCTATGGCAGGATCGGTTGGATTTGTTGGTCTTGTCATCCCACATATGACTCGTTTCCTTGTAGGCTCAGACTATAGATGGGTTATTCCATGTTCTGCGGTCTTAGGCGGGCTTTTAATTGAATGTGCAGATATGTTATCTCGCGTTATTAATCCGCCGTTTGAAACGCCAATTGGAGCAATTACAGCACTAATTGGGGTTCCATTCTTCCTCTACTTAGCACGTAACGAAGGGAGAGGAAAAATGTGAGGACAAGTGTCTTAACAAAAAAGAACGTTTCGGTTTTAACAATTTTAGTAGGATTAATCGTTACTGTATTTTTAGTGAGTTTAAATACAGGGACATTTAAAATACCCCCAATGGACGTATTAAAGTCATTGGTTGGACTGGGGGCTGAAGATCAGTCTGTTATTTTATTTGAATTCCGTATGCCACGTATGGTCATTGCTATACTAGTTGGATCTGCTTTAGCGATGTCAGGTGCGATTTTGCAAGGGTTATCACGAAATCCACTTGCTGATCCAGGTATTATCGGTATTAACGCTGGAGCGGGATTAACAGTTGTTATCTTTGTCTACTTTTTCTTCGGGAAAGTAGGAACTGGTACATTTTTATCTGTATTCATTCTTCCGTTCTTCGCACTAGTTGGAGCGATATTAGCAGCTGTTATTATTTATTTATTTATTTATTTATTAGCATGGAAAGACGGCGTTTCATCAACGAGATTAATACTTGTCGGTATCGCTGTTGCAGCCGGGTTTGGTGCTGTTAGTTTAATTTTTTCTATGAAGATGACATCTAATGATTTCCGTTTTGCTACGATTTGGTTAGCAGGAAGTCTATGGGGCACAGATTGGAAGTTTGTACTAAGTGTACTTCCATGGATGGTTATTTTCATGCCACTTGCTATTAGTAAAGCTCACATATTAAACGTAATGAACCTAGGCGATTCCACAGCAGTTGGCCTTGGTGTAAATGTAGAAAAAGAAAGACGTAAATTATTATTTATTGCAGTTTGTTTAGCTGGTTGCATCTGTCGCTGTTGCCGGAGGAATTGGTTTTATCGGTTTAATGGCTCCGCATTTAGCGAGGCGCCTTGTTGGTGGTAAACATCAAATTATGCTGCCTACGGCTGCACTAATAGGGACGTTTTTACTTTTATTCGCAGACGTAATTTCAAGAAGTGTGTTAACAACTTCAGAAATACCGGTCGGTCTTGTTATTTCTGTAATTGGTGCACCGTATTTTATATACTTACTTATGAGGACAAAATAAAGGGAGGCTTTTTGTATGGCAACTTTAGCAGTTGATGCGGTATCTGTTGGCTATAATGAAGGGTTAATTATTGATGGATTAACAGTTGAAATTCCGGAAGGGAAAATTACAACAATTATTGGACCAAATGGTTGTGGGAAGTCCACATTATTAAAAACGGCTTCTCGTATTTTGAAGGCGAAAAAAGGTACTGTTTATCTTGACGGAAAAGCAATCGAGAAACAACCAACGAAAGAAATCGCAAAGAAAATGGCAATTTTACCACAGACTGCAGAAGTGCCAACTGGTCTTACTGTATTTGAACTCGTTTCATATGGACGCTTTCCTCATCAAAAAGGATTTGGAACGTTGAAAGAAGAGGATTATCGCTACATTCATTGGGCACTTGAAGTGACGGGAATGACAGAATTCGCAAATCGTCCAGCAGAGGCATTATCAGGTGGACAACGTCAACGCGTATGGATTGCAATGGCTCTTGCACAAGGGACAGAATTACTCGTATTAGATGAACCGACAACGTACTTAGATATGGCTCATCAATTAGAAGTATTAAACTTATTGAAAAAGTTAAACGAAGAAGAAGGTAGAACGATTGTTATGGTTATCCATGACTTAAACCATGCTTCTCGTTTCTCAGATCATATGATTGCATTAAAAGCTGGTAAGTTAATGAAACAAGGAACGCCAGACGAAGTGATGACAAGTGAAACGCTTCGCAGTGTATTTGAGATTGAAGCTCAAATTGTTCCATGTTCAGTAAACTGTAAGCCAATTTGTTTAACGTATGATTTAGCGATGATTAGTAATCAATTGCGTAAAAAAGCATAAGTAGAATCCCCCTCGTAAAGAGGGGGGCTTCTAATGGACGTTGAGCTTCTTATTAGTGAATAGGAAGTTGAACACCCGTTAGAACGGGGCATAAGCAACAATTAATAAATATATATTGATTAATTGTTAATCTTGTTTCTTATAGTTCACTGTAACTTATAAGAGAAATACAGCTAGAAGGAGTGGGAACATGAAGAATTTTAAAATGGCGTTATTAGCAATGGTACTAGTCGTTACTTCTGTACTATTTGCAGCTTGTTCTAACAAAGAAGAGAAAAAAGCAGATGCGAAAGATGCGAAGACCGAAGAGCGCACTGTACAACATGCAAAAGGGGAAATTAAAATTCCTGCAAATCCAAAGAAAATTGCTGACCTTAGTGGTTCAACAGAAGAATTGTTAATCTTTGGTATGAAACCAATTATTACTGCTAATACATCTCAAGAAAAAATTGATGCACATATTGCAAATAAATTAAAAGACGTTAAACCGGTTGGCTCTGCTTGGGGCGATAAAATTAATATCGAAGCAGTAGCTGCTGCAAAACCAGACTTAATTCTTGTAAACGATCGTCAAGAAAAGATTTATGATCAATTATCTAAAATTGCACCAACAGTTATGTTAAAAACTCCATTAGACCAATGGCGTCCAAAATTCGAAGAAGTAGGCCAAATCTTCGGTAAAGAGAAAGAAACAAAAGAATGGTTCAAACAGTATGATGAAAAAGCAAGCAAATTACATGATAAAATCGTTGCGAAAACTGGCGATGCTAAATTCATGAAACTGGCTGCATATCCAAACGCTTTCCGCGTATACGGTGACTACGGTTACGGTAGCGTAATCTTTAAAGATTTAAAATTACCAGCGGTTGAAGGTACACCGACTGATAAACCATTAGTTCCATTACAAAAAGAAGGACTAATCAATTACAACCCAGATTACTTATTCGTATTTACGACTGGTGACGGTTCTCAGCGTCTAAAAGAATTCCAAGAAGAATCAATTTGGAAAAATATGAACGCTGTTAAAAATAACCACGTATTTACAATTAAAAACGAAGACTTAAACAAAGGTTACTTCCCGCTAGGTAAAGAAATGATCTTAGATGAGGTTGCTGAGTTCGTTTTAGGGAAATAATGTGTAAAAAAAATCACTTTTACTCCGGTAAAAGTGGTTTTTTCTTTATATAAGGGCAATTAATATAGTCTTTCATTTCTTTCTGTTTCCTATTTCGTTTATAATATATAGTAAGAATGCAGTAAAGAAAGGGGGATGTCGGAAGGTGGTATATTTAAACGACAAACTCAGCGAAACAAAAGTGTTTAAAGACCCGGTACATAAATATGTGCACGTGCGCGATCGTGTTATTTGGGATTTAATCGGAACGAAAGAATTTCAACGCTTGCGCCGTATTAAGCAGCTTGGAACGACATTTTTTACATTTCACGGTGCAGAGCATAGTCGCTTTACTCATTCGTTAGGTGTATATGAAATTATTCGTCGTATGATTGATGATGTGTTTGATGGCAGACCGAATTGGAATGCTGAAGATAGATTGTTATGTTTATGTGCGGCATTGCTTCATGATGTCGGTCACGGTCCATTTTCTCATTCGTTTGAAAAAGTATTTTCATTAGACCATGAGAAATTTACGCAAAAGATTATCGTTGGAGATACGGAAATTAATCGTGTATTAAGTCGTGTGGATAAAGATTTCCCACAAAAGGTAGCCGATGTAATTGCGAAAACATCTACTAATAAATTAGCGATTAGCATGATTTCTAGTCAAATTGATGCAGATCGCATGGACTATTTATTAAGGGATGCGTACTTTACTGGCGTAAAATATGGAAACTTTGATATGGAACGTATACTGCGTGTTATGCGTCCGTACGGGAATCAAGTAGTTATTAAAAATAGTGGTATGCATGCTGTTGAGCATTATATTATGAGTCGTTATCAAATGTATTGGCAAGTATATTTCCATCCGGTAACGCGCAGTGCTGAAGTTATTTTAACGAAGATTTTACACCGTGCAAAATCATTGCATGAGAAGTATTATACATTTAAAAATCACCCTGTTCATTTCTATTCTTTATTTGAAGAAGAAGTGACAGTAGAGGATTATTTAAAGTTAGACGAGAACGTTATGTATTATTACTTCCAAGTATGGCAGGACGAAGAAGATCCAATTTTAAGCGATCTATGCCGTCGTTTTATGAATCGAAACCTATTTAAATATGTAGAGTTTACAGATAAGCACGGTTTAGATAATTGGATGGAATTAAGTAGCTTATTTAAAAAGATTGGACTCGATCCAGAATACTATTTAGTAGTTGATTCAACATCAGACTTACCGTACGACTTTTACCGTGCTGGTGAAGAAGAAGAACGTCTGCCAATCTTACTTCTTATGCCAAATGGAGAGCTTAGAGAGCTCTCACGTGAATCGGATATTGTTGAGGCGATTACTGGTAAGAAGAGAAGGGATCAAAAGCTATTCTACCCGCATGATTTAATCTATGAAGATGGAAGAAAAGGAAAATATAAAGAGAGAATCATCGAGTTACTAGAAGGAAGAAAATAAGAAGCAGCTAATGGCTGCTTCTTATGAAAAAACTTGAAATTATTTGTCGCTTAAGCGTTTTCCGCCAACTGCATAATGGTTTTTAGACATTTCTTCGATGAAAACAACGATGTTTTCTTCAGGAGCACCAGTTGTTTCGCTTACTGCTGCTGTTACTTTCTCAGCAAGAGCTTTCTTTTGTTCCTCTGTGCGTCCTTCTAACATTTTCACTGTTACGTATGGCATATATAATCGCTCCTTTTATGTAAGTTACAATCTTATTATAGCGGATTATGGGGAAGAACAATCGAAAAAACAAATAATTTCTTTTTTTGACATATGGAAGAGGAGATGAAGCATGGATCAGTTATTTAGATACCCGTTGCACCAAATTCCTTTGGTAGCAATGGCCATTATTATCGCATTATCAGTGCATGAATTTGCGCATGCATATGTAGCATATAAATTTGGAGACGATACAGCAAAGAGACAAGGGCGCTTAACTTTATCGCCGATGGCACATTTAGATCCTATCGGGATGATTGCTGTATTAATTCTTGGTTTTGGTTGGGCGAGACCAGTTCCTGTTAACCCATATAACTTTAAAAGACCTCGTCTTGCAGGTATATTAGTTTCAATTGCAGGACCGATTAGTAACTTAATTTTAAGTGCAATCGGTTTAATTATTTGGTATAGCTTATTAACATTTGGTGTATTAGACTCAATTCCATTTGCAGTAGCAGATACGCTAGCTCAATTTTTCCAGATTTTTATTATGCTGAATATCGTTTTACTTGTATTTAACTTATTACCAATCCCGCCACTTGATGGATATCGCGTAGTGGAGGATTTAGCACCAACAAATATTCGTGCGAAAATGACACAGTATGAAAAATACGGGGCAATTGCTTTATTAATTCTAGTTATTACACCGCTTAGTAATTACACAATCCAACCTATTTTTAGTGTTGTCATTCCATATGTATTTGCATTTTTAAACAGTATTATTGCGCCTATCTTTGGCCTTTTATAATCATTAAGTGAGGAGGACTTTACATATGACAGAGAAAAAGAAAAAAATCGGTTTTAATATCGTGAAAAATGATTCAACGGATGGACATGGTGGTTTTGGCGTTGGGACATTAAGCCTAGAAAACATTTCACCCGTATTTGTCGATGTACTAGAGAAAACAGCATTTGTTGATATTGGTGCGATGCATGCACGTAGTACAGTAGAAAAAGGTATTAAGTTTTTAACAAATAAAGATGAAGTTCCAAACGGAAAACCATACTGGCTTGTGTGGGTAACGATTGAAAGAACAGCAACAGGTGCGTATTATGCAGGTGTAACAGCTTGTGAAATGACAGTTGACCGTGAAATTCGCCGCGGATATAAGTCACTCCCAGAGCACGTAAACAAAATGGATAAATCATTGAAGCGTCACATTATGGTTGACCATATGGACGAATCATCTAAAAAAGTACTTGGTACATTCTTAAAAGAACATAATGAAGCGATTTGGAACGAATCTAGCGAAGAATTGCGCCGTGCTTTATTAAGTGAATAAAAGAAAAGGATGTCTCACTAGTCAACAATCGACTAGTGAGACATCCTTTTTATTTTGGCTTGTTGTATGAAAGTATATCAACGATTCGACTAGGAGGCTATTCCACGTTCAGTGAAATAGCCGGATATTCTACCAAGGAAGGTATTTTTTCCACCAACTTGTTTTTTTCTTTTCTTCAGTTGTCTTTTCAAATTCCTCTTTATCATCAACGTGATCCATACAATATTCAGTTGGTTCTGTACCTTTTGCAAAATACATCTTCACTGAAATTGGGCAATTTTTTGTAGCAATTTTCCCGTTTTCAGGGTTAATATCGACTGCAACGACGTCACTTGGTTGTTTAAACTCTTTTTTAGGTTGTCCATCTAAGCCTTTCTCCATCGTATCGGTCCATATTCTTTTCGCATAGCCTTGTTCTGCTACGTTTGAAATTGATTTAGGTTGATCATATCCAACCCATACGCCAGTTACGAGTTGCGGGGTAAACCCAATCATCCAACTATCTGTTTCAGTAGAGCCAGATTTTCCAGCATATGTTCTTGATAGTTTAGATAACATTGATTGACCAGTTACAGCAGCATAACTGCTTAGTTTTTTATTAAACATGCCTGTCATCATTTCTTCCATCACAAATGCTTTGCTCTTATCAAGAACTTGTTTACTCTCCAAATGAGCATCGTATAAAATATTTCCTTCATGATCCATAATGCGGCGAATGAAAATAGGTTTTACTTCTTTTCCCCCGTTTGCGAACATGCTATAAGCGTTAACCATTTCAATTGGTTTTACAGGAGATGTACCGAGTGCGAGGGAAGGGACATCTTTTAATGCACTTTTAATGCCGAATTGCTTCGCCGTTTTTGTAAGAATGTCTTCGCCTAAAAATAAATTGGTCTTCACGGCATATACGTTATCAGAGACAGCAAGAGCTTGCGCCATTGTTACAAAATCGTCTGCATAATAGTCTTTATAGTTTTTCGGTTTATACTTTGAAACACCGTCACCTAAAGTGAACACGGTGTATTCGCTTTTTAAGCGCGTAGCAGGGGTGAATCCTCGTTCTAATGCCGCATAATATAGAAATGGCTTAAATGTAGATCCAGGCTGGCGAGCGGCCTGTGTAGCCCTGTTAAATTGACTTGTATTATAATCAGTTCCACCAACAAGGGCAGCTACTTCCCCTGTTTTTGGATTCATAGAGACGAGCGCAGTTTGTATGTTTGTCGTGTCAGGTATGTGGTCTTTTACAGCTTGCTCTGCAACCGATTGTAATTTCGGGTCTAGCGTTGTATAAATACGCAAGCCGCCTTTTTGTAAGGCTTGCTCATCTAATCCGATATCACGAAGAAGAGAAGCTTGTACAGCATCTTGGAAATAAGGCGCGACCTCTGCGACTTTTTTCGTATCTAATGAAGCGAAAGTTAGTGATTCTTTCTTTGCTGAAGCTGCTTGTTTCTTTGTAATATAGCCTTGTTCTACCATTTCATCTAATATAAGAGATTGTCGTTCTTTCGCACGATCTTTTTTTAAAAAGGGAGAGTAAACACTAGGTCCTTTTGGTATACCCGCGAGCATACTAGCTTCCGCTAATTTTAATTCTTTTGCTGTTTTATCGAAATATAGACGGGACGCAGCTTCGATTCCATAAGCACCATGCCCGTAATAAATTGTATTTAAATATCCTTCTAAAATATGATTTTTATTATAATTCACTTCAAGACGGATTGTGTACATTGCTTCTAATAGTTTACGTTTCCACGTTTTATCATGATCTAAGTATAGGTTACGGGCATACTGTTGTGTAATCGTACTAGCGCCTTGGACTTTTGCCATCGCTTTTAAATCAGCAACAATGGCACCAGCGATACGCTTCATATCAAAGCCATGATGTTTGTAGAATCTTTGATCTTCGATAGAAAGTGTTGCCTCTTTTACATAAGGAGAAATTTCATTGAGAGATACATTGTATCGTTTTTGCATCTCATTACTTTGTCCTATAACAGTGTCATCATTAGCATAAAAGACACTTGTTTGCGGGACAGCGACAGGAGGAGGTCCCATAATTTTTGCAACTATAATAATAACAAAAAAGGAAAAAACGAAAAAAAGAACAGAAGAAAACATTACGGTGAAGAAAAGACGTTTATATTTTTTAAGTTTCGGATTCATAGTTTGATCCATCTTTTTCAGCCCCTCATTCATACAAACATTATTGTATTAGTATTGAGGGTTTTCGATTATTTTAAACAATGAAATTTCGAAAATAAAGAGCTCCTTCAATTAAGAAAGGAGCTCAAATGCACGTGCTGGCCAATCGGTAATAATGACATCCACGCCATAATCAATCATAGTTTGTAAATCTTTGTATTCGTTAATTGTATAAGGGCGGAAAACATACCCTTGTTTTTGCGCAAGTTGAACAAATTCCTTTGTTAGTAGTTGAAAGTTTGGGTGTAAACCAGTTGCATCTCTATTTTTTGCTTCGGCGATAGGATCAGCAAGTGGTGTATCATATAAAATTGCTCTTGGGATTTCAGGAGCAATTTCTGCTAATAATGAAACAGAGTCGTGATTAAATGAAGAGAATACAATTTGATTAGAAAGATGATATTCTCGAACGAGAGCAACAACTTTTTCTTCAATGTTTGGATAGTGAATCACGTCTGTTTTTAATTCAATATTGAGTTGTAAGCTTGTTGTAGATAACCAAATAAATACTTCTCGTAACGTCGGAACTTTTGCTTCATGGAAAGAAGGATCTTTATAGCTGCCGGCATCTAAAGCTTGTAACTCTTCTACCGTTTTTTCAGAAACAAGACCTACATCATTCGTTGTACGATCGACTGTTTCATCGTGAATCACGACAAGTTCACCATCTTTTGATAGGTGGACATCAAGTTCAATCCCGTGGGCGCCAATGCGTTCAGCTTCTTGGAAGGCAATCATCGTATTTTCTGGATGTGTTCCTTTTACGCCGCGATGAGCGAAAATAAGTGGTTTACTCATGTGAAATTCTCCTTATCATGTCTTTTCTTTCATTATGAAACTGCTTTTGAAAAAATACAATTTAATATGACAAACATTTACAAAAGTCTAACAGTTGCACAAAAGTTAACGTTAACGTAAAATGTAATAATCGAGTGAAGGGAGGAATAAACATGTATAAGATTGATGAAGTTACAAAGCAAGTTGGTTTAACAAAACGTACACTTCGTTATTATGAGGAAATTGGTTTAATTCATCCCCCAGAACGTAGTGAGGGGAACATTCGCCTGTATACAGATGAAGATATCGCTAGAATTAAAAGAATTGTGGAAGCGAAAGAAGTGTTAGGGATTACGCTTCAAGAAATGCAGCATTTCTTATCGTTAAAAGAAAGAATGGAGCAAAGAAGAAATAGTGAGAATCCCCGTGATCGTGAAGTGATTCAAGAAATTAAAGAGATGCTTGAAAAACAAGTGCAAACGCTAGACGAGAAGATGGAGCAAATGCAGCGTGTAAAGGGAGAACTTGAAGACAGCTTACATCGTGCAGTGACATTTTTAGAGAATACAAAAGGAGAGTAATCAAAATGGAGAGCAAACAAAAACTAGGGAGATTGATTACAGTGTTGGCTACTTTCCTTGCCTTTTCAGGTATAGGGGTAGTCGACCCAATTTTGCCGCTTATTGCTGAAAAGATTGGTGCATCGCATTGGCAAGTAGAGATGTTATTTACAGCATATATTTTGACGATGGCAATTATGATGTTACCAGCTGGAATATTTGCATCGAGATTTGGTGATAAACGAATGATGACAATCGGTCTTGCGATCGTGACTGTATTTGCGTTTATATGCGGTATATCGCAAACGATTGCTCAGTTATCTCTTTTCCGCGCTGGATGGGGATTAGGGAATGCGATGTTCTTCGCAACGGCGATGACTTTATTGATTGCATTAAGTAAAGAAGTTCATGAAGCAGTAGGATTGTATGAAGCAGCTATCGGTTTAGGAATGGCAGGTGGACCATTATTAGGCGGGATATTAGGTGGACATTCTTGGCGTTACCCATTTTTTGCGACGAGTATTTTAATTTTCTTAGCATTTATTTTAGTTTTCTTCTTTGTGAAAGAACCAGAGCGAAAAGTGAAGCGTAAAGCGGCAGGCGTAGGAGAATTACTTAACCTTGTGAAGTATAAGCCGTTTATGCAAGGCGCCATTTCAGGAATGTTATACTACTACGGATTTTTCGTTGTGTTAGCATATTCACCACTTATTATGCATTTATCTGCTATTCAATTAGGATTTGTATTTTGTGGATGGGGACTCGCGTTAGCTTACGGTTCTGCAATTTTAGCACATAAGCTAGAAGGGAAATATGAGCCGAAAACATTGTTGAAAGGCAGTTTACTCGTATTTGCGCTGTTCTTAATTGCACTATTCTTCGTGAAAATTATGTGGTTACAAATTGTATTAATTGTTCTATCAGGATTAGCATCAGGATTAAATAATGCATTATTTACAAGTTATGTAATGGATATTTCACCTTATGAAAGATCTGTTACATCTGGTGTTTATAACTTCGTTCGTTGGTTAGGTGGCGCAATTGCCCCCATTTTATCAGGGATTATCGGCCACACTGTTTCACCGCAAAGTCCATTTTTAGTAGGTGGGATTGTTGTATTAGTTGGTTGTGTAATGATTTTAATTCCGATTCGAAAACCGGTAGAAGTAGAGACAAAAGCCCTTTCTTAAGAAAGGGTTTTCTTTATATGTATATGTTAGAACCCTCTGACTAAAATATATTTTCGGTATTTTTGTACTTTTAACTATACTTTTTGGATGTTTTGTTTTATTTTTGTTAGGGGACATTAATGATGTCCCTATTATAAATTTGCATTGAAAGGCGTGATTGTACGATGGAACTATGGTTCACTGAAAAACAAACAAAACATTTTGGGATTACGGCGCGTATTAACCGCACATTACATACGGAGCAAACAGAATTCCAAAAACTTGATATGGTTGAAACGGAAGAGTTCGGAAACATGCTTATTTTAGATGGCATGGTTATGACAACAGAAAAAGATGAGTTCGTTTATCATGAAATGGTAGCGCACGTACCTTTATTTACACATCCAAACCCTGAAAACGTATTAGTTGTAGGTGGCGGCGATGGCGGTGTTATTCGTGAAGTGTTAAAACACCCAAGCGTAAAGAAAGCAACTCTTGTTGAAATCGATGGAAAAGTAATTGAGTACTCTAAACAGTACTTACCATCAATTGCAGGCGCGTTAGATAATGAGCGTGTAGAAGTAAAAGTAGGAGACGGTTTCCTACATATCGCAGAAAGCGAAAATGAATATGACGTAATTATGGTAGATTCTACTGAGCCAGTAGGACCAGCAGTAAACTTATTTACAAAAGGCTTCTACGCTGGAATTTCAAAAGCGTTAAAAGAAGATGGTATTTTCGTTGCACAAACGGACAACCCTTGGTTCACACCAGAACTAATTACAACTGTGTTTAAAGACGTAAAAGAGATTTTCCCAATTACTCGTTTATACACAGCGAACATTCCAACTTACCCAAGTGGTCTTTGGACGTTCACAATCGGATCTAAAAAACATGATCCATTAGAAGTAAGTGAAGAGCGTTTCCACGAAATCGAAACGAAATACTACACAAAAGAATTACACAATGCAGCATTCGCATTACCGAAATTTGTTGGCGATTTAATTAAGTAAGAGAATCGCACGGAACAAATAAAGTGTAAGTAGCTCATTTAAGGTGTTTGTCCAGAAGACTTGAACATGCTAGCTATTTACACTTCTGTAAAGAAAATTGTCTTCTTTTTATGAAACAGAAGACCCGGTAAATCGAGAAAGAGGAGCAACTCGCTCCAAATTTGAGAAATAATGAAAGGTTGGGATACCTTAAGTTCCACATAAGGAGGAAAAGAATATGCGTTTTGATGAAGCTTATTCAGGTAAAGTATTTATTAAAAGTCATCCAAGTTTTGAAGAGTCGAAGGTAGTTATTTATGGGATGCCTATGGATTGGACAGTAAGTTACCGTCCGGGATCTCGTTTTGGCCCTGCACGTATTCGTGAAGTATCAATCGGTCTTGAAGAATATAGTCCGTATTTAGATCGTGAACTAGAAGAGGTAAAATATTTTGATGCGGGTGATATCCCATTACCATTCGGAAATGCACAACGCAGCTTAGACATGATTGAAGAATATGTATCAAAACTTTTAGATGCCGATAAGTTTCCACTAGGTCTCGGCGGTGAGCACTTAGTGTCTTGGCCAATTTTTAAGGCAATGGCAAAAAAATATCCGGATTTAGCAATCATCCATATGGATGCTCATACTGATTTACGTGAATTGTATGAAGGGGAGCCTTTATCCCACTCTACACCAATTCGTAAAGTGTGTGATTTAATTGGTCCGGAAAACGTATATTCTTTCGGAATTCGTTCTGGAATGAAGGAAGAATTTGAATGGGCAAAAGAAGTAGGTATGAACTTATATAAATTTGACGTATTAGAACCGTTAAAAGAAGTATTACCGAAACTTGCAGGACGCCCAGTCTATGTCACAATCGACATTGATGTATTAGACCCAGCTCACGCTCCAGGAACAGGAACGTTAGAAGCTGGTGGTATCACATCTAAAGAATTATTAGATTCCATCGTAGCAATTGCAAATTCAAATATAAATGTAGTTGGAGCAGACTTAGTAGAAGTAGCTCCTGTCTACGACCATAGTGATCAAACACCAGTCGCAGCAAGCAAATTCGTGCGGGAAATGCTGCTCGGTTGGGTGAAATAAAAGCGGAATCCGCTGTAGCTGGATAAAGTAAGAGCCCTCTATATGATTAGGGGCTCTTATTTTGTCGTTATGTGTCGGTAAGTCGATATGTCTTGTCGAATCGTCGATATAATGAAAAAATCGTTGATATATTTTGAGTTGTGATCGATATATTTGAAAAATCGTCGATATAATTTCATTTACCATTACGTAACATGAAAAAGAGCTATTCCCAAACAACGGGAATAGCTCTTTTTCTTATGCAACCTTCTCTTCCGAAGTAATGCCGCGAATGTCATCAGCAGAGCGAATTGGATATTTACGGAACACGATTGATCCGATGTATCCAACAATCGTGGTAACGATTCCACATAATATAGCAGCAATTGTTACTTTTACAACGTCATTAAATCCGAATAAAACAAGAAGTCCTGGGATTGGTGATGCTGTTCCTGGTGCATTATTAACGAGCTGGAACAGAGATGTAATAATACCAGCAAGTGCACCGCCAACGAAGTTTGTCGCATAAATTGGAATCGGATTTGCTGAAACAACATCGGCTTGTGTTAAAGGTTCGATTGCTACAGCAATTGTATCTTTCTTTGAACAAATCTTTAGTCGTTTAAAGAAAATAAAGTTCATTGGGGCTGAGGCTGCTACGGCAAGACTACCAATTGCCATTGGTAAACCTGTTAATACAAGCATTGCAGTGAGTGCCATAGAACTCAGTGGAGAGGTAGAAATAACTGTTATTAATCCACCAAGCATAATACCCATGATAATAGGGTTTTCTGTAGTTGCAACTGAAATCATAGAACCGATTTTACCAAGTGTTGCGTTAACGAGCGGATCCATAAGCATTGCCATTCCGCGTGAGATTGGTGCAGCGATAAATAAAATTGCTAAAAACTCTACACCAGCCGGTAATTTCTTTTCGAGAAATTTCACGACAAAAGCACAAACGTATCCAGCGAAAAATCCTGGTAAAATACCGAATCCACTAGTAGCGATACCGATTAAAACAGCATATACGGGGGAAACACCGATTGCTAATGCGACTAAAATCGCTGCTGCGACACCGCTCATACTACCGGAAGCTTCTCCTACTGATTGTAAAAAGTCATTATGAAACATTTCTCCACCTATATAACGATGAAATGCTTCAATAAGAAAACTTGCGATTGCTGCATTAGCTAAAGCACCCATCGCCTTCATTCCGTAAGGCGCACGGTAACTGAAAAGTGTAAATAGACAAAGTACAACAAGTAATAGTGCTAAACCTTGCAAGATAGCCATTTGAAAACTGTCTCCTTTGATTTTTGTAATAAAAATTCGTATCATTCAATAATAATATAAAAGTTCATGAAACGGAAAAATTTTTTATTGGGAAATGGCTATAAGGTGAAAATGCCTTACAATAATGTAAGGAAAGTGTAAGACTTTTAGATAGAGTATAGTATGCCATTTTTCGTATAATAAAAGTATAGATATATGACTAGGGAAAAAGAAGTGCAAACAGGAGGTTCATGTATGAAATTGGTAATTAAAGTTTTAGCTGTATTCGCCATTATTCTAGGTGGAACAGCGTATTATTTGAACACAAAAACAGAAGGTGTACATGCTTTTGTAGACAACTTCTTTTCAAATAAAGAAATACAAGATTATTATGCGGTAGTAGATAAAGGTGAGAAAAAAGACGGAGAATACTTGTATACTTTTAAAGGGTATACAGAAGACGGAAAGTTACAGGTTATTAAAAGAATGATGAACCGTGAATTGCATACGGGTGCTTTTATAAAAATTTATGCAAAAGGTATGCAAGGAAAAGGATGGGCTGAAATCCCGAAAGAATCAATTCCGCAAAAAGCGTTGGAAAAAATAGAAAAACGATAAAAGGAGCGACTCATTCGCTCCTTTTTTAGTGCGTTAAAATAGTAATAGATGTTTTTTCTTTGTTAGAAATGATTTTTACACGTCCGCCAATTGGGAAAGTGAAAATCGGGGTTGTATGACCGAAACTTGCGTTTGCAATGATAGGGATATGTGCAAGCTCAGGCTTTGAAGCAATCATTTCTTGCATGTCTTCTATCGTACATTCTGCACCTTTTTGCATCTTTCCTATAACGATGCCTTTTACATGTTCAAAATCTTGCTGCTGCATAAGAGAATGTAAATATCGATCAAAAGTTTTAAGGGTAGCTCTCCCAGTTAAACTATCCTCTTCAAGAAATAAAATTTTATCCTTTAAGTTTGGCATATATGGTGTACCTTGCAATAAGTTCAATGTGCTCATATTACCACCAATAATCTCTCCAGTTGCTTCGCCCTCGTGAATTGAAACATATCCTTCATTCTTAATAAACTCTCGATTTTCCTGATCAATGTACCAAGAATCATCACTCCATGTTTCAGATGGTAGGACTTCAATCGGCTCATTAGAAGTTACGCATTTTACAAAGTAATCTGTTGTATACTCGAGCCCTTTCTCCATTCCAAATGAAGAGAAATGGGGTCCTGAATATGTAACGAGTCCTGTTTTAGTGTAAATTGCATTATTTAGTGCAGTAATATCCGAATAGCCACAGAAAAATTTCGGATTTTCTCGAATTAAATTATAATTGAGGTGTTTCAATAAACCGTTAGAGTTGTATCCGCCAATTGTCGTTAAAATGGCTTTTACATTCGGGTCTCTAAATGCTTCGTGAAGGTCTTGAACGCGTGAAGAAATAGAAGAGGAAGCAAATTTGTCTATTTCATCAGCATATGTTGAGAATGTAACGTGAAAGCCCATGTCGGTTAACCTTTTTACAGCAAGCTTCCTGTTTTCAGTTGAGACAATACTTAAACTACAAGATGGTGATATTACTCTAATTTCATCACCTTTTTTCAATTTTGTTGGTAGCACTTCATTCACCTCTTTAAATGAAAGAATATTTAGATTTAAAAAATATTTTATCATATGAAATAAAGAAAGTGAATTATGTTTTGAAATGGAGTTTTCCTGATTTTTCAGCAGACAGACAGAGGTTTTTTTTGATATGATAGGAAAAGTGATTTATTATAAGTAGTATTTAATATCTATAACAGTTGAAAGGTGTGCAAGACGTGGAGAAACAACTTGCAGGCTTGCCGGTACACGTTCATTTCGTAACAGAAATCCGTGAAGGGGCGAGGAAGGAAACCGTTGCTTTTGAAGCAAATGGTCAATACTATGTAAAAGGTCAAGGTACATACGTAACATTCCAAGAGCCGAACGAACAAGGCGAAGTGAAAACAATTATTAAAATTCAAGATGAACAAGTTCTCATTATGCGTTCAGGTGCTGTTTCTATGCGTCAAACGCATGTGAAAGGTGAATGGACAACTGGTACGTACACGAGTGAACTTGGTACGTTTGCATTGCAAACAAAGACTGATAACGTTCTTTTTAAATGGTCGGATGAAAAGAAAAAAGGACAACTCTTCTTAACGTACGCATTGCTTCTAAGTGAACAAGAAGCTGGCAGATATACAATTACGATTAATTTGAAGGAGGCAAAATAATGAATTCTTTAGAACAAGTAAAAGGATTAATTAAAGAAGAAATTCAAGCTGCTGTATTAAAGGCAGAATTAGCGACAGAAGAACAGATTCCAAATGTGGTATTAGAATCTCCAAAAGATAAGACAAATGGTGATTTCTCTACAAATATGGCAATGCAACTTGCACGCGTTGCGAAAAAAGCACCTCGTATGATCGCAGAAGAATTAGTTGCAAACTTCGATAAAGCAAAAGCTTCTATTGAAAAGATTGAAATCGCAGGTCCTGGTTTCATTAACTTCTACATGGATAATAGCTACTTAACAGACTTAATCCCAACGATCGTTAATGCTGGTGAAGCTTACGGTGAAACGAATACTGGTAAAGGTGAAAAAGTACAAGTTGAGTTCGTATCTGCGAATCCAACAGGTGACCTTCACTTAGGACATGCACGTGGTGCAGCAGTAGGTGACACGTTATGTAACTTATTAGCAAAAGCAGGATATGATGTATCTCGTGAGTACTACATTAATGATGCTGGTAACCAAATCCATAACTTAGCTCTTTCTGTTGAAGCTCGTTACATGCAAGCTTTAGGCTTAGAGAAAGAAATGCCAGAAGACGGATACCATGGTGCGGACATCATTGCAATCGGTAAGCGTTTAGCTGAAGAGTTTGGCGATCGTTATGCGAAAGCTGATGAAAAAGAAAGTTATGAATTCTACCGTGAGTACGGTTTAAAATATGAGTTAGCAAAACTTCAAAAAGACTTAGAAAGTTTCCGTGTTAAATTTGATGTATGGTTCTCAGAAACATCATTATACAAAAACGGAAAAATCGATCAAGCTCTTGCTGTATTAAAAGAGCGCGATGAGATTTTTGAAGAAGATGGTGCAACTTGGTTCCGCTCAATGACTTACGGTGATGATAAAAACCGTGTATTAATTAAAAATGACGGTTCTTACACGTACTTAACACCAGATATCGCGTATCACCGTGATAAATTAGAGCGTGGTTTCGATAAGTTAATCAACATTTGGGGTGCTGACCACCACGGTTACATTCCACGTATGAAAGCTGCTATTCAAGCGCTAGGTTACGATAAAGAAACACTAGAAGTAGAAATCATCCAAATGGTACAACTGTATCAAAATGGTGAGAAAATGAAGATGAGTAAACGTACAGGTAAAGCAGTTACACTTCGTGAGCTTATGGAAGAAGTAGGCGTGGACGCAATGCGTTACTTCTTCGCAATGCGTAGCGGTGATTCTCATTTAGACTTCGATATGGACTTAGCTGTATCAAAATCTAATGAAAACCCAGTATACTACGCACAATACGCTCACGCTCGCGTATGCAGTATCCTTCGTCAAGGTGAAGAATTAGGATTAGCTACAGGCGGAGACGTGAACTACAAACTTGTTACTTCTGAGAAAGAAGTAGAGTTACTGAAAAAACTTGGTGAATTCCCAGCAGTAGTTGCGGATGCAGCACAAAAACGTCTACCACACCGTATTACAAACTATGCATTTGAATTAGCAGCAGCATTACACAGCTTCTACAATGCAGAAAAAGTATTAAACCAAGATAACTTAGAATTAAGTAAAGCTCGCTACGAGTTAATGAAAGCTGTACGCACTACACTTCAAAACGCATTAGCAATCGTAGGAGTATCTGCACCGGAAAAAATGTAATGAAGAAAAGCGGAAGCGGCTCGTTCAGAATAGGAGGGGGATGGAGTTCCTGACAGAGAGGCGTACTTTGCCTCGGAAGAAGGCGCGAAGCCACCGAGTATTCTAGCCGCTGAAGCTGGACAATGAAGAAAAGCGGAGCCGACTGTTTAGTCCCGAAGGCTAAGGTTCTTTCCCACAGAAGATGCATTTTATCTTCTCGTGGGGAAGGTTCTTAGATGGAAGGGGCTAGGAGGCAGAGCTAGACATAGAGAAAAGCGGAGCCGATTTTTCGCTTTCAGTAAAAGGCAATCACACGATGTTGTGATTGCCTTTTTGTATGGAGATAATAAAAAAATAAAATTTTATCAAACAAAAGGAAAATTTGCGTCGTCTTATATAAATGACAGGAGGTTTATGATGGAAGAAAAGGTAGAAGAATTGAT
Source organism: Bacillus cereus group sp. Bc010 (assembly GCF_027716745.1). NCBI lineage: Bacteria > Bacillati > Bacillota > Bacilli > Caryophanales > Bacillaceae > Bacillus > Bacillus cereus group sp. Bc010. Next base: position 108,598 of record NZ_JAQFUY010000016.1, read on the forward strand.
TGATATATATAAGCAGCAAATATATTCCTTATGCTATAAGTTAGCGAAGACGAAAGAAGACGCGGAAGATATTTTTCAAGAGACGTGGATAAAAGTTTTTTCATCGCGGCACCAACTTTCTTACGTGGAGAATCATAAAAAGTGGATTACTACAATTTGTGTTCGTACGTTTTATGATTTTTATCGTAAGAAAAAAAGATGGAAAGATCGAATGTTGGATTTGTTTCATAAAGAAGATGGTGGAGAAATAGACTTCTCGGATGAAGTGAATATATCAGAAGAATTTATTCAAAAAGTGGAAGCAGAAATGATACGGGAAGTTATACAGTTATTGAATGAAAAGTATAAAACTGTGCTCGTACTCTACTATTATGAACAATATTCTTATAAGGAAATGAGTGAAATATTAAATATACCGATTGGTACAGTGAAATACCGCCTTAATTATGCGAAAAAGCAAATGCGAGAACATTTGGAGGGGTTCGTTTATGAAGGAAGATAAATTTGAACAGAAGATAAAGAGTAGCTTAGCAGAAGAGATAACTCCAAGCGAAGAGCTGATAGATAACACGAAGCAGGGCGTGCGAAAGGCTCAGAAGTTAGAGAAGAGATGGGTGATTTATATTCACGCCATTTGGATTGTTTTATTAACAGTTGTTATAGAACAATTTGTCATTCATTTGGATCATAAAATTCCTATGTTGATAGCAATTGTGATTATGATGCACGTATACATTCCAATATATGTTGTCATACAGTCATTTTTAAAGAAGGAGTATAAATTACATGATAGAGTTCGCTAATCCGTTTGTAATATTTGAAGTAGCTGGAGTGACAATGTTTTTAGCTTTTATAGCACTTTTAATATGTGTTGCATCATGGGTATATACAGATGCTAAAGCACATCAAATGAGTAAAGGATGGAGTGTTTTAGCGGTTATATTGCCATTCTTTATCGGGTTTTTATTATATATGGTAAGAAGAAGTAAAAGGAAAGTTGAAGGAGAATATAAGATGAATTTTGTTAAAAAGCAGAAGGTAACATTAGTTGCGATATTGGCAAGTACGATGTTTGTATTACTTAGTGGCTTTACTTTTGCACAGACGTTAGATGATGCGTGGAGAGCAGGAGATATATATTTAGAAAATGAGAAGCAAGGAGAGACAAGTTACGAGGCAAAATTCTCATCATGGGATATTGCTGGGAAAGATATTGAACTTGAGTATGCAAAAGATACAGAAGTAACATTTTTTTATGAGACGGATGCAAAACGTGGAAATTTGTGCTTTAGCTTGTATGAAAGGCAAGGAGAAGGTATAAGAGAGTTAAAAGAGATCTGTAAATCGAAAAAAGGTACTTTTAAATTGACGTTGAAAGCAAATGAAAAATATGTATTGAATATAAGTGGATTAAAAGTAAAAGATGGTTTTGTAAAAGTGAATTGGGAAACAAAATAAAGGACCATGAGAAAGGCCCTTTATTTTATCGGATTGTATACGTAACCGAAAAGCTAACAGGACTATAGTAAACGTAAGGTGCATGAAATTGAACGTACATATTCCCATCTATTTTTGCAGTGAAAATTCGTCCGTATCCATCAGAATAACGTCCAATAAGATTATGATTTGAGTCATAAACACTGTAACTAGGAGTTTTGCTGTTAGGTTGAATTGTTAGCTCTTGTCCCTTTTGAAGGAAAATAGGTTCTTGCTCAGAACTACCTCCAGTTTGCAAAGAATAAAATTTCGTAAAGCTCTGTTCTTGAGTTGCGGCAGCAACTTTCGTTTCAGCAATAAAAGCGGTAGCACCAGTAATTCCTGCTAAAGTTAACGCACCGGCTAAAATCATTTTTTTCATAGTAGAAAAACCTCCTTATTAGTTGTAATCATTTTTGTTACAGTTAATATTGTATACGATAATGAGTAGGAGAAAATATGCTTTTATGCATATGTATTTTTTCTCAATAAAGACCACTGATAAAAATCAGTGGTCTTTTAAATGATTAAGCAGCTTTCTGTTCGGTTTGAGCAACAGGTTTTTGAAGAGTGTTATAAACACCAGTTCCGATAACTTCTAATGCCATTTTCATACGTTCAGGTGAAATATTCTCCAATACGTTATCTTGAGGTGTATGGTATACCTTCTCAATATGATAGATTAATGGATTCCAACTATCGACACCCATCCAGATGAATAGGGCGGCCGGAATCCCAACTTCAGCAAATGGCACGTGATCACTAGAGCCAAATTTCCCTTGAAGAACGAGGTCATTATTTAATTGTTTACCTGCTTGTAAGGCCGCGTCTGTTACAAGGTTTGGAGAACCGTTAGGCGTCATAGCATATAAATTCTTCGCCTTATCGTAATTTGTTGCAACCATGTCTGCGTTAAAGACACCTAAAATCCGGTCACGTTCTTTTTGGGATAGACTATTAACGTAATGATCAGAGCCAAGTAAGCCAGTCTCTTCAGAACCGAAAGCAATAAAACGAATTTCTTTATCAGTTTCTACATTTTGAAAAGCGCGTGCTAACTCTAATACTAACCCTGTACCAGAAGCATTGTCATTTGCTCCAGGTGCTCCAACGACACTATCATAGTGTGAACTTACAACGACAGCTTTTTCATTACCTGTACTATTTTTTGGTTTCTTTTTAGCAATGACGTTTAATGACGTTAAATTAGATTCATGTCTTGCTTTTAGGGAAAGAATTGTTGTCCCTTTTTTAGCGATTTCTTCTTTAAATGCATTTCCTTGTGCATAAGCAAGACCAAAGACAGGGATAGACTGTTTTTTCGTTAGGCGGGGATTGAAAGTTTGTCCGTAATTTCCACGTCCACCAATTAAGCTGTATAAAAGAACACCTTTTGCTCCTTTGCTAACAGCATTTTCAACTTGTTTATTATAGTCTGCAACTGTTGTTCCTCTTTCGAATAGAACGATTTTTCCGTTTACTTCATTTGGGATATCCTCTAATTTTGTCCCACCTTGAACAAAGATAAGAGGGGCTGTAACAGCCTCTGTAGAAATTAGTGTGTTAGGGGCAGCACCAGCTTGCCAATTACGTTTTGTGGATAATGGTGATTCAATAAATCCAACGTATTGATCCGGCACTTGGAATGGTTGATATTCTACTTCATAGCCCATTGATTTAAGCTGCATACCAACGTAGCGGGAAGCCCATTCCTCTGATTTTGTTCCACCGGGGCGAGGACCAATTGTTTCGGATAAGAAACGGATGTGTTCGATAGCACGGCTTGCATCAACTTGTTTTGTAATAGATGAAGTCTGTGTGATTTCTGACGTGGAATCAGCTTTGGCTTGTCCAATCGGGGCTAAGCTAACAGCGAGTGATACAGCAAGCAAAGAGCTTACTATTTTTTGTTTCAAAGATTTTTTCATTTCTTCCTCTCCTATTCTTCTATTCTCTCTGACTGACAAAAGAAGACGGATAACGACTTCATTTTACCTTTACCTTTATAGTTTTTCAATATTCTGACATTGAGAAATAAAAAAGTTATATGCATATTTACATATTTTTGACGGAGATATGTATGCTATCATTTTAAATGAAGGTTCGCTTTCTGCTTGGAAAGCTCCTACATTGCATGAATCTAGTGTACCCAAACTTTAGATTATGTAGAGAAAAGAATTCACTGTAGGGTTTCTTTTCTCGTGTTTGAATCATGTGATGATAAGTATGTTTCCGCATTTCATAATTATCATCAGTGATATATGTAAGGCATCCATATGAAAATACGAGGCTGTTCAAAGGTTTTCCGTACTTTTGGACAGCCTCACCCCGTTAAAAGGACGATACTCTATGTATCGTCCTTTTTTGTATAAAAAAACACCCCATCAAATATTCACTTGATGGGGTGTGAAAAACTATTAATAATATTTTTTTCGTTTTGTAGCTAAAATACTTAACAATCCAGCTAGTAGAAGTACGATACCTACTGTTTGAGTAGGATCTTTTTTGTGACCTGTATTTGGAAGTTCTTTACCCGTATTTCGGTCATCTTGCTGTTTGTTTATTTGTGTTTCAGGGTTACCTTTTTCTAGTTCTTCGGAAGTTCCTTTACCGTGTGCTTCAGGATTTCCTTTCTCTAGTTCTTCAGAAGTTTCTTTTCCTGTTTCCTCTTCTTTATTAGGAGGAGTAACTGGTTTCTCCTCTCCACCTGATGAAGAATCGATTTTTTTATTTGAAACTGTAATTTGTAGTGGTGTAGCTTGCGCTTTTTCAATTGTAAAGCTTATTGGTGATGCATCTAATTGATAGCCTGTAGGAGCCTTTGTTTCCACTAATTGATAATTACCAGGTTTCAAATCATTTACGATTAATTTACCATGCCCATCTGTTTTTAAACCTTCTCGTACTACTTTTCCATCTTGATTTAAAATATTGAAAATGGCACCTTCAAGTGTTCCATTGTGATCCATATCAACTTTCGTTAACTCCATTGAACCTGTTGTTAAACTATTTAAAGCAGTCACAGAAGTAACATGAGATTGTCCTTTCGTAATAGTGAAAGGAATTGGCTTAGCGTTTAAATCGTATCCAGTAGGAGCTTTCGTTTCAATAAACTGATAGTCTCCTGGACGTAAATCAGAAACAGAAATTTTGCCATCTTTATTAGTAGTTAAATCAGAACGAACGTCATTGCCGTTCATATCAACGATTTTAAATACTGCGCCTTCAAGAGTAACACCGTCGATGTCATCAACTTTCGTTAATTCCACAGCGCCCTTCGTTAAGCTATTCTTAGCGGTAACAGAAGCAGTAGCGGTTTGACTCTTTTCAACAGTAAAGTTGATAGGAGTTTGATTTAAGTCGTAATGAGTAGGAGCCTTCGTTTCAACGAATTGATAGTCTCCTGGACGTAAATCAGAAACAGAAATTTTGCCATCTTTATTAGTAGTTAAATCAGAACGAACGTCATT
>NZ_JAQFUY010000017.1:0-103019 GCF_027716745.1 Bacillus cereus group sp. Bc010
CCCCGATAGAATATCGGGAAAAGGCCGTGGCATAATACTCTTTTTATGACTGTCTACTTGACAGGGAGATGACCACTAAGAGCATCCTTTTTTATTATGAAATACGATAAACCCTTGTTTCATAAGGCTTTAACGTGATTGTAGTTACTTGTTCATGTTCCGCAACTTCGTAGTTATTTAAAAGCAAACGTTTGCGTTCTAGCGCGAATGAACCCTCATTATATACAGCTTCCTCTTTTGAGATATTACTAATTACAACGATTTTTTCATCGCTTAATGTACGAGTATATGCATAAATTTGCGGATCATCTTCTAAAAGTAAATCGTACGTACCATAATTCAGTACATCGTGCTCTTTTTTCAAGGCAATCATTTTCTTATAGAAATTGAAAATAGAGTTCTCTTCACTCTTTTGCTTTTCAACATTAATTTCTTTATAGTTTGGATTCATCCCAAACCAAGGGGCACCTGTTGTGAAGCCAGCATTCATCTCATCGTTCCACTGCATAGGTGTACGTGAATTATCGCGGCAAGAAGCCCATATAATCTCCATCATATCTTGATGAGATACACCCTCTGCAATTTTCTCACGATATAAATTTTTAATTGCTACATCATCGTAATCTTCAATATTTGGGAATTGAACATTTGTCATCCCAATTTCTTGTCCTTGATAAATAAACGGTGTACCATGCATAAAGAAATACATCGCTCCAAGAGCTGTCGCACTTTCACGCCAATATTGTTTATCATCTCCCCAAGTTGAAACGATACGTGGCTTATCGTGATTCTCAATATATAAAGCATTCCATCCTTTATTTTCTAGACCTTTTTGCCATTTCGTTAATACTTTTTTCAACCCTACAACATCAAGATCTTTCTTCTTTTCTGCATCCCATAAGCTTAAATGTTCGAATTGGAATACCATATTGAACTTACCTTGTTCTTCTCCAACCCAAAGCTCAGCATCTTCAATCTTAACACCATTCGCTTCACCGACAGTCATAATATCGTACTTAGAAAATGTATTTTCTTTTAACTCTTCTAATAAAGGTTGAATACCATCCACATTCATATGTTTATCAAAAGATGGTACATACTTTAGTTCTTTTGGATTTGGCATATCTTTAAAGCCATCTTCTTTTTTAATATGGCTGATCGCATCCACACGGAAACCATCAATTCCTTTATCAAGCCACCAATTAACTGTATCGTATAACACTTCGCGAACTTCTTTATTCTCCCAGTTTAAATCTGGTTGTTTACGTGAGAATAAGTGTAAATAATATTGTCCTGTTACTTCATCGTATTCCCATGCCGAACCATTAAAAATACTTTCCCAGTTGTTTGGTTCCGCACCATCTTTACCATCATGCCAAATATACCAATCACGCTTCGGATTGTCTTTAGATGAACGAGACTCAATAAACCATGGATGTTCATCACTTGTATGATTAATAACTAAATCAATAATAAGCTTCATATCACGCTTATGAACTTCATCTAGTAAAGCATCGAAGTCTTCCATCGTACCAAACTCATCCATAATATCTTGATAATCACTAATGTCATAACCATTATCATCATTAGGTGACTTATACATTGGACAAATCCAAATTACATCTATACCTAAATCTTTTAAATAATCCAGTTTTGCAATAATACCTTGTAAATCCCCAATACCATCACCATTTGAATCCATAAAGCTACGTGGGTAAATTTGATAAGCAACCGCTTCTTTCCACCATGTTTTATTCATAGTCATTCTCTCCTTTTGCATCCCATCGGAAATTTTATGCAAACGTTTTCGTAACACTATCATAACAAAATATGAATAGTTTGCAACTGTTTTCATTGAACTCTATGTAGATTCCTTATTCTTATGCTTTATTTATTTCTCACAAGAGCAAATCTCATTCCTCACCTGCTCTTGTCCACGCACGTTACATATACTTTTCATATATTAATAAAAACACTGCTTATTTTTAGAAAGGAGTGATAAATTGAAACAAACAAAATTAACAGGTCGTATCGTTGTTCCTTCAGATCCTGACTATGACATAGCCCGAATGAACTTAAATTTAAGTATTCCAAAACTCCCTTGCATTATTGTTTTTTGCCAAAATAAAACTGATGTATGTAACGCCTTAAAATGGGCACGCGAGCGTCATGTACCATTTCGCTTAAGAAGCGGACGTCATAGCTATGAAAATTTTTCTCTTTTAAATCGAGGACTTATTATTGATGTGAGTGAAATGCATCGCATTACTGTTCATACAGATACATTAACAGCAACAATTGAAGCTGGTGCAAATCTTGGCACTGTTTATAAAGAGCTTTGGAATTATGATGTGACAATACCGGCTGGTACAAGTGCAAGCGTTGGAATTGTTGGATTAACACTTGGCGGGGGCATCGGTATGCTTTCACGCTTATTTGGATTAACATGTGATCAATTAATAGAAGTTGAAATGGTACAAGCATGTGGTAAATTTGGAGCAAAAATCATTCGTGCAAGCGAACATGAAAACCATAACTTGTTTTGGGCATGCCGCGGTGGTGGTGGTGGAAACTTCGGAATTATTACTTCTTTGACTTTTCGCGTACACCCTATAAAAAATGTATCAATCTTCTCCATTACATGGGAATGGGAAGATTTTATTGCTGCCTTTCAAGCTTGGCAAAACTGGGCGCCTTATGTAGACGAACGTCTCACTTCATCAATTGAATTATTCACAAAACAACAAAACAAAATTGAAGCACAAGGTGAATTTGTTGGTTCTCCCTCTGAACTCCATTCCTTATTATCTCCTCTTCTTGAAACTGGTACCCCCTCTCTCTTTATAGATGAAGTTCCTTATATAAAGGCTGTTGAATTTTTTAACAGTGGTAACATCCCTGAAAACTTCAAGCGCTCCGGTTCCTACGTATATAAACCTATTCCTCTTAAAGGAATTCAAATCATGCAGTATTTTCTTTCACATGCACCAAATAAAGATGCGAGTATTTGGCACCAATCGCTCGTAGGTGCTGTTGAAAATATTCCGCCTACTGAAACAGCTTATTTCCATCGCAAAGCAATTATTGCGCAAGAATACATTACCTCTTGGAAATGTGATGATGAAGAAAATCGAAATATACGCTGGGTTAAAAATTTACGAGAAAGCTTAGATCCTTATACACTAGGTGACTATGTCAATTGGCCCGATATCGACATTAAAAATTGGCAAACTAGTTATTATGGCCCTAACTTTCAAAGATTACGTAAAGTGAAAACCATATATGATCCTTGCAACGTTTTTCGTTTTCAACAAAGTATCCCACCCTTTCATACGTAAAAAGGAAGAACAAAATACCGTTCTTCCTTTCTACATTGAAAATCTTTCAATTGTCTGTTTCAAGTCTGTTGCTTGTTTCTCTAAATCCTTTAATAATTGATCGATCGCTATCATATTTTTAGATTGTTGCAACGTTACACGTGCTACTTCTTGTGAACCAGCTGACGTCTCTTCAGCAATTGCTGCTACAGCCTTCGTCTGTGCACCTGTTTGATGAATGTGACTCACTTGTTCATTCATATAGCTACTAATTTGCTTCGTTGCATCCGCTACTTCCATAACACTTGATGACATTTCTTTTAAAATTAATTCGGTAGCTTCACCACGTTTCGCCTCTTCTTTAGCTATTTTCACTTGTTCTGTCATTTTCGTTGCAACTTGTTGCACTTCCTCTTGCATATTCCGTAATAACTGCGATATATTTCTTGCAGAATGGTCACTTTCATCTGCAAGTTTACGTACTTCTTCAGCTACAACGGCAAAGCCCCGTCCATGCTCTCCAGCACGAGCAGCCTCAATAGAAGCATTAAGTGCTAATAAATTCGTTTGGCTAGCAATCTCACTCACAACAGATACAATATGTTCTACTTGTTTCATTCTTTCCTCTAACTTCTGTACATTTTGCATTGAATCTTCATTTTCTTTCGCCAATGTTTGAATACCTTGAATTAAAGACGTAAAGACACGAGTACTATGCCCTAAAGCTTGAACCATTTCTGAAGACAACTCATCAGACTGTTTTGCTTTCTCTTCTACTTCACTTGCAATAGAAGTTGTTGTATCAACAGCGGAAACAATCGCTTGAATTGATGCCGCTGATTGCTCAGCGCCAGAAGAAATCTCTGCAAGAGTTTCAGAAACACCTTGTGCTTGTTTCGTTGCTTCGCCTGTTTGTTTTCTAATTTGCTGTACTTGATTGTTTGTATACGAAAATGTTGTATCAATATTTTTTACCATGCCCCTTAAGTTCCCAAGCATCATATTAAATGCAACGCTTAAAGATTTAATTTCATCATCAGTCTTCGGTAACGGAACATCTTCACGAATGTCTCCTTCAGCCGCTTTTCTCGCCGCCTCCTCTAACTTTCGAAGCGGTTTAATTAAAAATATGGCTGCTCCATATGCTAAAATTCCAGACCATACTACTCCTAATAGCATAACGATAATATTATATGCAGTTTGACTTACATAACTTTGAAAATAATCATATATCACATAAATAAAAAATATACTTGTTGAATATGTAATTAAAGCTAAAACTGTAGTGAATAGCATAAGTTGTGTACGTAAGCCAAAGGAAAATGCCTTCCTTTCTTTTTCCATCTCTTCTTTCCCCCTTTTTATAAGTAATATAAGTACTACCTATATATTATTATCCATATTTTCCTTATAAAAAGATATATTGATTTTCATTTTTTTATTTACATATTTATTACATTACTTTTTCTGTATATAAAATGAAAATAATGTATAATTTTATTTGGATGCCAATTACATATTCAACTAAATAATTTAAGGTTAGGTGATTCTATGTTAAAAATTTTATATCGATTAAACGTTATAAAAAGATTAATATTGTTAGTAGCAGTCCCCATTCTTTCCATATTAATTATTAGCGTTGTAAATTATATAAATTTACAACACATGCACAAACAGCTTCAAACTGTATATGTGGATCGTCTACAACCCATAAAATGGCTAGGATCTATTGAGAGCAGCCTGTACCAAGAGTTTAGTTATGTAAAGGAACTCATTATTACGGAAGACGAGAATCGACGTACTACAATTTTAAATAAATTAAATGATACAAATAAAGAAACCGAAAAATTACAGGCTCAATACGAAAATACATATATAACAGGCGAAGAAAAAAAACTCCTTAGCCAATATAAAGAAAAACTAGAAAACTATAAAAAGCATCGTACTCAAATGCTTGATTTCATTAAAGAAAATAAACTTAATCAGGCGTATTCATTTTACCTAACTACAGTTGATCCTAATTTATCGGCTACAGTAGATGCTTTAAAAAATCTTAGTGATTATAACGAAAAGTTAGCTGAGAGTCTGTATAACGACAGCGAACACTCTTATAAACAAGTGATAAGCATAACTATTATTTTATTCATTGCCTGTTTAGTTCTTTGCATTCTTATCTCCTTATTTACTGCTAAATCAATTATAAATCCAATCAATTCATTACGGAGCATAATGAATACAGCTGGAAAAGGGGATTTAACCATTGCCGTACCAAAACAATATCATCATGAATTTGGTCATATGTTTAATAGTTTTGATCAAATGATATCAAACTTACGACAAATTATTAACAATGTGATTCAAACAAGTGCAAAAGTCAAAAGCTCTACAAATCATATCGTTGAAACAGCAACCGTTTCCTCTTCCACTATGGATAACATCGCAAATGCAATGAAACAGTTGTCTCACCATATTAATGATCAGTCTGCAAATATTAAAGATAGTTCTACAGCAATGGATGAAATAGCAAATGGAGTGCAAAGCATAGCTGAATCTTCTACAACGATTTCAAACTTAGCTATTTCTACTTCTGATAAGGCGAATGTAGGAACTGAAATCATTGAAAAATCCATTTCTCAAATGACAACTATCCATACTGTCATGGATGAAATATATAAAGTGGTAGATCAATTGGTTGTTCGTACACAAGATATCGATAAAGCATTACAAACTATTACTTACATTTCTGAACAAACAAATCTATTATCTTTAAATGCCGCAATTGAATCCGCCCGCGCCGGTGAACATGGAAAGGGATTTGCTGTTGTATCTGAAGAAGTTCGTAAACTTGCTGAACAATCAAAACAAGCAGCTACAGATATTACAAAACTTAACTTGCTTGTACAAAATGATACAAAAGATGTAGTCAACGTTATGGGGAAAGGACAACAAGAAATTCAAGAAGGCATTCATGCTGTGCAAAATGCAAAATTAGCATTCCATAATATTGTGAATCATATTAATGAAGTTACAGATCAAATACAAGATATAACAGCAAGTGCAGAAGAAATGTCAGCAAGCTCAGAAGAGATAAATAGCGCACTTATTAATATCTCTTCAATTTCACAAAATATAGTTTCGGAGACTAATTATACATCCCAATCTTCACAAGCCCAATCGGTATCAATACAGGATATTACACATATGTCTCTTCAAATGCAAAAGCTTGTTGAAGAATTAGAAACGTTTGCCACTCAATTTAAAATCAAAAACTTGTAAGTATATGAAAAACCACCTGAATTAGGTGGTTTTTCCATTTGAACTATACATTCAAATTTATTTATATAAGAACTGTCATTTGAAAAAAATAAAGGATTCTGACAATTTGTGACTAATAACAGAAATAAGGGGCAACATTTGTAAAATATATTTTTGACTGGGGGTTTTGTATGATTCAGGTTCGAAATCTAGTAAAATCATTTGGCTCACTTGACGTTTTAAAAGGAATTGATTTAGAAATACAAGAAAAAGAAGTTGTCGTTTTAATTGGTGCCAGTGGTTCCGGTAAAAGTACATTACTTCGCTGTCTTAACTTTTTAGAAATGTACGATGAAGGTGAAATTCACTTACAAGGTGAACGAATTGATCCAAAGCATTCAAATTTAAACAAAGTCCGCGAAAATGTCGGTATGGTTTTTCAACACTTTAACCTCTTTCCTCATATGACCTCACTAGAAAACATCATAGAAGCACCTATTCATGTAAAAAAATTAGAAGCAGCAAATGCAAAAAAAATCGGAAATCAGCTTCTGCAAAAAGTCGGCCTACAAGATAAAGCAGATGTAACGCCCCATCTCCTATCAGGTGGTCAAAAACAGCGTATTGCTATTGCACGAGCTCTTGCTATGAATCCTAAAATTATGCTATTTGATGAACCTACCTCCGCTTTAGACCCTGAACTTGTTGGAGAAGTATTGCAAGTTATGAAAGAACTTGCTGAAGAAGGAATGACCATGGTTATTGTTACTCATGAAATGAATTTCGCAAGAGATGTAGCTGATCGCGTCATTTTTATGGATGATGGAAAAATTGTAGAAGATGCTCCGCCAGCACAATTCCTTTCAGCTCCATCACATGAACGAGCGAAACAATTTTTACGCAACGTTTTATAATATAACTTCTGTTTCAAACGAAAAGAAATACATTCATACGGTGCACAACTAATCATCTAAATAAAATATTTCAATAACATACTTAAAACCATCCGTATGATCAATATATAGGAGGGGTTTTATGAAAAGAAAACTATTAACTATTGTTGCGAGTATTACATTATGCGCTTCCTTTATACTAGGAGCCTGTAGTAAGGAAAGTGCTACTACTTCTTCAAATGGTAAAAAAGAATTTCGTTATGCGATGAGTGGCTTATATAAACCTTTTAACTATAAAGAAAATGACGGAAAACTTGTCGGTTTTGATGTAGAACTAGGTGAAGCACTTGCGAAAAAAATGAATATGAAACCAACCCCTATTACAAATCCATGGGAAACGCTAATCCAAGGTCTCAAAGCGAAAAAGTATGATGTAATACTGGGCAGTATGGCAATTACAGAAGAACGCTTAAAAGCTGTTAATTTCTCAAATCCTTATTATCGTTCTGGTGCCCAAATTTTTGTAGCTAAAAAGAATACATCTATCTCTTCTCCAGAAGATTTAAAGGGTAAGAAAATTGGTGTTGTAAAAGCTAGTACCTTTAAAGACCTTGTTGCAAAACATACAGATCAAATTACAGAATACGATAGCGATATTACTGCACTTATGGACTTAGAGCCTGGACGTATCGACGCAGTAATTACAGATCAAATGGTTGGTTTACGCATGATCAAAGAAGGTAAATCAAATATAAAAGAAGCTGGAAAACCACTAAACCTTGATGAAATGGGAATTGCTATTCGTAAAGATGATAAAGAAATGGTCGAGAAAGTAAATAAAGCTTTAGATGAAATTATTAAAGATGGTACGTATGAAAAAATCAGTAAAAAATGGTTTGGGCGTAATATTCTTGGTGAAGAGGAAAAAACGAAGTAATTTAGCCCTTCAAAGTTTCCATAAATCATGCCCCACTTTGTGTGGGGCATTTCATTCTCTACTAAAATCTATACAATATGAGGTGAAACGCATGTTTGAAATTTTTATCTCTACCTATCCCACACTCTTAAAAGCTACTATTGTCACATTACAATTAACACTAACATCCCTATTACTCGGTTCACTAATTGGATTACTATTTGCTTTCTTTCGAATCTCTAACAATAAAGTTTTAAATAGTATTGCTCACGTATACATCGCCATTATTCGTGGTACACCTTTAATTGTTCAAATCGCCATTCTCTATTTCGGGATTACATCCGTTGTTGTTTTTACTCCTTTTTGGGCAGGAGCCATTGCTTTAGCAATCCATAACGGTGCATATATTACTGAAATTTTCCGAGGCTCTATCCAATCTGTCGATCGTGGGCAAATGGAAGCTGCTCGCTCTCTAGGTATGCCGTATCCTTTAGCGATGCGCCGTATTGTATTACCGCAAGCATTCCGTCAATCTATTCCTCCTTTAGGAAATCAGTTTATTATTGGATTAAAGGACTCTTCCCTCGTTGCATATGTAGGATTGTCCGAATTATGGGGATCAGGTTTATCCATTGCTGCAGGTAACTTCCAACAATTAGATACATACATAATTGTTGGTTTATATTATCTTGTTCTTGTTCTCCTATTCACGTACCTTGTTAACCTTTTAGAAAAACGACTACAACGAAAAGAAACTAGCTCTATACAAACTGCAAAAAAGAAAACAAAAGAAATTTCTCTTTGAGCAAACTAGCAGGTTGAGGTCTATTTCCTTAACCTTTTTTTGTTTCTGCTCCATACTTTTTACTTCAATAATATTTTTCAATGTATAAGAAATTTATCATATTTCCACAGTCTACCTCTTTACACAGCATAAAATTATCCATAATATAGTAAAGATGGGTGTACACGTATAGACATCTTAAATAGTATAAGGAGGTCGCTATGCTAGATTTAATTTATAAAGATTGGCTGAAACAAAGATATCAAATTTATAACCTTCAGCAACTTACAAGCTACATAAATAACCTAACCAGCCTGGCTGAAACATTAGGATTCTATCAATTACAAAAAGATTTACAACAATTATCTACAACTCTAAAAGACTCTAGTTCTGTTTACGATGTAGTCGAGCATATCACAGAAATGATGCTTTCTTTTAAACAGGATGAGCAGCTACTTAAAGTTTACATAATTGGCACTATCCCTGAGGTACTTCATAATACCTCCATTCAATTTGTCGAAAACATAAATAATGCTGATTGTGTTGTTGTATATAAAGAGACTATTCCTCTTCATTCCATACAACAGCCTATCATTTATTTTTATGAGAACGTAGATGATGAACAAATTATGCATCACGTAGTACAAGAGGTGTTACATACAAAATTACCTTTTGAAACAATCCAGAAGAGATTACAAAAATATATGTCAGTATCTCGCCAAACCCCTCCACTATTAGTAGTAACCGCTGACGACTTATTAACAAAATTTATAAAAACTGAATATACAACTTTACTAAACGTATATCATTTCACTAGCGGAAAGCACTTTTTCACAGAAAAAATCTATGAACAGTTTCCATTCTTCATACTAATTGTGGATTGGATGATGCCACAAATGGATGGTTTAGAACTTATTAATCGATTAAAGAGATTGTTGCCTAGTCGACATTTCCGAATTTTTATGACCTCTACTAAATCAACAGCCCACCACCTGGAGGAAGCATTTAAAGCCGGTGCTGATGATTTTATTGAAAAGCCGGTTTCACCTTTAGAATTTAAGGTTCGTTTGGCGCACTTATTAGAAGGAAGGAATGAAGGCTATTGATTATAGTTACGATTATACAATCCATAGTTATCTTTTTAATAGTTGCTATTCTTATAGCGTATATATATTTAATTTCACTAAAATTACGTAGTAGAAATTTCAAAAGAAAAAATCATAAATGGAAAGAAGAAAATAGAAAATTTCTATATGAATTTATCATGCATAATAAATGCCATGATTTCAAAATTGAACATACAGCAGATATTCACGCACTAGAATCTCTCTGCATTAAAGCTACACAGCTCGTATCCGGGATTGATGAAAAACAACGCATTCATCATTTATTACAAGTCTATTTGTTTCCCCATTATAAAGAAAAATTAGTTCACGGCACTCATATAGAAAAACAAAATATATTAGATATTATTTCTTTCTTCAAAATAAAAGAGTTTGAAAATGAGGTAAAAGATATCTGCACTCAAACATCTGGATCTATCCAGCATCAAGCATTTACTACATTAAGTACATTAAACACAAGGCAAGCAATTTTACTTGCTACAAGAGTCCATGACTCTATTCCCATCACTATGATCGCTTTAAGTATTTCTCAAACTGAAAATTTTTCTGTCTGGGTTGAGTTTTTCCATACATTACCTAAACAATTTCAATATGAAATTTTAAATGCAATCGGTACACGGGAAGAGAATAGCTGCTATCTTTTCCTCATTCAAAACTTAACGAATGAAGATGAAGAAATTATTATTCGCTCGTTACATGCTATTTCAAAGTTAATGCCAAAAGCAGAAACAAAAGAGCATGTTAAACATTTATTTAAAAAGGACAGTTGGCAAATTCACCTCATGCTTATTCGTATAATAAGCCCCTTTAAAGATGAAATGTATTTCCCTTATTTACTAGAACAAGCAGGGCATCAATCTTGGTGGGTACGTCGCGAAGTCCAATATGCAATTCAATATTATTCAAACTGGCAAGAAAAATATATTGAAATTGCCTTACATCACCCTGATCGTTTTGCACGTGAAAGTGCATTAGAGGCTCTAGCACGAAAGGATGTGACAACACATGCATTATCTTGATATATTTTTTAAAATTTCACAATGGCTCTTTTTACTCTACATGGGCGTTGCTATCTTATTCTATACCGCTATATTTCTTATTTCTGCATTTACCTTGAGAAAAAAACGGGAACGTGATGAAAATAGAGAATTACTTCATTATTTGCAGTCTGGTATTACTCGACCTGTTTCTATTATTGTTCCTGCGTATAACGAAGGCGTCACTATTGTATCAAGTGTCCAATCACTCTTAACGTTAGAATATCCTGAGTTTGAGGTAATCGTTGTAAACGATGGATCAAGTGATGACACGTTAGAACAATTAAAAGATCATTTCCAACTGTATGAAATCCAGAACGTGGTTAGATTACAATTAGAAACAGAGACCATTCGAAAAACATATCGCTCATCTGTTAATAAACAAATTATCGTTGTCGATAAAGAAAACGGCGGCAAAGCGGATGCTTTAAATGCAGGTATCAACATTTCAAACTATCCGTATGTTTGTTCATTAGATGCTGATTCTCTCTTAGAACGTGATGCACTTATGAAAGCTATGAAACCAATTTATGAATCTCCAGAGAAAGTTATGGTAACTGGCGGAAGTGTTCGTATTGTGAATGGTTCTTACATACAAAATGGTCAAATGATCGAAAATCGTCTTCCAAAACAACCTCTTGCTCTCATGCAAATTATTGAGTATTTGCGTGGATTCTTATTTGGTCGCTTAGCATGGAGCAAGTATAATATTCTTCCTATCATTTCTGGTGCATTCGGTATTTTCGATAAAGGAGAAGTTATTCGTGTTGGAGGGTATCAACGAAAAACTGTCGGAGAAGATATGGAACTTGTCGTTCACCTCCATAAAAAAGCTTTACAAGATGGAGAAGAAAAGAAAATCATTTATAATCCAAACGCAATTTGTTGGACACAGGCTCCCGATGATTTAACAACCTTCCGCAAACAACGGAGTCGTTGGCACCGTGGTTTAGGTGAAACTTTATGGCGCCATAAGGATATTTTATTCCGTCCAAAATATAAAGCTTTCGGTATGATTGCAATGCCGTTTTATTTATTACTAGAATGGCTCGGTCCTATTATTGAAATACTTGGCTATTTACTACTACTATATCATTTACTATTCGATGAAATTTTCACAGAATATGTATTTTTACTGTTAGCTGCTACCGTACTATACGGATCATTCCTATCCGTAGGAGTTGTTTTATTAGAAGAATGGAGTATGAAAAAGCAAAATAGTATTAAAGATTTCACACTCTTACTTCTCTGGTTGTTAACTGAATCATTTTGGTATCGTCCGCTGACTGTTTGGTACCGATTTTTAGGACTGTTTCAAAGTCTTTTCCGAATTAAAGGTTGGGGGAAAATGAAACGTAAATCTCTTGAAAACCAATCTTTAGAACGTTTTTGGTGGCTACGAAGAATTGCCTTCATCCTAATTATTTTAGCAGTTATTTTCGGGATAGATGCAACAAAACACCGATTGCAACCAACGCTCCTAAAAAGCACTGCAGATAATATTTCATATGGTTTTAAAGCAGAGCGAAATAAGCAAACCCTTCAGCATTATACAGGAGGCAAATGGGAAGATTGGACAATTAAAGGTGTGAACCTAGGTATGGCAAAACCAGGGGCATTTCCAGGTGATGCCGCAATTACAAAAGCAGAATATAAAAAATGGTTGAAACAAATTAGCGAAATGGGTGCAAATACGATTCGTATTTATACCATTCACCCTCCTGCTTTTTACGAGGCTTTATTTGAATTTAACCAACAAGCAAAACAACCTTTATATTTCTTCCATGGTGTATGGGTTGAAGAAGAACAACTGTTAGAAACAAAAGATGCTTACAAATCAAAAAATGAACTCTTTAAAAATATTGAAAGAACAGCCGATGTAATTCATGGTAATACAACAATCGCTGCCGAAAAAGGACATGCTTACGGTGAATATAATTATGATGTGTCACAATATTTAGCTGGTTGGATTCTGGGGATTGAGTGGGATCCTGACATGGTCATCGAAACAAATAAAAAACATGCTGATAAAACTTCATTTAAGGGGAAATATTTCGAAGCGAAGAACGCCAGTCCATTTGAAATTTGGCTAGCTGAAGGAATGAATCATATCGCTCAATATTCTATTAGTAAATATGAGACCGCTCAGCCTATCGCCTTTTCCAACTGGGTTACAACAGATTTACTAGATCACCCTGCTGAACCTTTCATCGGTGAAGATGCTGTATCTATAAATCCAAATCATATCTTTGCTAATAAGAATTACCCAAGCGGGGCGTTTGCCTCTTATCACGTGTATCCTTATTACCCTGACTTCTTAAATTTCGATCCAGATAAAGCAAATTTCAAGGACCATCGAGGGCAATCCAATAGTTACGCTGCTTATTTAAAAGACTTGCATGATTCACATGAAATGCCTGTTGTTATTTCAGAATTTGGTATCCCAGGATCCCGAGGTATTTCTCATAAAAATATACATGGAAAAGACCAAGGGCATATGAATGAAGATGAACAAGGGAAACGTAATGCAGAGCTCTTCGAAGATATTATTCAGGCGAAATTGGCCGGCGGTATTGTATTCATTTGGCAAGATGAATGGTTTAAATTCTCTTGGAATACAACTAAATATGATAATACGGAAGAACGACCACATTGGAACAACGTACAAGTTCCTGAACAACATTTCGGTTTGCTATCATTTGAATCACATACTATTAATGTCGATGGTGATACGAGTGATTGGAAAACAAAAATAAAAATTGGAGATAAGAATGGTTACACGACTTTCGTAACACACGATGAGTCCTATTTATACTTATCCATCGATCGTCCAAAAGCTAGACCTCTTGAAGAGGAACCTATTACAATTGGAGTAAACATATTACCTGAACAAGGAAATAAAGAATTTAACGGCCTTTCTATGAAAGAAGGCGCTGATTTTAAAATTGATCTGCACGGCGGACAATCTAATCAAGTACTTGTTGATTCTTACTATGATGTATTCTCTTATGAATTTGGTTTCCAACGAAATCTAGTTCCTTATACAAAACCTGAAAAAAATAGCGGGCAATTCTCCCCTATTTATACAGCATTAAGTTTGCCAATTACATTACCACTTACTCAGGAGCAATTGCCATTTGAAAAATTTAATGTCGGAGCATTAACTATGGGAAATAGTAATCCGACTAGTGCCGATTACAACTCACTTGCAGATTTTTCTACTCCTGCAAAAGAAACCATTGAACTTCGAATTCCTTGGATGGTATTAAATGCAAAAGCACCAAACATAAAAGAATTTATTGGTGATATTTATGCAAACGAAGAAATAGATGGTTTAACTACGAAACAAATTATTAACGCAATTGGATTTACAGTTCAAATTGGAGCTGAAAACATTACAACTGCACAAGATGGCGAATATGCTATGTATAACTATTCAAAATGGGGTGATGTTGTCGAATACACATCACGACTCAAGAAAAGTTACTACTACATGCAAAAAGTATATCAAGCTACAAAATAACAAAAAGCAAGCTACCTTTTAGTAGCTTGCTTTTTGTTATTTTGTATATATATTTACTGATTTACTTTTTTAATACTCTCTTCTTCCTCTATATGTTCCTCACGATATGAAATATTATGAGGATCTAGCCCATTTCCTAAAGAACCATAGAAATGCTCTCTATGCGGATCCACTAATTCACTTCCTTGATAATACACACGTGGTGTATTCCATAGCGCTGCCAAAGCTTTTGTCATCGGCATCTCATGATAACGTTCCGGCCACATTTCTTTAATTTTCTCTTTTACTAACGGGTAGTATTTAGAGCTCATAGCAGGGAACAAATGGTGTTCTGTATGATAGGAGAAATTGAAATGTAAAACGTCTACCCAACGCGGCACTGTTACTGATAAACAGTTTGCTAACGGATCATTTACTGGAACAATTGGATTTAAGCGGTGATTTGTTGCGATATATGCCATTACAATAAAGTTAGCAATTAACAATGGAATCACATATGCAAATAACCATTTTCCAGGTCCCATAATAAACAATAAACTAATCCAAACAGTCCAAGGCAAAAGAAGTTGAAGCCATACAGATTTTTGATTGGATGACTTAAACTCTTTTATAAAATGAAAGAACATTCGAGTCGAATGCAATGTAAATTGAATTGTTAGTGACAGAAAACTAAAGAATGAACGTATATGAAGAGGCATGCGATATACCCAACTCAAAAACTTACTCTTTTTAAGCTTCTCAAGTGTAGGCCATGCATCTGGATCATTCTCTTCATGTTGTGTATGAACGTGATGCGTTGCATTATGCCACTTTCGCCAAAGTTTAGGACCTGTTGATAATGGCATAAATGCAATCGCTCCTAAGAAATCACGAAGCCATGCCTTTCTTACAACAGTTCCATGTAAAATCTCATGCCCTAAAAACCCAAGTGAAGCAAAACATAATCCAAGAACGATCGCAATTCCTAGATTAGCCCACACATTCAATTCAAATACACCAATCGATATTAACCCCGCCAATGCCACAAGCAAATAAGCCAGTCCACCAAACAGACGAGTAGGAACTGGTTTAAATGCCTTTTTCGGCAAATGTGGTGATACACGTGCTGCATACCACCCAAACGTATGAAGCTCCTTCATCCTTTTGCCCCTTTCTTATGCCGCGCCTTGCGCAACTTACATATATCAATTCTTGCTTCCAGATTGATTTTACTAGGTGATTAAAAAAGCCTCTATTATAAGGAAAATATACTCACTCTATCGTCACTTACTTTTCGCTTTTATTATCAATGAAAAACATTTCTCTTTTTACTCTCTATCAACCTTTCCACATGATAAATCATATCAATAGAATTTCCACATTGTCAATAACTTTTATGACCTAGTAATAAAAGTTGGTTATATTTTTATAATTATACTTTATTTCACTAAAGAAAAAACATAGATTTTATAAGGTTTCATCCATTATGCATATACGTACTTTGCCATGCTATAGACTCTATCTTATTCAAGAACTCTCTATGTAAACAACAAATACACTCATCTAAATCTAGTTTTACACAACTTCTACCTCTTCATACCGACAACATCTGATAATTATATTAAGATAATTTCATCTTTCTTTTAAATAAAAATAGCCTCCCTCTCAAACAGCACACATGAATTTCATATCATATGGAAATATTAAAAGGAAAATTGTTCTAAATCAGGAGGTTTCCTTAATGACAAGCGATACATTTCCACAATTCCCATCATCTTATTGGATTGAATCTACTCAAATCCCGACTTTTCCCCCTTTATCTGAAAATATAAAGACAAAAGTTGCTGTTATCGGTGCTGGTATTACAGGTATTACTACTGCCTATTTACTTGCAAAAGAAGGCATCGATGTTGTATTACTTGATTCTGGTCTTATTTTAAACGGGACGACTGGGCATACAACAGCAAAGATAACAGCGCAACATGATCTTATTTATGATGAATTAATCAATCATTTCGGTATGGAAAAAGCCGGGCTTTACTATGAATCAAATAATCATGCTCTACAATTTATTAATGAAACTGTGCAAACATATAAAATCGACTGTAATTTCTCAAATGAAGATTCATATTTATATACAACTACCGATAAGGGATTAAGAAGTTTATCGAAAGAATATGAAGCCTATCAAAAATTAAATATACCTTGTGACTATGTTCAATCTCTATCGATTCCAATTCCAGTACAATCTGCACTTGTCATGAAAAATCAAGCCCAGTTTCATCCCCTTCTTTATTTGAAAACACTTTTAGAAAAGTTTGTGGAGATGGGCGGAAAAGTTTACGAACAAACGACTGCTATGGATGTAGAAAAAGGAGATTCTCCACAAGTCATTACAAAGGGCGGACATCGCATTACTTGTGAATATGTTGTCTCTTGTTCACACTTTCCTTTTTATGATGCGAATAGCTTTTTCTTTACGCGAATGTACGCAGAACGCTCTTATGCTCTTGCTATTAAAGCAAAAACAGATTATCCAGGTGGCATGTATTTAAGTATTGATGACCCAAAACGCTCCTTACGCTACACAACAAGCAATGGGGAAAAATTAATTTTAATTGGCGGAGAAAGTCATAAAACAGGACAAGGAATAAACACGATGCTTCATTACGAAGCACTTTATTCTTTTGCGGAAGCAACGTTTGGAATAGATGAAGTTCCTTATAGATGGTCAGCACAAGATTTAATTACGCTAGATAAGCTCCCTTATATCGGACATATTAACGAAAGTAATCCAAATATATTTGTTGCAACTGGATATCGTAAATGGGGAATGACAACTGGAACTGCTGCCGCTCATTTACTGAAGGATTCCATTCTAAAAGTAGACAGTCCATATAAAGAACTGTATGCACCATCACGCTTCCATGCAAATCCAGATATAAAAACGTTCCTCTCCCAAAACCTTGATGTTGCGAAACATTTAATTGAAGGAAAGATTGAAACTGCATTACGTAAACCAGAAGACCTCGAAGTTGGTGAAGGATCTGTCGTACATGTTAATGGGAAACGAGCAGGTGCTTATAAGGACAAAGATGGAAAATTACATATTGTCGATACAACTTGTACACATCTCGGCTGCGAAGTTGAATGGAATAATGGTGATTGTACTTGGGACTGTCCTTGCCACGGTTCACGCTTTTCAATTGAGGGAGATGTTATTGAAGGTCCGGCAGATCAACCGTTAAAACGAGTTGATAATGAGTAAACAAATAAAGAAGTTCAACAGAATGACTGTTGAGCTTCTTTATTTGTTATAAAACCTTTTCATATAAATTCCGCTACAAGAAGGAAAATATTAACACCAAATAAAATAATATACTCATCTACAAATAAAAAGGGGGAATACTATGCAACCTTCAGCTCCACCTCATCTAGAATTTACAGAAACTATCTTTTCGAGCTCTATTACAAAACTTGTTGTTTTTATTTGTTGGCTAGCTATTCTAGCTGATGGATATGATTTAGGTATTTACGGTGCCGTTCTGCCAAAGCTCCTAGAAGACAAAAGCTGGGCACTTTCGCCGGCACATGCTGGTACAATTGCTAGCTATGCTTTATTTGGTATGTTTATTGGCGCTATTCTAGTTGGAACCATTACAGATCTAATTGGACGGAAATGGACGCTTATATGCTGCTTAGCACTTTTTTCTATCACAATGGGCCTAGCTGCACTTGCTCCTTCTCCCGAATTATTTGGTTTATCTCGGTTTATCGGAGGAATCGGATTAGGTGGTGTTATTCCAACAGCTTCAGCACTTACTGTTGAATATTCACCAAAAAAGCGACAATCTTTTATTTATGCTCTTATGTTTACTGGCTATCCTTTAGGGATCGTGTTAGGCGCTATTTTGTCGATGTTTATGTTAGAAGGTTTCGGATGGAGAACTATGTTTGGCATCGGAATGATTCCACTACTCCTTATTCCTTTCATTATTCGTTATTTACCTGAATCCATTCAATTTTTATTATCACGTAATCGCCAAAAAGAAGTTGACCAAATCCTTAATCGTTTTCAAATTGAATTCTATGTGAAAGATGAAACGCATCAACCCTCATCTAATATGCGAAAGAGAAATGGATTTCTTACTTTATTCTCAAAAGAATACAGAAAAGCAACGCTGCTCTTTTGGATCACTTATATAATGGGTATGTTTTTAATATACGGTTTAAATACTTGGTTACCTCAGATGATGCGACAGGCAGGATACCCCCTTGGATCTAGTTTATCATTCCTACTTATGCTAAATATTACTGCCGCTATCGGTGCATTATTTGCTGGAGCAATCGCCGATCGTATAGGAGCTAAAATTGTTATTAGCATCTCCTATCTTATGGCAGCTATATGTATTGGACTATTAACAATTAAACCATCTGTTACAATCATCTATCTTTTAATTGGTCTTGCTGGAATTGGATCAGTTGGCATTACCCAAATATTAAATGCATATGTAACACAATACTTCCCATCACATATCCGAGCTACTTCCTTAGGCTGGGGACTTGGACTTGGCCGAGTTGGCGCAATTACTGGTCCTATTCTTGTCGGTATTATTATGACAATGCAATATGACTTAGCATGGAATTTTTACTTATTCTCATTTGCAGGTCTTCTTGCAGCTATATCTGTTTTCATTATTCCTACAAAATAAAAAGAGCACAAACTTACTTGTGCTCTTTTTCGTATACCGCAAACAACATATCTCGAAACAATGTATTTAAACTCTCAATATCGATCCCTGATCCCTTTTCAATTCCTTTTACGTATTGCTGATAGTAATGAATTTGTTCTTCTAAAAATTGATTCAACACCTCAATTTTCACTCCAACATCTAATTCAGTACCTGCCTTTTTCTTTATTAACAACCGTTCAATTTCATCTAATACGCTACGCTCTATTGATAATTCTGTAATTAATCGATCGAATTCTACAGGAGGCAAAGTTGTTTTCTCCTCTAGCCACTTACAAGCCAAAATAGGACGCAATACATAAAAGTACTTTTTCAATTTTACATTCTCACCTTGCAAAAATTCACGATAATTTTTTGAAGCCATATGTAAGTAATGGTATATCGTTGCTTTTGGATCAAAATTCTTTTCACTCATTTGCTGAAGCTGTTCTGGAAAATTAGAGTTTTTCGAATAAAAAATGGGTGATCGAATCCATTCGAGTAAAGCTGGGTTTGACTTTGCAAATAGTTGTAACGCTTTTTTTATATCCCATCCGCTTATATCTAAATCATCACTAATCGGATACTCAATTACATCTCGTTTATCATGAATGGATAAATACCATTCTACCGGGTGCATATAAACGAATCTAACATCATAATCACTATCTTTTGATGGAAATCCCCATGCACGACTCCCTGACTCCACAGCGAATAAAATTTTCACATCATTTTCTTTCTCAATTCGTTCTAACTCCAACTTAATTTTCTCTCTCATTTCATACCCTCTCTATTTTTTGATTATTTCCTTGGAAATTCGACAAATATATTACTAAGTTTACTACATACTAAAATAGCTGTCAGAAAATTTCCGACAGCCTGTCAAAATTCGTTATTTTTTACTTGTTCTTTTCAGTTACACTAACCGCAATTCGTTCAAACTCTTTTTGAATCTCCTCTTTGTATGCATCTACTTTTGAAAAATCCATAGCAGCAATATAAATTCGTTCTAATTTATCACGAACTGATTTCGCTTTCGCTAAAAAAGACATCGCCTCATTCATTTTTGCTTTATATTGAATAGAGACGTCACGAATTTCCTCCGCATACTTCTCATCCGTCCCTGGTGTTACAATAAGGGCATACATATCTATAATTTCATCACCTTCACGGCTCGGAAAATATTCATGTGGTGCGGTGCTATCGAAAATCGCAAACCCTAATTCTCTTACGATAACCATATCAAGACTATTTGGATCAAACCCACAATGATATACTTCAACTTCAAATCCTTTTTCTTCTGCTACCTTAGCTAATTTTTTGAGCATTGTTGATTTCCCAGAACCTGGGCGTCCTTTTATAAAATAACGATGTGGTAATCCTTCTGTTAAGTTAGGAACAAAATCAACTGCTCCTTTCGGTGTAGCTGCTCCTAAAAACCGATGTTTCACAAGCGATTGTTTCCCAACTTTATCTGTAAATAATTTCTGAATGAGCTGCTCGGTTAGTTCGTTCGCTTTATTAAAATCAATATTACTAATATATATTTTCTCCCACTCATCATGTATAACTAATGCCTCGTTAAAACGAGCGTAAGCAGCTTGAAAAGCTTTGCTTGCTTCTGAAACAAATCGTTCAATTTCCACTTTCTGCTTTCTTAACTTATCTGAATCCCAAGCAATTCCTAAATTAATATACTCCTCGACAACTCCTGGCATTTTTGGCTCAATAACATGCGGTGATGTTCCATCAACAATTCCTACTTTTAACTTCGGGATAATGACACCATCAACCGATTTATTATCAGAAGAACAGTGTAAAAATTCAATATCATATCCCTTTTCAACCCATTCACGACCTATTACCTTAATTAAAGAAGATTTTCCCGTTCCAGGTCCACCCTTTAAAATAAATAATCTGTTTAGTCCTTTTAAATTCTCTTCATATAAATTATGAAATCCTCTAGCTGTATTTCCACCAGCATAATAATTCAATACATTCCCTGTCACTGCACTCACTCCTTCGCAGCATTCTATTTACATAAGCTACAATATGCGAGCAACTTTATTTGGGTGAATACCTATTTTGTGTTGCACAGAAAAAGGAAATGAATTACAATTTTATTATCACGAAAATTCCGAACTTTAAATTGAATATACCTTTATCAAGAGAGGCAGAGGGATCGGCCCTTTGAAGCCCAGCAACCTCAGTTTATACAAACTGAATAGGTGCTAATTCCTGCAAAATGCATTGCATTTTGAAAGATAAAACGTAACTATTGTGTGCAAAACTCATCTTTCTTGATTATGAAAGGTGAGTTTTTTATATTTCAAAATATATACTTGGAGGTATTTAAAGTGAAAGTAATTGACCTATCCCAAACATTTGAAAACAATATGTCTCAATTTCCTGGAACACCAAAAATCAATTTAGAAGCCATTACAAGTGTTGAAGAGACAGGATATCAAGTTACAGATTTTCATTCTGTCGTTCATGTTGGTACACATTGTGATGCTCCTGCTCATTTCATTTCAGGCGCAACGACTATTGATCAATTGCCCCTAGATCAATTTGTAGGTGAAGCTGTTCTTATTGATGTAACTCATGTACAAGAACGAAAACTACCTAAAGAAGTATTACACAATGCTGACATAAAAGAAGGTGATATTGTCATTTTCCATTCCAACCTATCTAATAAATGGAATACAGAAGCGTATGAACAAGAAGCCTTTTATCTTTCCGAAGAATTAGCTGAAGAATTAGTTCAATTAAAAGTAAAATCTGTCGGTTTAGATTTCATTTCTCCTGACGAGGTAACGACAGAAACATCACCGATTCATCACATACTACTTGGGAATAATATTTATTTAATCGAAAACTTAACAAACTTAGATGCCATTAATGCGAAACGTTTCTTTTTCTCAGCAGCACCTTTAAAAATTAAAAATAGCGACGGTGCTTTCGCAAGAGCATTCGCTGTAATTTTTTAAACAAACTATACAAAAAAGCAAAGATCATCATTGACCTTTGCTTCTATTTCTTTTATTTAAACTAAGAAAGAATTGCTCAACGCGAGGACGTAACCAAGCTAAATAATCTTTCTCTTTCTTCTTTGTACAAGCTATTTCTTCCCCATCGACCATTCCGACAAGCTCTAGCTCTAACAGTTGCCTCGTAAATGCTAACATATTTATTTCTTCTTCCGGATACTCTTCTTTTAATTTCTCCTCAATTTCCCCTAATAAAAAACCGTCACGCATCATTGCCAATGCATCAATCCAAAGTGGCGGCATTTCATATTTTTCTCCTGTAATTGTATCTTTTACAATATAATTCTTTTGCTCTTTTCGAAATTGAATCGTGTGCAAGCATACAGTCGAATTTAATGTTAATTCCATCATACCACCTCTTTCATAATATCTGCATAGAAAAAAGGATGCGCGTGCACCCCTTCTTTTTCTAACACTACCGAACCGTTACATGAATAACAAATCTCATGTCGATATTTTCCTCCATTATAAACGAAGTATTTTATAAAAAAAACCCTTCTCGAAACATTTTATAAAATGTTTATATTTACGCAACAAGAACACTTTTCTGAAAAATATTTTCTTCTAGCGCATTATGCTATCGGTAAAAAAATCTCCACTTTCATTCCTAGCTCTCCGCTACTTTGAATCGCAATACTTCCTTGCTACTCCTCATGATCAATACAAAAACTCTACATATTATCTCATTAAATGATAAGGAAATTACTTTCAGGACAATATGTACGTTTATAACGCGAAAAGGAAGGAGATTTCCCCTTCCTTTTCATCACAATTTATATCCACCTTACTCGATCATGTAGCAATCCATCCGTAAAGTCATTTCCACCAACTACAAAATCATTCATATATAAATTCAAATATTCTCCGTACTTACTTTCTGTATTTAGTAATAATTCCTCTACATAATAGGCACCTTGTTTAAAGTTATCGAACAGTAAACTACACAAGCCAGCATAAATGCCACATCCTACTTGGAAGTATGTCGCATTCGTTTTATATTTATGAAAAACTTGACTGCTATTCATCACGTTATACATATAGGTCTCGCTATTTTCATAAACGAGTAATACACCGACTAGATCCTCGCCCGCAATCTCTTCTTCAGCTGGATTAAATACTTTACGATTCCAATTCCATAGATCTTCTACCTTATCTAAATTCTGTCTAATTATATTTGTTGTATACTCGTTAATTCGATAAAGAAACCCTACTTCCATGTTAAAGTTTTTCCCTAAAATTAAAACTTCCTCATGCGGCATCAAACAACCATAAAACTCTTTCTCTCCCAACTTTACTTTTATGAAGCATATACATCTTCATAAAAGTAAAGAGGACGATGATGACTCATATACATCGGATAACTCCATATCGCTTCATCTAGAAATCGCTCTACTGCCCATGAAGCATACAGTGTATGAGGCTTTATCAGTGCTGTATCATTCAAAAATGACGTATCATGTTCTACTATATAGCATGCTCTTGGCTTTTCATTCGGGCGTTCCTTCATAAGTTCAACAACCATCCATTGAACGACACCTGGATTCATACCTGAGCCTATAATTGCTTTTGTATTTGTAAATTTATCTTTTTCCTTCTCAAATCTCGTATATCTTTCCGTAAGCTGAAAGCCGATTAAACTATCATCCTGATCTACTGCCTCGTTTTCCAAAGCTGAATTAATATAACAAATTCCAAGTTCATTACAACAGCTTAATACTCTGATCGTATCTGCCCCCGAAACATCAATAACAACGCTCGTACTACTTTCTTTTAAATGCTTTTTAAATGTCACTACATCTTGGAGGTCTATTTCGGATAAAAACAATTGATCTTTCAAATTTGGAAACAACTCGTCATAATACGTCCTATCTTTTTGTTTTATATCAACCAAATAAAATGTAACATTCTTTATCACTTCATAAATCGGGTCTTTTTCATTTACTATCGCTTGATTTAAAATCGCTAAAACTGCTTTTGCTGCTCCACCAGCACTGCCAAGTAATGTAATCGATAACGAATTTGGAAACTGCTCCACCAACAAAACCCCTTTAATATATTAGTTAAGCAGTTCTCCCTCAAAAAAATAAATTGAATACATCAAAAGATAGCTCGTACATATTTTTTATAATTTCGCACAAAATTTCCTCTTCAACAGTCATACTAACATATTTATATTCAATTCATTTTTTCCCTCATATTCAAATCGACCTAAACAAATAGGCTCGACCTTTTCTTCTACATATAAAAGAAAAAGCCAGCCCTTTCAATTAACTTACGGACAATGGACAGATTTTACATGTTGAATATTTACATACATTTTCGCATCACGCGCCTTTAATATTTCAATATGACCTTCATCAATTTTTGCCATCTTTCCGATTTTATTAGATTCCTCACCTAAATCGAACACCATGATTTTGCCAGCCATTTTAATAAGCTGTTCTTCAAAAGTTCGAGCTAACGTAATATTTAATGGATTCACGGGGAGTTCATTTTTATTGAGGGCATAAGGCACTTGATTTTCTTTATACGGAATTAACCATTTCAAATGCTTTAAAGATATATACACTGTTTTATAAACCGGGCTATAAAAAACGATATAATCGTTCATTACACTTGTAACATATCCATGTATTGGAGCATTTCCAGCTACATAAATTTCTGTAAAAATCCCTTTAGAAGTACTTAATACTTTCCTCAAAGAAATTGAAGGAGATTCTCTCTTAATGACAGAATCAACATCTGGTTTTGCTACTTCTTCATCATGTGGTCGTAAAATTTTATAATGTTGTACATGATATAAAGATATATATACGTAGTCTTGTCCATTGTAAAGAACAACGATATCATTTCCTACGTCTATTAATACACCTTTAAATCTTTTTTCACCGATTAATTTAATATATATATTTTCTCCAATATTTTTATTCAACTCATTCATCTATATCCTCCTTCCTATGAATTTCTTCTTTTCTGTCTTCGGTAAAAAAATAATCAGGGCAAAGTTCTGTCTTAATAGTAAGTAATTCCTTTTCATACTATCGAAATAAGAAATTGTTCTTCTCTTTCCCTCATAATGCCCCTCTTATTTATTAAACATTATTCATCTTCATTCTTTTTACATTTAACTACTTGACTCACACTCTTAATATGATAATTAATGATATAAATGACCTCATCACAGTTTACTAGTGTAATACATTCCTCATGCACTTCACTTAATAAGCCTTCTACACACTCTGGGCCGCCACGATTAATCTTTACCCACTTATACTTCAAGTCACATAATACATCGACAAAAGTATCATCATCAGAGCAGAAACATGAAACATAGCAATCATCACATTTACTTTCTTTCACTTTCTTAACTAGACTCTTCACGTGTTTCAATTGGTAATATACTAATTCACCAAGAGGGAGTTGTAATGTAAGGTAATCTCTTCCTAACGATACAAGTACCCCCACTCGACTCTCTGGGCCACGAAGATTTACTTTTACAGTCTCACCAACTAAGCACTTAATTTGCTCACAGCATAATACACTCTCCAAATTCATATCCTCCTTTCTTATTATCTTCCTCTACTTGATGGTCTTTGTGCGCGCTCTCGACCTGAACAACAGCTTTCATTATTACTTTCTTCGCTCTCTTCGCACGCTACTGTGACACTCTTAATATGAGGTACTGCAACTAATATAACTTCTTCTTTTACAATTAATGTCACAAACTCACAAGAAACATCTTGTAAGATACCTTCAACTTTCTCTGGGCCACCACGATTAATTTTCACCCAATGATATTTGAAGCTTTGAAGTAGCTTTTCAAAGTCACCTTCACACTCACATTCCAACCATCCACAATCATCTGCTTTACAATCTTTCACATTTTTTGTAACGCTTTTCAGATGACGAATCTGATAGTAATAGAGCTCTCCTTTTTCATTCTTTAATACAAAGTAATCCGAACATACTGCGACTATTGTTCCTTTTTGAGATTCTGGACCACCCCTGTTTACTCTCACAAAAGATCCAATTAAATCTTCCAAGAAATCACAATGAAATAAACTCACGAGAAAACCCCTTCCATTAATTTATAAGCTTTTGCACTGATAGTATATGTATCTGTACAGGTTACGTTCTCTATGTTTGTCCTAGCTAGAAAAAAATATGCTTTTAACATGGTAGACTACTACCTATCAAAATTTGAAGAAAGGCTAACAACTCCTTATGCTTTAATATCTTTAAACAAAAAATCCCTTATGAAGATACATTTCTGCATATCTTCATAAGGGATTTCCCATAGTTTAATCTTCGTCTTTAACATCCATATCTTCTGGAATGGGTTCGTTCAATATTTCTTCCACTAATTGCTTATATTTCTCCATTTGTTCTAAATGTGTATTGAATTGTTCTTTATTTAATAAATATTGCTCTCCATCAAATAGTGCACGAATTTTCTTTTGCTGAATTAACTCTTCAATATACGACTTTGGTAAATTCAAATACTCCGCAGCTTCTTCTACTGTTATATACAACTCGTTCATTCCTTTATTATTTTTTCCTATATACTGTATCTTACTTTATTTTTGTAAACAAATAAAAAAGATTTTGTAAATGCAACCTAAAAAGCAGGTAGATGCATTCCATATATTGTATAATAGTATATAGTAAGAATTTTTTAAATATAGAATGGTATTACCCATTTACACAAAGGAGAGTTAACATATGGCTACTCGTCACATCATTACAATGTTAGAAAAAACATTACAAATTGAAACAGAAAACACAATTTCTCATTTAACTGCATCTTTATCTGATCGTATTCTTTCTCAAAGCGTAGCAATACAGGAAAACAATTGTTACCATACAATTGGAGAATGGTACAAAAATCATTTCTTATTCCAACAAGATGATTTCCTTTGGGCTAAATACGTTTTCTATGACGCATATTGTGAGGAAATAAAAAAACAAGGTCATCTTACAAAACGTGTTCGCCAAATATTAGAATCATTAGCTCGAATGCATGGAAAACAGTACATTGCTTCTATATTAAATATGCCATTTCCTAACGAACGAGCTAAAGGAACAGCATAATGTAATACTGTTCTGCGTCAGCAAAACATAGATTCATTGTTTTATAGGAGGATTTACAAATAAAACGTTCATTTCACATGAACTGATGAAACCGGTGTCATTATAATGATTGAAAATATAGTAAACAGGAAAACCCCCATTTATCTCTCTCGTCATTTGAATAGAGAAGTAAATGGGGGTATACTTGTTCCTTTACTATTTCATCATCTGTTTAATCAATTCACGATTTCTCTTCTTAAATACTTCATTATGCGAAGAAACCATTCCATACTCACTTGCATCTGGCTGAATAAATTGTTTCGCTTTATTTACAGCATTTCCAGCATCTTGGAATGCTCCCGCGATTAAGTGTAATTTTCCTTCATGCTTTAAAATATCCCCAGCGGCATATAATCCGTCTACTGAAGACTCACTATTTGCATTCCCTGCAATATAAAAATTATCTATAATCGCAACGTCTAACTCACTATTTTCTAATAATGTAATGTCACGTTCATATCCATGATTAATAATAACTTCATCAATCAGTAAATGAGAAACTTCACCTGTCTCATGATTCGTTAATTCTACATATTCAATCGCTTCATGACTATCACCAGCAATTAATTTTGTAATCGATGTATTAAAGAAACACTCAGCTGAGCTGTTCAGCAGTTGCTTCACTTGTGCTTCATGACCAGATAATTCTTCTTTTCTATATGTTACATATACTTTTTTCGCGATTGGTTCTAATTCATTTGCCCAATCAACGGCAGAATTTCCTCCGCCGGAAATAATGATCGTTTTATCTTTGAAACGCTTTAAAGACTTCACTGTATAATTTAAATTCGATACTTCAAATCGCTCAGCACCTTCAATTGATAACTTTTGTGGTTTCAATATACCACTTCCAGTTGCCACAATAACTGTTTTTGAAAAGTGTTCTTTTCCATCGTTTGCTTTTAACGTAAAAGTGCCATCTTTATTACGAATAATCGATTCTACTTTTGTATTTAATACAACTTCCGGCTGAAATGTTAACCCTTGTTGTACAAGTTGCTCAATTAATTTATCACCTGTAACTGGTAATAGTCCACCTACATCCCAAATCATCTTCTCTGGATAAACATGTATTTTTCCACCTAGCTGTGGTTGAAATTCTATTATTTTCGTTTTCATTTCTCTGAGTCCACTATAAAAAGCTGAATAAAGCCCTGCAGGTCCTCCGCCTATCACAGTTACATCAAACAATTCTTCTCGATTCATTCGTGCTCACTCCTCAGCTACTAATCATTGATTATCATTCTCAATAAAATATAACCTGTTTCCGCAAAATTTACAATTAAAATTACTATTGACAATACAACTAGATAAAATTATATTATTTAATGAATCAATAGTGATAATCATTATCAATTTGTTAATAATTAGAAAATTTGAGATTACATCTTCTTTTATTAGTATGGTTAATACTATATTGTGACATCTCACATTCAAAATTTTTAATAAACATTTTGTATTACCACTACTCTTTCAAAAAGATTGCAGTTAAACAAATTATTGTATACACATATCATCTATTTAAAGGAGACAGACGATGAAAAAGTTATTTATTTCACTAACAGTTCTTTTCGTCCTTGTTATGAGCGCTTGTAGCAATAGCTCTACAGACAAAAAGAATGATGCAAAAGGTAGTAAATCAGAAACAATTACATACCAATCTGAAAATGGTAAAGTAGAAGTTCCTGCAAATCCAAAACGCGTTGTTGTTTTATCATCATTCGCTGGTAACGTAATGTCATTAGGTGTAAATCTTGTTGGGGTAGATTCATGGTCTAAACAAAACCCACGTTTTGATAGCAAACTTAAAGATGTTGCTGAAGTATCAGATGAAAATGTTGAAAAAATCGCTGAACTAAATCCAGATTTAATCATCGGTTTATCAAATATTAAAAATGTTGATAAGTTAAAGAAAATCGCTCCTACTGTAACATACACTTACGGAAAAGTTGATTACTTAACACAGCATTTAGAAATTGGTAAGTTATTAAACAAAGAAAAAGAAGCAAAAACTTGGGTTGATGACTTCAAGAAACGTGCACAAGAAGCTGGTAAAGAAATTAAAGCAAAAATCGGTGAAGATGCTACAGTTTCTGTTGTAGAAAACTTCAACAAGCAGCTTTATGTATACGGCGAGAACTGGGGCCGTGGAACAGAAATTCTGTACCAAGAAATGAAATTAAAAATGCCTGAAAAAGTAAAAGAAAAAGCATTAAAAGAAGGTTACTACGCATTATCTACTGAGGTATTACCTGAGTTTGCTGGTGATTACTTAATCGTAAGTAAAAACAAAGATACTGATAACTCATTCCAAGAGACAGAATCATATAAAAACATCCCAGCAGTAAAAAATAATCGCGTATACGAAGCAAACATGATGGAATTCTATTTCAACGATCCACTTACATTAGACTTCCAACTAGACTTCTTCAAGAAGAGCTTTCTTGGTAAATAATACAAACATGAGGAATTCTTAAATTAAGAATTCCTCTTCCTTTATTCTATGAAAAGAAAAGATGTGAAACGAATGACAAAAGAACATGACAATACACGTTCTATAGCTTTTACATACAAATTAATTTTAAGCATAATTGCATTCTTTCTTATTTTTATGGTGGCAATGGTATTAGGTGCTGCAGATACTTCAATAAAAGACGTATGGTTAGCACTCACTTCCTCCGCTAAAGGGGATAAAATATCTATTATTCGCGAAATACGTTTGCCCCGTGAAGTTGCTGCTATTTTTGTAGGGGCTGGACTTGCTGTTTCTGGAGCAATTATGCAAGGATTAACACGAAATCCACTTGCAGACCCTGGATTATTAGGATTATCTGGTGGAGCAAATGCTGCACTTGCGTTAACGCTAGCCTTCAACCCTTCCATCAGCTATCTTTACTTAACATTTGCTTGCTTTATAGGTGCTGCAATTGGCGCAATTATGGTATTTGGCATTGGCATGATGAAAAAAGGTGGACTCTCCCCTCTTCGAATTGTATTAGCTGGTGCTGCCGTTTCAGCATTTTTGCTTGCAATTTCAGAAGGTGTCGGCATTTATTTTAAAATTTCACAAGAGGTATCACTTTGGACTGCTGGGGGCGTAATTGGAACAACTTGGGGACAATTAAAAATTATTATTCCAGTCATTTCAATTAGTATCTTTATCGCTATCTTACTAGCAAAAAAATTGACAGTTCTTAGTTTCAGTGAAGAAGTAGCTATTGGACTAGGTCAAAAAATTATTGTTATTAAAACCATTCTATTTATCATTATTATCTTACTTGCAGGTGCGTCTGTAGCACTTGTCGGAAATATGGCATTTATCGGTTTAATGGTACCTCACATGGTACGCCCAATTGTCGGTCCAGATTACCGATTTGTTATACCGATGTCAGCAATTGCTGGGGCTTCCTTTATGCTACTTGCAGATACAATCGGACGTACCATTAACGCTCCGTACGAAACACCAGTTGCTGCTATTGTCGCAATTGTAGGATTACCATTCTTCCTATTCATTGTACGTAAAGGAGGAAAAATGTTCTCATGATCCCATCTATTCTAAGAAAACAACGTCTTATTATACTCGCTTTACTTATCCTAACCATTACAACTATTGTAATTGGAATGGGGCTCGGTTCAGCATCTTTATCTTATGATCGACTACTCCCAACATTAATGGGACAAGGAACTTTTAAAGAGGAGTTCGTTTTATACTCATTAAGACTCCCTAGAATTGTCATTACATTATTAGCTGGTATGGCTCTCGCTTTATCAGGAGCTATTCTGCAAGGACTTACCCGAAATGATTTAGCTGAACCTGGTATTCTCGGAATCAACTCTGGGGCCGGTGTTGCTGTTGCTATTTTCTTCTTATACTTTCCAATAGATGTAGGTTCATTTCTTTACTTACTACCTGTCGTTGGATTTATTGGAGCATTTCTAACAGCTGTTCTAATCTACGTATTTTCATATAGTAAATCAACTGGACTTCAGCCGGTGCGATTAACATTAACCGGTATCGGTTTTGCATTTGCACTATCTGGAATGATGATTGTCCTTATTTCATCCGCAGATCGTATGAAAGTGGACTTTATCGCCAAATGGATTGCCGGTAACATTTGGGGAGATGACTGGATCTTTGTTTTAGCAATGCTTCCATGGTTAATCGTATTCATTCCGTTTGTTTTCTATAAGGCAAACCGATTAAACATTCTAGCATTAAACGAACCGGTCGCAATTGGCGTTGGAATTGAAATTGAAAAAGAACGCAGATACTTATTAGTGGCGGCCGTTGCGCTTGCAGCTGCAGCTGTTTCCGTAACAGGAGGAATTAGCTTTATTGGACTAATGGCTCCTCACATCGCAAAATCTTTAGTAGGTCCAAGGCATCAAATCTTCATGCCTATCGCCCTTTTAATTGGCGGATGGCTATTACTATTAGCAGACACAATCGGACGAAATATCGTTGAGCCTAACGGTATTCCGGCAGGTATTGTTGTCGCTTTAATTGGTGCTCCTTACTTTATGTATTTGTTGCTTAAGAAGGCGTAAAAAACACCCTCAAGAATGAAATCTTGAGGGTATTTTTATCTCCAGCATTTTATTCACTTTTATACATATCAACGCGTTTTACAAAACCATCAGCGACACTGAAATAGATAGCGTAGCCCTCCTTGCGGTATACAAGGGCATCACTATCTATCCCTTCTTCTATTCCATACGGCTCACCTAACCAACTCTTTAACTCATTTACAGGAATATTCATATGTAACCAAATTCTGTTAACTTTTGAAGGAAACATATCCAGGTTATAATCACCATAAGTAACAGTATTAGCTGCATCACAAGCTGTACACTTTGCTTCCTGTAAAGCATCAGGTGTACCAAATTCTTGTTTCACTGCAGATTGTTCTTGTCCAATCACATTCAATCCAAATGGTCCCAAATTCCCGTCAATTAAAGCTGTTTCTAGAACCTGTTTTAGTTCTTGCTTTGTTTTAACTTTAAAATTATAAGAAGAACCAGCGCTATCATTCACCGATATTGATGGAATTGACTTATCTGCATCCGATTCTTTTGCAAGAGTAGTATTTTCTTGAGAAGAACTCTTCTCTCCATTACTACGCCATACTATTTTCTCTCCATGCCAAGCACTGTTATTGTCCTCTTTCATCAAGTACATTCCACTTATACCAAATAGCATCAATATAACCATGCCAAGTGGAATATAGATTCTTTTATCTTTTTTTATAACCTGTAGTACACCTTTCACCTTATTGAAGGTCTTTGAAAGTCTTTCATTAGTTGTACAAGCGAGTAAATATTTATAGAAAGAATCCCATCCCTGTGTCTTTTTATACAATCTTTTCAAACTAATCATAACAGCGAATGGTACCTCTTCATTTTGTGATATTCGGTAAAAAGAATTTACTTTCTGACGCT
The DNA here is from genome assembly GCF_027716745.1 of Bacillus cereus group sp. Bc010. Classification (NCBI taxonomy): domain Bacteria; kingdom Bacillati; phylum Bacillota; class Bacilli; order Caryophanales; family Bacillaceae; genus Bacillus; species Bacillus cereus group sp. Bc010. The sequence goes on from NZ_JAQFUY010000017.1 coordinate 33,178, forward strand.
TCGATTTCATAAATCGAGCAAGCAAAATAGCAAGGTATTGAGAAGAGCTAAACTCTTTTAATTCTTCACCAGGATATAAATCATGCTCATCTTTTCGTTTAACCATACGCATTTCATAGTCCAAAATCAGATTTAATTTTTGATTCTCTTTCAAACCATGATGCAAAAATTTCATTGTAAACTCAGTCCTTGTCATCAAACCTAAATTCCTAAGATCATGATCATAAACTACCATCGGTAATTGTTTAAATAACTCTGCAGTAAAGGTGATAAAAGTATCCTTTTCTTTTTCGTATAGTTCTAACGATTTGCACATAAGCGCTGCAAATTTTAATAAGTTCGCATAATATTTAATACTTTTCCCATTCTTTATAATTGTTCGTTCCATAATTGGATACTTGCTAACGTGTTGATAAAACTGGTTAGATACTTGGACTGCTTTGTCAATTTCTTTTTTCTGTAATAAAGATTGTATATGAGAAATCGTTTCTATTGCCCATGTTACTACTTGTCCTTGCTCACCTTTAATTAATTGCAATTTATAAACGTTATCTTGCAAATATAACTTTTGAAATTCTATGCCACTCTTTTTCAGCTGCTTATTAACAGTTACAAATGCGCCACCATATAAACTCAATTGAACATACTTATAATGGGTTTTTAATTGTTCCAGATCCACCTTCAACTGTTCATTATATTTATCCCACATTTGTCGTACATTCTCTTGCGCGTTTACTATTTTTAAAGCATCTGGGTCTAATAATTTTGCAAGTCCTTTAACTAAGAAGGAGCCTCCAAACCCCATAATTAACGATGCCATTATTTGTGATACAAGCTGCACAATTTTTTTCCCTGGAAGCCTACTTTGTATATCTCTTAATAATTCTGTATATTGACCATATGCCTCATAGTAATTTTGAAAGTTTTTAATCGTGGTATCCATTGAAAGGTTCATTCTTTTCTTTAACCCCTCAAAAACATTACCTGTAAAATATAATTTTTTAAATAAATGTCCATGTTGATTTTTTGATATTTCTTCAAGAAATTCATAATACACTTTCCCTAAATATGGAAAACTTAGTATCCCCTTCAGCTCATCTCTAATTTCGCCCACCTGAGTTAATTGAAAAAAACGGGTAATATATTGTGAATACATTTCTTTATTATCTGGATTTTGTAAGGGCTTAAAGACTTCTTCTTCTAGCATTTTATTCCGTTTTTCAATACTTTCATGAATTTTTTGGAAAAGTGCCTCTCCTACTCTCTCGACAAAAGATTCAATTTCTTCTGCTACATTATGAGTAAGTTGCTCATATAATTGTTTTTTGGTTTCTAAATACAGCTCTACTGGATTATCAGCTTGCTCTTTTTCTTTTATATAACTCAAAACAGATTCCCCAACAAATCTAAAATATCTAATCCATCTACAGACGTAGACAAAATAGAACCCGCATCCGTTATATCCACAACACTATTCACTACATCTAAAGCGTCCAAATGAGTAGTATCAATCACATCTATATCTATATTCGGGGATATGAATTCTGGACTTGTATCAATTGTCATCCCTTCCCCTAGTGGATTCGAGTTCATATCATATAATTTTTCTCCTGTAGCTGTATTCATTGTTAAGCCACCCGAACTATTAGGCTGTGAGTACCCTATTATCCCTTCAACATTATCATGAAAAGTTTCCCCACCATACATATTTTGGCTAGAAGAAACGGTATGTCCACCTCCAAAATCAAAGGTCGTTCCATCATACGCATTCTCTTGAACACGAGCAATTGTTTCTCCATGACCATCCATTATAACGCCACCACCTTCAACAGGAGACGGCTGATACTCCGCGACCACTTCTCCGCTTCTGCTTTTCAAATCATATCCGCCAGTCAAATTCGGTAAAATAATCTTTTCTTCCAAACTATCATTAGTAGACTGTATTCCCTGAAATAATTGATTCATTAACATTTCACTATTCCCCAAACTCCATTCATCCTTTCATCTTAATAACAGGATTTCAATGATTTTATTATACGAAAAACAGGAATAAATATCCATTCAAAACATAATCATCGTAATGCTCTCTAAATCAATTATTCTCCTTTTCTAATCAAGATTTTAAAGATTCATCTTCTAACTAATAGTCACACCCTTAATCGTCTTAAGATAAAAAAAATACTGATAAGACTTTGATTAAACATTTTAATAATGTTATATTCTTATGTATTAAATTCATACTTAAAAGGAGTATTACTAAATGAAAGCTATCGCTATTATTCTTATCTTAATTGGCATTTTCGGTATATTAATGGGAGGCATGATGTTCGGAGATATCGGTATTGCTGCCATTATTGGTTCATTAGCAGCATTATTCTCTGGAATTGGTTTCTGGAAATTAGATTCTCAGCTAAAAAATATATCTAAATAATTTAAAATCTAAATAGCCGTGTATATAATTTCTTTCACGGCTATTTTTAATCAATAATTAACTTTACTGCTGTCCATACCCTTCAAACTTCTTCGCCAAATTCTCCATCTCATCTTCTGGCAATAACTTAGGCTCTCCGACGCTTTTCGTTTGATAATAAATTTGTGCACAAAACTCAATTTCTTCTGCAACGGTAAATGCCATTTTTATATGATTTGCACCTGCAATTAAACCGTGATTCGCAAGTAAAACAGCACGGCGATCAATCATCCCTTCAAAAGCCGCCTCTGCTAATTGCTTCGTACCAAATGTTTCATACGGTGCACAACGAACATTAGGGCCTGCGAAAGCAATTAAATACGATACTGCGGGCAGTTCCCATCCTAATGATGCAATCGTCTTCGCATAAGGAGAATGTGTATGCACAAGCGCATTTATATCTTCACGCTTTCTATAATAAATAAGGTGCATATCGAGTTCGCTCGATGGTTTTCTCTCTCCCTCTACTACATCGCCATCTAAGTTTAATATAACTACATCTTCAGGCTTCGTTTCATAATAATCTAAACCACTTGGGCTAATGGCAACAAGACCTTGCTCGCGATTGAAAATACTAATATTACCGCCTGTCCCCTTTGTTAAACCGCTAGAAATCATTTTCTTTCCATACGCTACAATTTCTTCTCTTTCTTTTTGTAATAACATATACATCCCCCTCAGTATGAAGCTTATGATGACTGACTTTTTAACTCTATCTACTTATTGAAATAGCTTTTTTAAGTTCTCTGTAAACGGTGCTTTTACAATCCCTTTTTCCGTAATAATCGCTGTTACATTTTCATATGGCGTGACATCAAATGCTGGATTATATACTTTACTTTCTTTCGGAGCAGAATATTGCCCGAAGCGATTGATCACTTCAGAAGCATCTCTTTCCACTGGATTGGTATTAATTGCTCTTCCATCATCTTCTCCCCTTACTTCGCGTAGTGCATTGACTGTTCGTTTAACGTTTCTACAAAGCTTGTACCTGTTTTATATTGATTCGCTCGTAAAATAAATTTCTTTGCAACTTGAAGACAAATACGTTCCGCTCTAGCACGTGATTCCTCATTCTCAATACAAGTAATGTCTTTTACTTTCGCTAGCCCAACAATACGACGAATTAACTCAAGACCCGTCACCGCAGCTGTATCCTCTAATACAGATTGTAAATAGATTTCGTTAAAGCCTTCTTCCTTCGCCATAATCTCTGGCACATGAATATCCCAAGCGTCTAAAAACTTCTTCTTAAATAAATCAATTACCTCCACCATTGTCGATTGTAACCAATCCATCACCTATTTCTTTACACTTTAGCCCCTTTGCATGTTCAAACTTACATAATTTCTCTTTCACATATACAATCACATCGCTAGCTTCCATTAAAAAATACTTCGTGAACTTAGACATGGTTTCCCCTCCACACTAATTGTAAGCGTTTTCTAAAAGCTATAAAAAATAATAGGATTAAATCTTTCATCCTATAATATATGTTCTTCTTTTTGAAATGTATATCTAGGTTTTATTATATCTTGTTAATATCTTGAGTCAATGTTTCTATATCATTGCAATATGCTTCCTAATTATATATTTGAGAGGACAAAAATTGTTCAAAAAGATTCTAGTTCATTTTATTTTATTTATCACACAATTCTTTGTAAAATAGAAATACGCAGTTCCTTTTCAAAAAGACAACTTCTAAGAAATATTTCCTTCCTAAGAATTTATACTTACATCATATCTCTAACATACACACTACTCTTTCAAGCACTCATTGAAAATTTATAAACTTAAAGTTACCTTTCAATTCCCTGTTATCCTTAATTGAGAATAAATATTAATTAAATTGATATAAAGTTCGTTTATTCTCTTGACAAAATAACCACTTCTATATGATAATTAATATCGAATTAGAATTATTATAGTTAATTAAAAAATATATTTTATGAGCACACTATTTTTTGATGCTCAAAACCAACATTTAGGAGGAATTTTAATATGTTATTAATCGGCACAGAAGTAAAACCGTTTAAAGCTAATGCTTACCATAATGGAGAATTTATCCAAGTTACTGACGAAAGTTTAAAAGGAAAATGGAGTGTAGTTTGTTTCTACCCAGCTGACTTCACATTCGTTTGCCCAACTGAACTTGAAGACTTACAAAACCAATATGCAACTCTTAAAGAGTTAGGCGTTGAAGTATACTCTGTATCTACAGACACTCACTTCACTCACAAAGCATGGCATGATAGCTCAGAAACTATCGGTAAAATCGAGTACATCATGATTGGTGACCCAACTCGCACAATCACTACAAACTTCAACGTTTTAATGGAAGAAGAAGGTCTTGCTGCTCGTGGTACATTCATCATCGATCCAGACGGCGTTATCCAATCTATGGAAATCAATGCTGACGGTATCGGCCGTGACGCAAGCATTCTTGTTAACAAAATTAAAGCAGCTCAATACGTACGTAACAACCCAGGTGAAGTTTGCCCAGCTAAATGGCAAGAGGGTTCTGCAACACTTAAACCAAGCCTTGACCTTGTAGGCAAAATCTAAGGAGTTCGATCAAAATGATACTAGATGCAGATATAAAAACACAACTATCCCAATATCTTCAATTAATGGAGAACGATATTTTACTTAAAGTAAGCGCAGGAGACGATGACGTATCTAAAGATATGTTAGCTCTAGTAGACGAATTAGCTACTATGTCATCTAAGATTACAGTAGAAAAAGTTGAATTAGAGAGAACACCAAGCTTTAGCGTAAACCGCCCTGGTGAAGACACTGGTGTCGTATTCGCTGGTATTCCATTAGGACACGAATTTACTTCATTAGTGTTAGCTTTACTACAAGTAAGTGGACGCGCTCCAAAAGTTGAACAAAAATTAATCGATCAAATTAAAAACATTCAAGGCGAATATCATTTTGAATCTTATATCAGCCTAAGTTGTCATAACTGTCCTGATGTTGTACAAGCTCTTAACGTAATGAGCGTTCTTAATTCTGGTATTACACATACTATGATTGATGGCGCTGCATTCAAAGAGGAAGTAGAAAGCAAAGACATCATGGCAGTACCAACAGTTTTCCTAAACGGCGAATCTTTCGGAAGCGGTCGTATGACACTTGAAGAAATTTTAGCTAAAATGGGTAACGGTCCAGATGCATCAGAGCTTTCTGATAAAGATCCATACGATGTTCTTGTTGTTGGTGGCGGCCCTGCTGGTGCAAGTGCAGCAATTTATGCAGCACGTAAAGGAATCCGCACTGGTATCGTTGCTGAACGCTTCGGTGGTCAAGTAATGGATACTATGGGTATTGAGAACTTCATCAGCGTAAAACGCACTGAAGGTCCTAAGCTAGTAGCAAGTCTTGAAGAGCACGTTAAAGAATATGACATCGATGTAATGAATCTACAACGTGCGAAACGTTTAGAGAAAAAAGAACTTATTGAAGTGGAACTTGAAAACGGCGCTATTCTGAAAAGTAAAAGCGTAATCGTTTCAACAGGTGCTCGCTGGCGTAATGTTGGCGTACCAGGTGAAGCTGAGTTCAAAAATAAAGGTGTAGCATACTGCCCACACTGTGACGGTCCATTATTCACTGGAAAAGACGTAGCAGTTATTGGCGGAGGTAACTCTGGTATTGAAGCAGCTATCGACTTAGCAGGTATTGTTAATCACGTAACTGTTCTTGAATTCATGCCAGAATTAAAAGCTGATGCTGTATTACAAGAACGTCTTAACAGCTTACCAAACGTAACTGTTCTGAAAAACGTTCAAACGAAAGAAATTACTGGTACTGATAAAGTAAACGGTATTTCTTACATCGATCGTGAAACTGAAGAAGTTCATCACGTTGAATTACAAGGTGTATTCGTACAAATCGGTCTTGTTCCAAACACAGACTGGTTAGGCGAAACAGTTGAACGCGTTCGCGGTGAAATCGTAACAGACAAGCACGGCGCTACAAACGTACCAGGAGTGTTTGCTGCAGGTGACTGTACAAATAATCCGTACAAACAAATCATCATCTCTATGGGTTCAGGTGCAAACGCAGCTTTAGGTGCATTTGATTACTTAATCCGTAACTAATATAGACGTGAGTAAAAGACGCATTACCAATTAGGTAATGCGTCCTTTTTATTACAATGTATCTACGTAGTCGTCAAAATCCTTCCAACATAGTATTGTATACGGCGACCCTATATCCAATACTACTTTTACATCCTCTGCCACTACTTTGATTCTTTTTAATGTGCTGTCTCTTTTTCCGGCCGGATAAATAGCAATTTTTACAACTTCCTGTTTTCCACCCTCATAAATCTTTATTTTCAATTCTAATTGGTCTATTTCTTCTTTTGAAGGAATCTCTTTTCCTTCCCAATCACACATTTCGAACAAAGGATATCGATCTCCATGCCATTCCTCAACAATTTCAATGACTTTAAGGATAATATAATTCCCCGATACTAATTCATAACTAACAGCATCACCTGCTTTTAAAGAAGTATTAGCTATAAATCTCTTCGGTACTTTTTTCGCTTCTGGCTGCGGAGAATTTAACTGTTCTCTTAATTTATTTAAAACTACTTCACGTTTCTTCTGTAATTTAGGTTCTTCTTCCCAGCGAGCTAAATCTGTACCACTCTCTATTATTTGCAAAGCCTCCTGCTTAACATTCTCTTGAAGTCTCCCTAACCTCCATTGTATGGAAGCAAATACTAACCAAAAGGCAATAGTTTCTTCATCATCTAATTCATTCTTGTACTCCTCAATTACAATCCTACTTGCTTCCTCATTTGAATATTCATTTGCTAACAAATCCTTATATAGTAACTTAATATCTTCAGCAATATCGTCTGATAATATTGCTACTCCCCCAAGCACCCATACATTAACACTCCAATCTATACACTAAAAACCTCTCATTCCCATTCTTCTCATAAGCTCCAGGCAATCTTACTTCCCTCTTCAGCTCAAACGCAGTCTGATTTTCTAAGAAGAAAATATAGTCCTCAGAAGGATAATATAAAATAATATCCACTTCTCTCCCCGTTTCTTCTACAGAAAGTAAAATGTTATTTACTACGTTCATAAATACTTGTACAGAAAATGGGTTGAAGAAATAAAATCGGTTATCACGTGGATCAATCTCATATTCCTGCGCTAAACAGCATTCAAACCCAATTTTATCTTTACTGTTTCTTACCTTGCGTGCATAACGATCAAGATTATCCAACGCTTCTTTATAAAACTCTTCATTCATTTCAATTCCAATCGCTGAAGCACCGCACTTATGGTGCATATAAAAGTTCAATCGTCCTTTTCCACATCCAAAGTCTACAATCTGGTCGCTACTTCTTATTTCATATTGATTCAATAACTCATCTAATCCACTATACGGCGTCGGTTCATAACGATGATAATGCATAGACTTGTTAAATCCTTTTTGCTCACCGACTGTTTTTATATGTAAAACTGCATCATAATATTGTTCGTTCATTCGACTTCTCCTATTAAGAAATGGTACTTATTATTATACACCATATACTGGATGCTCATTTTTCATCGAATTAATAGGTACGTGAAATTATATCGACGTTTCGACAAAGGATATCGACTTAACGACAAGTTCCTACAAAAAACAGGAGCTCCCTAGCCCCTGTCTTCTAACACTTTCAATACAGTTTGTTTTAATATTTCTACCCCATCCATAATACAACTATGATCAAACTTCATATACGGATGGTGTAATCCAGGTTGTAGGTCTGCTCCTAATCCAAGCATGACAGCTTTTAAATGTGGTCTCTTCACTGTGTAGTAATGGAAATCATCGCTTCCTGTCGTATAAAGTGGCCCCGTACATTTATCTTCCCCATACACTTCAAGAATACCTTTACGCATAAATCGCTCAGCTTCTTCTGAAACTTCAGCTCCTGGCGCGAGATCAATCCACTCATATGAAGTTTTCGATCCCATCGATGCAGCTGATTCTATGACATGCTCTATTTTTTTCTTCAATTCTTCTAATAATGTATTACTCTCCGCTCTGACATCTAAGCTAAAATGCCCGTTACCCGGAATAATATTTAAATTATCACCACCAGCTTGGCACCTCGTCATCTTTACTGAATAGGAACTTTGCGGTGGTAGCCATATGTTTTTCAAACCGATATTAATCATGGAAATAACATCAATTGCATTTATCCCTTGATGTGGGCGTGCTCCATGTGCATCTTCTCCGTGAATCGTACCCTCTAAAAATCCTGCTGCTCCGTGACGAATTGATGGGGCAGCCTGTTTCAAAGATAGTTCTTCAATCGGGCGCAAATGAACACCGAATAGGAAATCCGCATCATCCACAGCACCTTTCTCTACCATTTTTAAAGCACCATTCCCTTTCTCTTCTGCTGGCTGAAAAATAAATCTAACTGTACCACTTTTCCATCTCATATTCTTTAATTGTAAAATAAGTCCCATTACAATCGTCATATGAGCATCGTGACCACACGAATGATTCGCTTTAAATTCTCCATTCACTTCTTGCCAAAGTGCATCCATATCAGCGCGAATCGCAATAACAGGATTTCCGCTTCCAATTTCAGCAATCACGCCTGGGCAATCATCAAATATTTTATATGAAATTCCTTCTTCTTTTAAAAAGTTAGTAATATACGCTGTCGTTTCATACTCTTTCCAACTCACTTCAGGGTTTTCATGTAAATGCTGAAAAATTTCAGTTAAACGCTCTTGTAGTTCTAATGTTTTCAAAGCTACATTCTCCTTCCCAAATTCCAAAACCATTTAGGTTAATTATACTTATGAAAAACAGATGTTTTTATGAACATATTGAATTTTAAGAAAAAAGTCAATTATTTATTTTTAAACACTGAAAAAGCTTACTCTACATCTATATTACAAACTAAACAAACAACTAGAATATTACTTATTTTCTGTCTTTTATATTGACGCTTACATATATTTTTAGTTATCATAACCTAATAAACGTCTATTTTACGACAATTCTAAAAATACAAACAAACATACATAACAAGGAGGACCTTTATGAAAAAAGAAATACCTTTTGGTGTAGCCATGATCCCTATTATCATTACAGTTGCAGTTATGATGGTTACAATTGTTGTATTAAAACAAAGCCCTCACGTCCCACTTATTATTGGTACAACCGTTGCTTCCATCGTCGCTTGGCGTTACGGTTACAAATGGAACGACATTGAAGAAGCAATGTATAAAGGAATTCGCCTCGCATTACCCGCTATCGTTATCATTATCCTAGTAGGTTTAACGATCGGTGCTTGGATTGGTGGTGGAATTGTCGCAACAATGATTTATTACGGTTTAAATCTATTAACTCCATCACTATTTTTAGTTTCCATTACAATTATTTGTTCTATTGTTGCATTAGCTATTGGTAGCTCTTGGTCTACAATGGGAACAATTGGTGTTGCAGGAATGGGCATTGGCCTTAGTATGGGAATCCCAGCTCCAATGGTTGCCGGTGCTATCATTTCCGGTTCTTATTTCGGCGATAAAATGTCACCGCTTTCAGACACAACAAACTTAGCCGCAGGATTAACAAATACAGATTTATTCACACATATTCGTCATATGTTATTTACTACAATTCCAGGTTTAATTATTACTCTTATCGTTTATGCGTTCTTAGGAAGAAGCTTCGGCGCTAACAATATTGATGCAAAAAGTATCGAGCAAACGTTACAAGTATTGCAGCAAAACTTTGTTATCTCGCCTTTCCTACTAATCATACCTGTAGTCGTTATGGTATTGGTCGCTAAAAAAGTTCCTGCTATACCAGCTATTCTCGTAGGTATTATTTTAGGATTTTTATCACAAGTCTTTATTCAAGGTGGTTCTGTCTCATCAGCTGTTGCTGCACTCCAAAGTGGATTTGTCATAGACACTGGCAACAAGCTAGTAGACGAGCTATTTAATCGTGGTGGTTTAAGCTCTATGATGAATACCGTCTCTATGACAATTGTCGCTATGACTTTCGGAGGAGTATTAGAACATACAGGTATTCTTCGCTCCATTGTAAATCAAATTTTAAAATTAGCGACATCAGCAAAAGGACTTATCGCTTCAACTATCGCATCTTGCTTTGCAACAAACCTTACTTGCTCTGAACAATATATCTCGATTGTTGTTCCTTCAAGAATGTACGCGAATGCATACACAGAAAAAGGACTACATTCTAAAAATTTATCCAGAGCATTAGAAGATGGCGGAACATTAACTTCTGTTTTTGTACCTTGGAATACATGCGGTGTATTTATACTCGCAACACTCGGCGTAGGTGCTTTCGAATATGCTCCTTATGCTATATTGAATTTCATCGTACCTATTATCTCGATTATTTACGGTATAACTGGTCTCACAATTACGAAACTATCTGACATTGAAAAAGCGGAACTACTAAAAAAACAAAAAGCTCAATTAGAAGCTTAAAGATAACGGTAAATTCAGTTCGTATATTGCGCGAGGACGCCCTTGTTGATAAGGCATTTCCTCGCCGCAAATATGAACATACCCATAATCAACTAGTTTCTTTAATAACCTTTCAGTTGATCGTCGAGTCACTTGTAAGTATTCAGAAAGATCTGCTGCTGTAAACTTCAATGACGGATGTGATTGACTAAATTGAATAATCTTTGATAAATTTGCTGGGCTAAGTTTCGTTTCCTTCGCTATTTTCATTAGTTCCGGGTTGTCGTTCTTCAAACTTTGTACTCTCTGTTCTTTCGGGAACGGACCAAATAGTTCTTTATCACTTGTTAGTATATAAAAACAGTGGTCTATTGGATTATTCTTCGCGAAACCTTGGGCGATTTTAGCATTTTGCTCCGCTTCTTTCACAGTTTTTCCGTAACCAAATCCAATAGCTATCGTTCCTTCTATACTCGCAAATAAATTATTTATCATATTTGTTTTTATAATGGATTCAATATCACCACGAGTTGTATACAAAATGAACGTCATTTCATCAATTGTTTTAAATGAACCACGTAGTTCTTTTGAAATGACATTTAATTGCTCAAGCAAAACATCTCGTAATTCTAAAGAAGAAATAATACAAGCACCAACAGTAGCTGAATGGCTTCTTGCTAACTCAGCTTTTATTTTTGCATCTTTTAACCCATGTATAATAGATTGCTTTGGATCTATCATACGTTCTGAAGGAATACCTATTTTTTGAAGTTCATCATAGACAGCATGAATACTAGTTAAAGCTAAATGAGCTTCTCCAGATTGATATTTAGCTACATGAAAATCAATAACTCTATTTATTTCATCTTTACTCCACAGCATATTTTCATAATCAAACACTTGTGGACTTTCTTTTATACCGATATCCTCGAGCACATTTACAATAAATGAGCGGTCTACTAAATCAATTGAGATTTGATGTGGTTGAATACCTTGGTGATACATGACAGAAAGAATGGAAGATGCGATGGTTGTCTCGTCTTGCTGTAAGTACGTACTCGGAATTCGTAATTGTTCTCTTATTTCTTTTGCCATATAATAAGGTAAAGCACCTGAGAAAAAGATGAAATCACAAGGCTTTAAACGCTTTAATAGTTCAGAAGATTCTGCCGGATGAAGGTAAATATATGGATCAATTTCTATTTCTTCTATTTTATGAGCAATAGGTAAAAGTGTCTCCATAAACTCTTTTGAACCGACAACTGCAATTTTTATCATCATTTCTCTAACTCCTTATCATTAATTAACGACTATTTAACGTCAACTATATCAAATGTACAAAACCATTGTAAACAGGAAGGGGTCTTTATTCAATGAAAATTACAGCTATTCACCTTTATGCAATTCGTTTACCGCTTCGCGATCCGTTTGTTATTAGTTATGGTTCTTATTCTGATATGCCTTCTATTATCGTCAAAATGGAAACAGATGAGGGCATTATCGGGTACGGTGAAGGCGTCGCTGATGATCACGTTACAGGCGAATCATGGGAAAGTACTTTTCATACTTTAAAGCATACACTAGCTCCTGCCCTTATCGGCCAAAATCCAATGAATATCGAAAAAATACACGATATGATGGACAATACAATTTACGGTGTTCCAACAGCGAAAGCCGCAATTGATATTGCTTGCTTTGATATAATGGGTAAAAAATTAAATCAGCCTGTATATCAACTAATTGGTGGGCGCTACCATGATGAGTTCCCTGTTACTCACGTTTTAAGCATCGCAGACCCAGAAGAAATGGCCGAAGAAGCTGCCTCTATGATTCAGAAAAGTTACCAATCTTTCAAAATGAAAGTCGGTACAAATGTAAAGGAAGATGTAAAACGTATTGAAGCTGTACGAGAGCGTGTAGGAAATGACATCGCGATTCGCGTTGATGTAAACCAAGGTTGGAAAAATAGCGCCAACACATTAATGGCACTTCGTTCATTAGGACATGTAAACATCGATTGGATTGAACAGCCTGTCATCGCAGACGATATTGACGCAATGGCTCACATTCGTTCTAAAACAGACCTTCCACTTATGATTGATGAAGGATTAAAGAGCTCTCGTGAAATGCGCCAAATTATTAAATTAGACGCTGCTGATAAAGTAAACATAAAACTAATGAAATGCGGTGGCATATATCCCGCTGTAAAACTCGCTCATCAAGCTGAAATGGCAGGCATTGAATGCCAAGTTGGATCTATGGTCGAATCATCCGTTGCCTCTTCCGCAGGATTCCATGTCGCTTTCTCGAAAAAAATCATTACGAGCGTCGAGCTAACAGGTCCATTAAAGTTCACGAAAGACATCGGAAACTTACATTACGACGTACCATCTATTCGCTTAAACGAAAAGCCAGGACTCGGCATTGAAATAAATGAGGATATCCTGCAAGAACTTACCGTCTTTCAAGACGTTGTACGCTAAAGGAGGACTAACGCATGACAGTTCTATACGAAGGCAGATTAAAACAAAATAATGAGCAATTTCACGTTACATTACTCACACTAGAGAACATCGAACAAATCTTATCACTACAAAACGTTGTAGTTGAGACGCTTGAGGATAAAAGTCGCTTACAACCACTATCGTTAGAAGAATTTCAATACATTCTAGAAGGAAATGGCATGATGATCGGTGCTTTTATCAAAAACGAACTCATCGCATTTCGCGCCCTACTCGTCCCTCCTATCGACGATGAACATTTAGGACTTGATATCGGCTTACCAGAAAGTGAACTACACCGCGTCATCTATCAAGAAATCTCAAACGTTCATCCGAACTGCCGCGGAAATGGGATGCAAAAAATATTAGCGACAGTCATCATGGACGAATTACAAAAAGAAAACGGCAAATATGATTATGTGTGCTGCACTGTTGCACCTTTTAACATTCCAAGTTTAAAAGATAAGTTCTCACAAGGGATGGAGATTGCTGCACTGAAGGAGAAGTATGGTGGTAGTATGCGGTATGTTTTTGTGAAGGAATTGCGTGAAGACAAGGAAAAAGATTGGACGGAGATTAAGAGCGTTCCGATGAGTGACACTGTTGGACAGCAGGCTTTATTTTCAGAGGGGTATCGTGGGTATGAGATGGAGCTTTCTAATGGAGTTTATATGATAAATTCCAAAAAATAATAGTTTTTAAAGCTAGTGCTCCAGTAGTGTTTGGGAGTAAAATCCTCCCAAACACTACTTTTTTATTAGGAAATTAGCAAACAACAAATTTTCTTCCTATCTACTCAAAAGTATTTATAAAATTACAACATAGCTGCTTTAAAATACCAGTCTTTTAAATAATCTTCCACCCTATTACTTTTAATGGCTTCTTTAATTTGCCATCCCTCTATTGGAACAATTACTATATCTCCCTGTGATCCTCTTAAACTCTCTAAAGTAAATGTTTTAGCAAATCCCTTCCAAGCAATAAAAAAACCCAATTTAGCTCTTTTTCTCCTATTCTCTATTTTACTTTTAAATATAATAAGTTCATTTTTACCTATCTTTTTATCCCAATTCTTACACTCACATATGAAAATTTGTGACTCTTTACGCCAAATTTCACCCTTTGATTCATTAGTAATATATATATCAATTTCTTCAGTTTGAGTTTTTTCGTTTGCAAAAACCCTAAAACCTTCTACTTGCTCAAAAAACTTCTTTATTAGACATTCTAAGGCTCTTCCTTTTTTTTGAGAATTCCCCTCATTTTCAACAATTCGAATTAAATTTTCAAAACTATTCTGATCACTTATTAACATATCGTTTTTCAGATTCACTACATTTTTATTAATCTGATTATCAAAATGTTTAATATCTAAAATTCCCTTTTCAACCTTTTTCTGATATCTTGAACTTCGTTGTTCATACTCCATTAAATCCATATCATATCTGCATTCATTTTGAGCTAACACTTGTCCAATTCGATTAGCAATTGACTTTATAATTGATACTATAGACACATTACTAACTAATTGATATATATTTTTTTTAGATATACCCTCTAGTTTCAGTTCCAATAGACCATGAAAATCAAGGTACTCTTCAATAGTTAGATTCCTAATCCCATAGTTATCTCTAACAAAATAATTCCTCCACCTATTACTGAACGTTGGACATATATCACTATGCCGAAATTTAATTTCTTTTGTTCCTGGGACCATTTGCACAGAATAAATCAAATGCTGATTCTTAATATTTTCCTTAAGAACAGGATAAAGGTGCTTCGTTTCGCTATAATAATAACAATCTTCTTTTCTATCAAAAACATTTATAATTTCATGTATCCCCTTCTTTAATGGTTGAGGTTCTGGAAAAGAAAACACTTCAAAATTTCTTTTATCTCTAAATCCAACTATATATACTCTTTCCTTATTATGAGGCTCCCCCCCATACTCTTTAGCTTTTAATGCCTTATATACCACCTGATACCCTAGTTCATTAAGAACCTTTATAAACTGATTAAATGTTTCACCTTTATTTACTCTTAAATCACACTTTATACCTTCTAATAGAATTGCCTTAGGCTGCTTTTCTGCAATAATCTCTACAACTTTCTTCATTAAATTATTATCCGCAAATGATTTAGTATGAAGGAGAAAACTTGAAGTTAAAACATCAAAATTAGGAATGTTTTTCAATTCTATTTCATTTATATCATCTTCAACAATTTCTACTGCAACATTATTATTTCGAAAAATTTCACAAGCATCATGCCTTATATCATTTGCCCAGATAACTTGAAATCCTGCTTCTATAAACGCTTTAGTCATTCCACCTATCCCAGCAAATAATTCAATCACCCTATACTTCATATTCATTTTCCTCCTACAAATATTCTGTTACCTAACCCTATATATATCCTATAAATTTGTTCATTATTTATCTCATACTAGTCGTACAATTATTAAACCGTTACTATTCAATTATTCATATAACTTCTTCTAGTAACTTTACTTATTACATTCCCAACTTAAAGGATCTTTCTATACAAACATTTCCCCCAATTATTAGCAACTGAATTAAGTACTTTGTTTAGCCAAGAGAAAAATATTTAACGTAAATAAGTATTAATATAAAAAATCTAGAGCTATGCTATCAACCCTAGATTTTTTGTTTTATTAATTTTTCATCATGACTTTCTGCCACTGTCCTTCTTTTAACCAAACTTCCTAATTATTTTACTTCTTGTTATTTAGTTAAATTCCCCTCTTTATCCCTTTTATCATAATATTTATTCGCTAATTTTGTTAATATCACAAAAGATATAGTTAACAGAAGATATACATCTTTTAAGTTCTTCGTGACAAGATTATAGCTATCGCTTATGCAATAACTTAAAACAATTAAAACAAAAATTGTTGTGCCTGCATAAGCAAAGAATTCTCCAACACTAAAGTCTCTGCCTCTTTTACCTCGAATAAACGAATCGAACAACCCGGTCAAGGTTAACCCTACCGTAACAATGTTTGTTGTTTCTTTAAAAACAGGTTTATCAGTAATAAAATTATCTATACCACCCATTGTAAGAAAGATACTTCCCATAAAAAACATAGCTAAAACAAGTGTCCAACTCCTGGTTTTCCAATCCTTTTCTGCTGTCCAATCAACTATAAATTTGTCTATAAATATCTTTGCGATGCCCTCAATTAAATTACCAATTAAAGCAATACAGATTATACCAAAAATCATACCAAAAATTATGAAAAATAACAAAGTCAAGCTTACAATTTGAATAAATGGTTCTTGCATTTCCATATCCTCCAATATTCCCTCTACATTTAGCAGAATTATATATAAATTTTACTAAACTTTTGTTGAGTTGAGAAAAAAACATTAATTTTCTAAAATATTTTTCATTCAAAAAATCTATTCTCTATTAATAGAATACGGATATAAGGTATTAAATTATTTAGAATAAACTTAAAATACATCTCACCACTAAACCGTCATCTTCCAACTAGATAACGCTAACCAATTCTCCATTTCCTTATAATCAGGCATGATCTTCCCGACAAGACGCCAAAAAGAGCGATCATGATTTAAATGAACCATATGACACATTTCATGAACGACTACATAATCAATTACCCGCTGTGGTGCCATCGCTAACTTCCAATTGAATGTTAGCTGTAAATTTGCATCGCAAGTACCCCAAGTACGACTACTATCTGTAATACGAATAGAACGTGGTTTTGTTTTGAAATTACTTTGATGCGCTTTAATACTCTTCTCTACTAAAGTTTTACACTGCTTATAATAAAATCGTTTTAAAGCTTGCTGTATTTTCTCATCTTTAAGATCTTTCACATAAATATGTAGCTTATCTCCTTCAAACACTGCATTGTCTTGCGTAATATTTGCATCTTGAGAAATTTGTATCGGATACGTATTTCCTAAATACAAAAAGCCTTCTCCTTGATCATAATCCTTTTCCTGTGGTCCACGCGCTCGCTCCGCCATTTCCTTACGTGTTGTCTGAATCCAATCCCACTTCTCTTCTAGCAACTGGACTAAATATTCAACAGGTGTCCCTTTGGGAGCTTGCACCTCAACATTCCCGTAAGAATCCACCAAAAAACGCATCGATTTTTTCTTTTTATAAGTTATATGAAAATTAATTGTTTCGCCTAAATATGTATGTACCATTTCATCACCTAGCATATTATTTTTACAAATAAAAAAGAGTAGGATACGAACACCCTACTCTATCTATTATATCATTTACCGCTTTAACGGACTCATTATCCTCTATACTTTACAGCTAATCCTTTAATGAAATTCCTTGCGTATCTATCGCCGCACTCTTTGTAATTTTTATGGCCTTTTTTTCTTAATAGAGCGCCTAGTTCTCCCTTAGTCACCGTAACGCCTACGCTATCTAATATATCAAGTACATCCTCACTCGTTAAAGATAGTGCTATTTTCATTTTCTTTAGAAGAAGGTTATTCGCACTCTCTTTGCTTTGTACAGGTGCCGGTTGCCCTGGTTTCGGATCTTGCTTACCTCGTTTTAAAGTAATAAATCCATTTAAAAATGCCTCTAACATCATCATATCGCATGTTTTTACGTACTCATCTTCTTCCACATCAGGGTTTTCAGGTTCGTGCTGAGGCGCTCTCTTTATTTTTGTAAGCATATCAACTACGTCTTCTTTCGTTACTTCCATTCCGCCAAGTTTAAAAATTTCTACCATATCTATATCTTTTATATCTAAAGCATATCTTACTCTTTTTAATATATCGTTATTGCTCATTGCCATTATTTTCCCTCCTGAAATGTTGATTATTTTTAACTTTTTATTTGTAATACAGTTTACCGTAACTAATCTCAATTTAATTATTTTTTATTATTTCAATAATTAAATTTAACAAAAAAGGTAGTGCCTTCGGATCCTGTTTGAATTTCTATTTTTGCATTATGACGGGCAGCAATGGCATAACATACGCCTAATCCCAATCCAGTTCCATTATCTTTGGTTGTGTAAAATGGAGTCCCCAGTTTCTCTAATACTTCAGGCCTGATACCATTCCCTTCATCCCGCACTGCAAGCACCACACATTTTTGCCCTTCCTTATAGGTGCTAATGGTTAGAGTTTTCCCTGTACTCATCGCTCCTAAGCCATTACGGTATAGGTTCATTAATAATTGCCTTATCTCATTACGATTTAAGAGTAATTCTGGAACGTCATTTGTATCGACTTGAATATATTTATTTTGATTATGCGTATCAATCTTTATTAAAGGAATAATATCACGGATAATTGAGTTTAAATCTAACATCTGCAAATCTGATTTCTTTGTATTACCGATTGAGAGAAATTCAGTAATAATAGAATTGGCACGATCAAGTTCTTCAACCATTAAATTAAAGTAGTTATTATGTTTCTCATAGTTGTTCTCTTCTTTTAATAACTGCAAAAATCCTCGTACTGTTGTCATTGGATTTCTAATCTCGTGGCTAATACCTGCTGCCATTTGCCCTATTAACTCTATGTTGGATAACCTTTTCAATTCCTGCTCATATTGCTTTTTTTCCGTTATATTTTTACAAATACAACAAATGCCATCATCATACGGATATGCAATGACTTCATACCAATATTCATCAGAGGTAGAAAGAAATTCGAAATGAACTGTATTTCGCTCTGACATTACACGATGAAGCTCCTTATATATAACTGTATCGATGCTACTTGGGAAGACCTCCCATATATTCTTACCTAATACATCTTTTGCTGTTTTTCTTTGCGGGAAATGTTGATGCTTATTTACGTACGTAAATTCCCATTTATTATTCAAAGTCAAGAATCCATCCGTAATACTTTCAATCACACTTGTAACTTTTTCATTAGCAACAGCTAGTTCTCTCGTTCTTTCTTCCACCATACTTTCAAGTTGATCCATATATAACAAGTTTGAAAACGTAGGAGCTGTAGCATCAACGATAGATTTTGCCAGTTGAATTCGGGAAGCATCGTAATTATGAGCTTTTGCCCCTTTACCAACGACGATTACCCCTAATACTTCTCCCATCGAAACTAATGGCAGCATCAGTAGGCCCTTACTATCTATATTTTTTGTTTGAATAACCTTTCGAAGCTTGGCTTCATAGGTTTTCTCCATCCAGTCAGTTTCTGCCCAATCACAGTCCGCGCTTAATTTCGTTGTTTTAATCGTTGTTTTATCTAGCCGGTCTAAAAGGTGGGCAGCCATGTTTTTACTCTCTAAAATCTGTCCTAAGTAAAAAAAACATTTATCAAAAATCTCCTGTACCGAGGAACACACTGATAAATCACGGGTAACATTTAGTAACAGCTGCTTCTCGGCAATAAGATTTTCTTTTTGGGTTAAATTTTTTGCGTTTTGAATGGCGACCGCCGCCATATTTACATAAGCTTCAACACTTTGAATTTCTGAATCTGTTAAGTTCATTGGAACTCCATAATCAAATAAAAAAACAAGACCAAATAACTCTTGCCCAAATGAGATAGGCAGAGCTAATAAAGACTTAATTTTGAACGCATCGACTGGTCTCGGATCCGGTCGATGATCCTTTGAGGTATCAGGAATATAGATCGTTTTTTTAGTTTCAATAACTTCTTTTGCCAGTAAGTCTATTTCAGGATCAATTACCTGCGTATCGAGCGTTACGCCATTTATGGTCTCTGGTTTTCCCGCAAACCCTCTAAATGTTCCATCTTCTTCAGGTAAATAAATTCCAACAGCGTCACACCTAACAATCTCCTCTGATATCGCCATTGTTACACGCTGTAATACTTCACGTAGTTCTAATTTTGTATTTATTATTTTTGTTATATTCGCGAGCCTAGAATATCTCGTCTGATCACTTAACATTTACATAGCCTCCAATTATAGGCGTAATAAAGTGAAACTTTATTTAATAAGTGGGGGTTTTGTTCATCCCCCACTTATTATTAGTTGAACCAATCAGGCTTTTATGGGCAGTCCGACCCCACCTAACTTCTTTGCTTCCGCTGAATTTTGAGGTGGGGGTCTTACTGCTCGTTAATGCGGGATAAAATTGCTACACTCCATCCCTTCTAACTTTCAAAAGTTACACAGTTTCACTCCCCTGTGTCTCACTAACACTCGCCTCAAACTGATTAAGCAATGTACGCACTTCATCCGTCGACTTCGTACTCATCAACTGATTTCTCAATTCAGCAGCTCCAGGGAAGCCTTTTACATAAATTTTGAAGAAGCGATGTAGTCCTGTGATAGAGCGTGGTAATACTTCTGCATATTGATCTTGAAGATCGAGCTGTAGTCTTAAAAGATCTAGATGTTCTTTACTACTATGCTCTCTCGGTTCTTTTTCAAAGGCAAATGGATTTTTAAAGATGCCTCGTCCAATCATAACACCATCAATACCGTATTTTTCAGCAAGTTCCATCCCAGTTTTACGGTCAGGAATGTCTCCGTTTATCGTTAGGAGCGCATTTGGTGCAATACGATCACGTAATTTTTTAATCTCCGGAATTAGCTCCCAGTGTGCATCTACTTGGCTCATCTCTTCTCTTGTACGTAAGTGAATAGAAAGGTTTGCAATATCTTGTTTGAAAATATGCGTTAACCAATCTTCCCACTCACTTAACTCTTTAAAGCCAAGTCTTGTTTTTACGCTGACAGGTAGTCCGCCTGCTTTTGCAGCTTGAATAAGTTCTGCCGCAACGTCTGGACGTAGAATAAGACCACTACCTTTCCCTCTTGATGCTACGTTCGGTACAGGGCAGCCCATATTAATATCAATGCCTTTAAATCCTAACTCTGCCATACCAATACTCATTTGACGGAAATATTCAGGATTATCTCCCCAAATATGTGCCACCATTGGCTGTTCATCTTCTGTAAAAATTAAACGACCACGTACGTTTTTCATACCTTCTGGATGACAATAGCTATCCGAGTTTGTGAACTCTGTGAAGAATACATCTGGACGACCAGCTTCACTTACTACGTGACGGAAAACAACGTCTGTCACATCTTCCATTGGTGCAAGTACGAAAAATGGTCGTGGTAAATCACGCCAAAAATTATCTATCATTTCAAATTCAAATCCTCTCACTATGAATACAATTTCAAACTCTCAATAAACCAAAAAGCAGATGGTATAGATTTTCCTATATCAACTGCTTTCCTATTATACCAACTTCAGCCAAGCTACACACTCCACATGAGTCGTATGCGGGAACATATCAACAGGTTGTACTTCCTGCGTCTTATATCCGCCTTCTTCTAGTACTTTTAAGTCACGTGCTAATGTTGCTGGGTTACATGATACGTATACGACGCGTTTTGGTTTCATGTCGATGATTGTGTTAAGTAGTGCCTCATCACAACCTTTACGCGGTGGATCTACGACCATTGTGTCAGCGATTACGCCTTCTTTGTACCATTTTGGAATAACTACTTCTGCTTCTCCTACACCAAATTCAGCGTTTGTCATGTTGTTTAGTGCTGCGTTACGCTTTGCGTCTTCGATCGCTTCTGGGACGATTTCAACACCGTACACTTTTTTCGCTTTTTGTGCTAGGAATAAAGAGATTGATCCAATTCCACAATAGGCATCAATTACTGTTTCATTGCCATCTAATTTTGCATATTCTAACGTTTTATCGTATAACACTTTCGTTTGTTCTGGGTTTACTTGGTAGAATGAACGTGCTGAAATCGCAAATTTAATATCGCCGATAAAGTCATAAATATATTCTGATCCGTACAGTACTGTCGTTTTGTCTCCGAAGATTACATTTGTACGTTTCGGGTTTACGTTTTGAACAATTGATTTTACTTCTGGGAATTTCGTAGCAATTTCTTCAATGATTGCTTTTTTGTTTGGCAGTTCTGCTGTACGAGTAATGAAGACAAGCATAATCTCCCCTGTTACTTGTCCGTAACGAGCCATTACGTGACGAAGTGTTCCCTTGTTACGCTCTTCGTTGTACGCCGAAATACCGTGTTTTTCACAAATACGTTTTACTTCTTGAATCAATGTATCGTTTTCTTCTGCTTGAATTAAACATGATTCCATATTAATAATGTCATGCGTTCCTTGACGATAGAAACCAGCTACAAGTCCGCCTTCACGTTCTCCAATTGGTACTTGTGCTTTATTACGGTATACCCACGGATTCTTCATGCCGAGTACAGGGTGAACAGGAACATCGCTTAGTCCTCCGATGCGCTGCATAACGTCGCGTACTTGTTTTTCTTTCGCTTGTAATTGTCCTTCATATGTTAAATGCTGAAGCTGACAACCGCCGCACTGATTGTACACTGGGCATTCGGCATCTTTACGATATGGACTCTCTGTATGAAGCTTCATTAAACGACCGAATGCGAAGTTTTTCTTCACTTTAATAATTTTAATTTGCGCTTCTTCACCTGGTAATCCGTTCTTAACGAAAATAGGATAGCCTTTTACTTTCGCAACACCGGCACCATCATGTGTTAAATCTTCAAATACTACATCTATAAACTCGTTTTTTTCAACTGGTGGCGTCATTTTTGTACTCATTTTCCGACCTCTCTTTTTCATAACACTGCGTTACATTTTATCATACTTATATGGTCTATTTCTATTGGAAGAAAAAAAGCTATTGACGATAGTTCTCTGTTAATGTTACGCTACTACTAATTTAATACGGACGATGTTACCTCATATATACTCGATAATATGGATCGAGAGTTTCTACCCGGCAACCTTAAATTGCTGGACTATGGGGAAAACTAATGAATATTAGACCATGTGCAAAAAGGACTCATATTGATTAGCTTTCTCTCATAGATGAAAGTGAATCCATATGGGTCTTTTTTTATTTCCATTTTTCTAAAAGGTCAGACATCTTACGTATGACATAAAACCTCTTTGTTTTATTTTTAGTAATACAACGAGCGTTTTATGTACAAACTTTATACGAACTTCTGAAAGGGGCAACTACATGCAATATGTAATGAGCATTATCGGTATTCTTGTCGTTTTAGGTTTATGTTTTGCTTTGTCAAACAACAAAAGTAAAATCAACTTCCGTGCAATTGCTATTATGATTGGTTTTCAAATTTTAATCGGTTGGTTTATGTTTGGCACAAAGATTGGTCAACAAATCATTATTTTCATTGGTAAAGTTTTCAACAAACTAATTAAACTTGGTACGACAGGTGTTGATTTTCTCTTTAATGGAATTCAAAGAGACTTTGTCTTTTTCTTAAACGTACTATTAATTATCGTATTCTTCTCAGCACTACTTTCTATCTTTAGTTATTTAGGTGTTTTACCATTCATCGTTCGTGTTGTCGGCGGTGCGATTTCAAAAATTACTGGTTTACCACGCGTTGAATCGTTCCATGCGGTAAACTCTGTATTCTTCGGTTCAAGTGAAGCGTTAATCGTTATTAAAAATGATTTACAACATTTCAATAAAAACCGTATGTTTATCATTTGTTGTTCTGCAATGAGCTCAGTTTCTGCTTCTGTTACAGCATCATACGTAATGATGTTAGATGCAAAATACGTACTAGCAGCTCTTCCGCTAAACTTATTCTCAAGCTTAATCGTTTGTTCGTTATTAACACCAGTTGATACGAAAAAAGAAGACGAAGTGATTCAAAAATTTGATAGAACGCTATTCGGAGACAGCTTTATCGGTGCGATGATTAACGGCGCGCTTGATGGTTTAAAAGTAGCTGGTATCGTTGCAGCATTAATGATCGCCTTCATCGGTGTGATGGAAGTTGTAAACTACGTAATTAGTGCAGCTTCAGGGGCAATGGGACATGCTGTTACGTTACAACAAATCTTCGGTTACGTACTTGCTCCATTCGCATTCTTAATGGGGATTCCAGCTCAAGATATTATCCCAGCTGGCGGAATTATGGGTACGAAGATTGTATTAAACGAGTTTGTAGCAATCCTTGATTTAAAAGGTGTTGCAGCAACATTATCTCCACGTACAGTTGGAATCGTTACAGTATTCTTAATTAGCTTCGCGAGTATTAGCCAAATTGGTGCGATTGTTGGTACAATCCGTGCCCTTTCTGAAAAACAAGGAAGCATCGTTTCTAAATTTGGTTGGAAAATGTTATTTGCATCAACACTTGCTTCTATTTTATCTGCTACAATCGCTGGATTATTCATTTAATAAAAATCACCTTACTCGTTGAAGTAAGGTGATTTTTTTATCTATTGTTACTTTTCTCATTCCATCCATTTTATTCAAATGATATGATGAACAAGGGTATATCCCACCTCTCTTACAGCGGTGGGGATTTTAAATAGAAGTATGTAACATAATACACAATAGAAGGTGATTTTATGAGAAAATATGCTGCAATCGCTTTATGTACATCTGCCATTTTAGCAGGTTGTAATACTAACAATGTAAGTCAAGAACCTAAAAAAGAGAAAAAAGTTCAAGAAACTAAGAAACAAGAAGAGACCGTGAAAGAACAAGGGAAAATTTCTTATAACCAAATTACACATGAATCTACAAACAC
This sequence comes from Bacillus cereus group sp. Bc010, assembly GCF_027716745.1. Classification (NCBI taxonomy): domain Bacteria; kingdom Bacillati; phylum Bacillota; class Bacilli; order Caryophanales; family Bacillaceae; genus Bacillus; species Bacillus cereus group sp. Bc010. The sequence continues at coordinate 58,200 of NZ_JAQFUY010000017.1, forward strand.
TACTATTCATATGACAGATATAAAAGATGCTTTAACTGAAGTACAATATAAAATTTGGCGTACTGCTGATGGAAGTGGAAGGGAACACACTAAATCTTTTTCTTCTAAAGAAAAGGAGAAACAGTTTACACTTCCTTTTGATATAAAAGAATTTGAAGGAAAACGCGGTGAGTTTCAAATTGAAGCAATAGGTATAAAAGAAGATGGGAAAACCATTCCACTCACAAAATCTGCTATTACTTTCGAGCAAAAAGTTCCCGTTCTTATGTACCATGCAATCGATGATTATCACGGACAAGGCATTAAAGACTTATTCGTATCACCTGCTAACTTTGAAGCCCAAATGAAATATTTAAAAGACAACGGCTATACATTACTAACTTTTGAACGTTGGGGTGATATTAATAAAGTAAATAAACCTATCTTTGTTACATTTGATGACGGTATGAAAAATAATATGAATGCATTCCATGTTTTACAAAAGCTAAAAGACGATACATTTAAACCAACAGCAACAGAATATATGATTGTTGATAACGTTGATGTAGAAGGATCACTGTCTACTTCTGAAATAAAAGAAATGGTCGATTCCGGCATTTTCTCAGTGCAATCTCATACAGCGACGCATGCAGACTTACCGAAAATTACAAACTATGAAGAGGAATTAAAAGGATCAAAAGAAAAGTTAGAAAAAATAACAGGTAAGCCCGTTATCGCAGTTGCTTATCCATTCGGTCATGTAGATGATAAAGTCGTTGCAGAAACGAAGAAATATTATCAATTTGCGACGACAACAAAACCCGGAAAATTCATTACAAAAGGTGAACCCGATGAATTGTTAAAAATGAAGCGTGTTCGCATACACCATACGACGACCGTAGAACAGTTTGCTTCTTCGATTCAATAACGATGAGGGCTCAATATATTTTGAGCTCTCTTTTTACGCTATATTTATATATATTTTTTGAATTTTCTTGTATTATATATAGTAAGAAATCTTTCAAATTAAAGGAGATTATACATATGTCATTTGAACAAACGTTAGAGAAATATGCTGCCCTTGCAGTCAATGTTGGTGTTAATATTCAACCAGGACAAACATTATCAATTAGCGCACCTCTTGAAGCTGTACAATTTGTACGCCTCGTTACAGAAAAAGCATATAAATCTGGTGCAAAACACGTATATGTGGATTGGAATGATGAGACGTTAACACGCTTAAAGTTTGATCTAGCTCCTGAAGAAGCATTCGCTGAGTTCCCATCTTGGAAAGCACACGCTCGTGAAGAATTAGCAAAAGAAGGCGCTGCATTTATGTCTATTTATGCAGAAAACCCTGATTTATTAAAAGGTGTAGAACCAACGCTTATCGCAACAGCTCATAAAGTAGCTGGTGAAGCAATGAAAGTATACCGTGATTACGTACAAGCTGATAAAGTAAGCTGGTGTGTCATTTCTGTTCCTACGAAAGAATGGGCTGCGAAAGTATTCCCTGACGTTGCACCAGAAGAACAAGAAGCAAAACTATGGGATGCTATTTTCAAAGCGACTCGTGCTGATTTAGAAAATCCTGTGGAAGCATGGAAAGAACACGATAAAACATTACATACAAAAGTTGATTACTTAAACGAAAAGCATTATAAAGCTCTTCACTATACAGGTCCTGGAACAGATTTAACAATCGAACTTCCAGAAAAACATGTATGGGCTGGTGCTGGTAGCTTAAATGAAAAGAACGTACCATTTATGGCGAACATTCCAACTGAAGAAGTGTTTACAATGCCACTTAAAACAGGTGTAAACGGCCAAGTATCTAGTACAAAACCGTTAGCATTTGCAGGTAACATTATCGATAACTTCACGTTAACATTTGAAAACGGACGTATCGTAGATTATAAAGCTGAAGTTGGAGAAGAAGCTTTAAAACATTTAGTAGAAACAGATGAAGGTTCTCACTTCTTAGGAGAAGTAGCTTTAGTACCTCATGATTCACCAATTTCAAACACAAATATTTTATTCTACAATACGCTATTTGATGAAAACGCATCTTGCCACCTTGCAATCGGAAATGCTTATGCATTTAACTTAGTTGGCGGAAAAACAATGTCTAAAGAAGAGCTTGCTGAAAATGGCGCAAACGCTAGTATTACACACGAAGATTTCATGATTGGATCAGCTGAGCTTGATATTGACGGTATTACTGCTGATGGCAGACATGAGCCAATCTTCCGTAAAGGTAATTGGGCGTTTTAACAAAAGCAAAAGGCTATCTTCCGCACTGGAAGATAGCCTTTTATGATGCAGATGAAACCTTAAGCCCAATGACACCCAAAACAATAAAAAGAATACAAAATGCTTGAAATAAACTAATATGCTCTTTAAAAAAGTACACACTAATGATTGTAATAAGCAATGTTCCAACGCCAGACCAAATAGCATAAGCAATACTTAAATGGATCTTTTTCACAACGATGGCGAACACGCTGAAACAAATTCCATAAAACACGAAAATCAGTACACTCGGAACAAGCTTTGTTAAACCGTTTGATAATTTCATCGCAATTGTTCCAGCTACTTCAAAAATAATTGTTACAAGTAATAATAGCCAATATACCATACTAGAATCTCCTTCTCTGTTACCTTATAGAGATTCTAGTATACTACTTATAGTCCTAATGAAATATATTTAATTTCTAAATATTCCTCGATACCGAAATGACCTCCTTCACGGCCAATACCACTTTCTTTAAAGCCACCGAACGGTGCTTGTGCAACTGATGGAAGTCCATCATTTAATCCGATAATACCGTACTCTAACGCTTCGCTAATTTGGAATGCTTGACTAATATCTTTCGTGAAAATGTACGCTGCTAAACCGTATGGTGTATTGTTTGCACGTTCAATTACTTCTTCAACCGTTTTAAATTTCGCAACAGGTGCAACTGGTCCAAATGTCTCTTCATTCATACAAAGCATCGTATCATTCGCCAATCCAATTACAGTTGGTTGCATAAAGTATCCGTCTAGCTCTGCAACCTTTTGACCACCATATAAAACTGTTCCACCCTTTTGAATAGCATCTTCAATATGTTCCTGTACTTTCGAAACTGCATTCTCGTCAATAAGTGGTCCTACAGTCGTTCCGTCACCGAAACCGTCTCCTACTTTCAACTGCCCTACTGCCTTTTGAAACTTCTCTGCGAATACTTCGTAAACTTCTTCCTGAACAAATACTCGGTTTGTACATATACACGTTTGTCCTGCGTTACGGAATTTCGAACCGATTACTGCCTCTACTGCTTTATCTAAGTCTGCATCATTCATAACAATAAACGGTGCGTGACCGCCTAACTCAAGTGAAACCTTTTTCATCGTTTGTGCCGCACTAGCCATTAACTCTTTCCCAATTTCCGTTGATCCTGTAAAGGACACTTTTCGAACACGCCCATCTTCCATCCACGTATCAGCAATTGCTTTCGCACTACCTGTTACAATATTTATTACGCCTTTTGGAATGTCTGCTTCATGAGCTAATTCAGCTAATTTTAACGCAGTTAACGGCGTTTGACTTGCAGGTTTTACAACCGCTGTACATCCTGCTGCAAGCGCCGGAGCTACCTTTCTCGTAATCATAGCGGCCGGGAAGTTCCAAGGCGTAATAGCTGCCATAACGCCAACTGGTTGCTTCATAACTAAAATACGTTTATTTGGATGAGAAGCAGGAATCATTTCACCATACACGCGTTTTCCTTCTTCTGCATACCATTCGACAAAACTATTTGCATAATTCACTTCACCAAGCGCTTCTGCAAACGGCTTTCCTTGTTCTCTCGTCATAATCGCTGCAATCTCTTCTTTATTTTCATCGATAAGTGTAAACCATTTTTTTAATTTCACTGCACGGTCTGCCGCTGTTAACTTAGACCATGATTTAAAAGCTTCATGTGCAGCATCAACGGCTTGCCTTGCCTCAGTTACCCCACCCTTTGGTACAGTCGCAAATATTTCCTTCGTTGCTGGATTATTTACTTCGATTTGTTCTTGCAATGTAATCCACTCACCATTTATATACATCGCCTTTTTCTCTACATTTACAAACGTCGCTTTTTTATCCAATGTTCTCTTCCTCCTCTATAAGTTTCTTTATTTTCCTCGTGGCAGCAGATTGACTTATTTTTAAAAACTCCGCTACTTTATAACTCGATCCATATGTTTTATATGCTTTCAAAATAATATTCCGTTCTACTTCTTCTAACATTTTATAGAGACTTTGACCAGACTGTTCAACTGTTGATTCTTGCATCGCTATTGGCAAATCCTCTATCGTAACGATATCATCAGCAGTTATAACAATTCGCTCAATCACATTTTCAATTTCTCTATTATTTCCTTCCCACGGGTAACCAACAAACATTTGCAATGTGCTAGGCGCTAATTTTACATTCCGACCATATTTCTCGTTAAAGTGTTGTAAATAATGATAAATAAGTGGCAAAATGTCTTCTGTTCTTTCCCGTAGTGGCGGGATTACAATGGGAATAACATTCAGACGATAATATAAATCTTTCCGAAATGTTCCTTGTTTCACCATCATACTTAAATCTCTATTTGTTGCCGCTACAATTCTAACGTCCACCTTTTTTAATTCTCTTCCGCCTATAGGGCGAAACGTTTTTTCTTGCAACACTTGCAAAAGCTTCGCTTGAATTTCAAGCGGCATTTCACCAATTTCATCTAAGAAAAGAGTTCCTTTATGCGCTGATTCTAATAGTCCCTTTTTCCCTTCACGATTCGCACCTGTAAAAGATCCGCCTGAGTATCCAAAAAGCTCTGATTCAATTAAATTCGTTGGCAATGCCGCACAGTTAATTTCATAGAAACTTTCATTCTTCCGGTTACTCACTTCATGTAAATGACGCACCAATCGACTCTTTCCTACTCCTGTCTCACCTAAAACGAGAACAGTACTATCTACCACGGATACTTTCTTGATTGTCTCGACTATTTTTTGCATAGCGATACTTTTAAAAATAAGTCCTTCATGTTCATATGTTTCTCTTAATTCTTTTTTATATGTTTTTAACTGATTATCCATTTCTTCTACCTTTTGACGTAATTGATAGAGTTCTGTAAGATCACGAGAGTAACTGATCACCCTTCTTAAATTGCCCTCTTCATCAAAAACAGGCCTTGTACGAACGTGTAAATACTCTCCTGATTTTGTCGTTTGAACGAGTTCAATCGGTCTCTTTTTTTCAATTACTTCTAACGTTGCCGATGGATAAAAGATACCATCCTTCTGCAATTCTTTTACATGTTTACCTACTAACTCTTTAGCAGCCAATTGATAGTGCCTTTCACATGTACTATTTACACGTACAACGATTCCCTTTTCGTCAGTCACAAAAATTTCGTCAAACGCATATTCAAATACATCTTGTAAATCCATTAACACTCGTTCCTTTTCTGCAACCATCCTAGCCACCCCTAACTTCCAATCCGTCGATTCACTTCACTACCTTTATTATAAAGTGAATTTTCTGGATTTTATATAGAGTCAGCTAGAATGTTTGCTGTTTTATTATTTAACTTTTAAACACGAGCAATATTTGCTTTCTCATAACAGACTTGCAATGATTCTTCAATGATTGTTAATCCTTCTTCAAGTTGCTCATCTGTAATCACTAGTGGCATTAGCACACGAATAACATTACCGTATGTTCCTGCTGATAGTAGAAGTAAGCCGCGTTTATTTGCTTCTGCGCATAAATTAGCTGTTAACGTTTTATCAGGTGCTTTCGTCTTACGATCTTGAACGAGCTCAAATGCACACATTGCTCCTAAACCGCGCACATCACCGATGCAATTATATTTATTTTTCATCTCTTCGAATCGGTTTATTACGACCTTTCCTAATTCTATCGCTCTATCATTTAAATTCTCTTTTTCTATTACATCAAGTACTGCTAATGCTGCCGCACATCCTAGCGGGCTTCCTGCATACGTTCCACCAAGTTCTCCTGGTGCAGACTCATTCATAATTTCTTTGCGCCCAATAACACCACTAATCGGTACACCAGCACCTAATGATTTAGATACCGTAATTAAATCCGGAACGACATCATAATGATCAATGGCGAAATATTTTCCTGTACGGCTAAATCCAGTTTGAATTTCATCCGCTACAAATAAGATGCCGTGTTCTGAACAAATATTGCGTACTTCTTGCACAAACTTCTTACTTGGGACGATAAATCCACCTTCCCCTTGAACAGGTTCCATTACAACAGCTGCAATCGTTTCTGGTGCTACTTCTGATATGAAGAAATTCTTAAACTCTTCAATCATAAAGTTATCGTACTGCTCTTCCGTTAATCCTTCTGGGCGACGGTATTCATACGGAAATGGCGCTTTATAGACTTCAGGCGCAAATGGACCAAATCCAAATTTATATGGTTTTACTTTACTTGTCATTGTCATTGTCATTAATGTACGCCCGTGGAATCCTTTAGAAAATGCGATAATACCAGGTCTTTTTGTATATTTACGAGCGATTTTCACAGCGTTCTCGACTGCTTCTGCACCACTATTTAAAAATAGTACTTGCTTATCAAAACTTCCCGGCGCTAATGCCGCAAGTTTTTCTGCTAATTCAATATATGGCTCATACATCATGACATTAAAGCCAGTATGAATGTATTGATCTACTTGTTTATGGAGCGCTTCTTTAACAGCTGGGTGACAATGTCCTACGTTAATTGTTCCTATCGCTCCAGCGAAATCAATGTACTGATTACCATCAACATCAGTAACAAGAGCACCATTTGCAGATTGTACAAACGTTGGGATGCCGTTACTTACTCCTTTTGGTACTATATTTTGGCGGCGTTCTAGTAAAGACGCTGCTTTCGGTCCAGGAATTTGTTCATTTACTTTAGCAAATTTTTTTGTATTCATTACGTACCCCATCCTTTTCTTTACATTGTTTTCTCTTTTCATTGCAAAATGTATGCCAATATTCTTTTTCAGTATTCATCCTACACACCTTCTATTTCGCCATAAAAAATAAGTCTATAAAGACTCATTCAGAGTCTTTATAGACTTATTTTTCTTACACATTAGACTTTCCTTTTTCCCAAACAAACTCACCTGAATGAGAAATAAAGTCCCCAACAGATTGTACTACTAAATCAGCAAGTGGTTCTAATGTTTGACGATTCCCTGTACCAGATAGTACTCCAATTGCATAGCAATCACCATTTTTCGCTAAATATAAATCAGTCGGTGTATCCCCAACGACCGCTACTTCACATGCCTTTAAATGAAACCTCTCACAGAAGGATTCTATAATTCTTTTATCTGGTTTTTGTGCCGCAAATGTATCTGAAGCTACAACATAATCAAAAAAGGTCTCTAATTGATACTGTTTTAAAAATAATTCTGTCGGTGCGAAATCATCAGCTGTAACAACACCTAAAATAAATCCTCTATCCTTTAAGCTTTGTAAAATTCTCGGTAAATCTGCCGTCATTTTCATGTAAGAACGATGCTCGTACATAAGGGCAAACAGTTTTTCACTTACCCATTCATGCAATTCCTCTTCCTTAGATGACGTAATATACTTACAAAGCCCCTTTGCCACATCAAGGCTTGTTCCTGCCGCTATTGCGCTACGTGGGTGAACAAATACCCCATCCACACCGATCTCTTTTAATAAAGTCGGCTGCATTGACTGTGGCAGTTGGTATAATTTTATACATTCAGCCACAAGTTCTTCAGCCACTTTTATCCAAATTGAATGAAAATCCATTAATGTCCCATCTTTATCAAATAGTATTGCTTTTACTTTCTCCATAACACCCCACCTCTCATCTCTTATCTCCTCCAGTGTATCAATAAAGTATGGATATAAAATAAACGAATTGTAAAAATACCATAAAAATCAAACTAACTTCAAATTTACAATTCTTCTATATAATAAAAAAGGATGCCTTTACAGGGCATCCTCTTGATGTTCAGGAACAAATAGTTCCAGACAATGATACATATTTTCGAATTCCATCGGTGCATCTCCACCATATTCACCATCTAAATTAATCATTAGTTTATCTGGTGAATGCACTTTAATTCGGTTCGCTTGTGTGTATAGTACTTTTGGATTGTTAATATGTTCACCACGCTGCGCTTGTGTTGCAGCTTTAATTAAGTCGGCAATGGAACCTTTTTTCAGCACTAACAAATCAAATAAGCCATCATTAATCGATGCATATGGTGCTACCTTTTCAAAGCCGCCCACTGAACGAGTATTCGTAATTAAAAACATCGTAATTTCTTCTTGTAGTAATTTTCCATCATACTCAATTTCAACATATGTTGGATGGAGTGATGGTAGCATTTCGATACCTTTTAAATAATAAGCAAGTTGTCCTAATACAGTCTTTAGCTTACTTGGTACTTCATATGTTAATTCTGTAATACGACCGCCACCAGCGATGTTAATAAAATATGTATCGTTTGCTCTACCAAGGTCTAATGGCACAGTTTTTCCTTCACAAATAATATCCGCTGCCTCTTCAATAGAACGAGGTACACCGATTGCACGTGCAAAGTCATTTGTCGTTCCAACTGGAATAATTCCAAATTTCGGACGGAATTCATGACCAACTAGACCGTTTACGACTTCATTTAACGTGCCGTCACCACCAGCCGCAATAACAACATCAAATTTACGCTCTACAGCTTGCCTCGCCGCCACAGTTGCGTCTCCAGGACCCGTTGTCGCATGACAAGATGCTTCATATCCAGCTTGTTCTAATTTTTGTAATACTTCCGGTAAGCTCTTCTTAAATAGCTCACGCCCAGAAGTAGGATTATAAATAATTCTTGCTCGCTTCATCATTTATTAGCACAGGAAATTTCTTTATGTATCGACAAAGAACATACCGAACTTCTATTCAGTATTCCCATGCCTACCTCCTCTCATCTTCCTATCCTTCTTTTATCTCGCTCAAACAGGCAGTAAGAACCCGATTCGTGTAGCCCATCAAAAGTAAATATTCATTTCAATGGTTTTGTTTTATTTGACAAAAAATTTATGTCCATCTATTTCTTCACAACAATTTACATATAACGAATAATAATTATCTATTATTTCATGAGATGAAAAAACCTCTATTTCTAGATTTATCATTATTCCCACCTTTTTGCAACTATCATACCATAGTTGCTATACAAACATTTTTCCACTTTTGACAGTTAATCAAACGTTTGTTTAAATAATTTTCTCTCATTTAAACAAACGTTTGATTAACCTAGAAAAACACCCATGTACGGGTGTTTTTCTGCTTAATCTTTAAAAGTTACTACTATTATCGCTTATTAATCTCTTCAAGTAAGATTTTGTTAACAAGCGGTGGATTTGCTTGTCCTTTTGTAGCTTTCATAATTTGACCAACTAAGAAGCCAATTGCACGGTCTTTACCGTTTTTAAAGTCTTCGATAGATTGCTCATTATTATCAAGAATTTCTGTTACAACTTTACGAAGTGTACCCTCGTCAGAAATTTGAACAAGGCCTTTCGCTTTAACGATTTCTTCTGGGTCTCCACCTTTTTCAATTAATTCGTTAAATACTTTCTTCGCAATTTTAGAAGAAATTGTACCTTTTTCAATTAATTGAACCATTTTAGATAAACCAGCAGGCGTTAATGCAACGTCTTTTAATTCTTTTTGTTGTTTGTTTAAGTACGCAAGCACTTCACCCATTAACCAGTTCGATGTTAATTTCGCATCAGCACCATCTGCAACAGTTGCTTCAAAGAAATCAGACATTTCTTTCGTTAATGTTAATACGTGTGCATCATAAGCCGGTAAGCCTAATTCTGCAACGTAGCGAGCTTTACGTGCATCTGGAAGTTCTGGAATAGAAGCACGAACTGCCTCTTTCCACTCATCGTCGATGTAAAGTTCAACTAAGTCCGGCTCTGGGAAGTAACGGTAATCATCAGATCCTTCTTTCACACGCATTAAGATTGTTTTCTTCGTTGCTTCATCATAACGACGTGTTTCTTGTTGGATGATACCACCAGATAATAATTCTTTTTCTTGGCGAGCTTGCTCAAACTCAAGACCTTTTTGTACGTAAGTGAAAGAGTTTAAGTTTTTCAGTTCCGCTTTTGTACCGAACTTCTCTTGTCCAACTGGACGAAGGGAAATGTTCGCATCACAACGCAAGGAACCTTCTTCCATCTTACAATCAGATACGCCAGTGTATTGAATGATTGATTTTAACTTCTCTAAGTATGCATATGCTTCTTCTGGCGTACGCATATCTGGCTCAGATACGATCTCAATCAAAGGCATACCTTGACGGTTGTAGTCTACTAATGAGCCGTCAGCTGTATGCGTTGATTTACCAGCATCTTCTTCTAAATGAAGACGTGTAATACCGATACGTTTCTTTTTACCGTCTACTTCAATTTCAATCCAACCATTTTCACCAATTGGCTTATCAAACTGAGAGATTTGGTAAGCTTTCGGATTATCTGGATAGAAATAGTTTTTACGGTCAAACTTCGTTTCTGTTGCGATTTCACAGTTTAATGCCATTGCAGCTTTCATTGCAAAGTTAACTGCTTCTTTATTTAAAGTAGGAAGTACTCCTGGGTATCCTAAGTCAATTACACTTGTTTGTGTATTTGGTTCCGCTCCGAATTCTGTTGGACTCGCAGAGAAAATTTTCGAATTTGTTTTTAACTCAACGTGAACCTCTAAACCAATAATTGTTTCTAAATTCATCTATGCTCGCCTCCTTACAGACTTGCTTTTTTTGTATGATGGTCTGTTGCTTGCTCAAACGCATGTGCAACGCGGTAAATTGTCGCTTCATCGAAGTGTTTACCAATGATTTGTAAACCAAGTGGCATGTTGTTAGCACCGAATCCACATGGAACAGAAATCGCTGGAACACCTGCTAAGTTTACTGGGATTGTTAAAATGTCATTTGCATACATTGTCATTGGATCATCAACTTTTTCGCCCACTTTAAATGCCGGAGTTGGCGTTGTTGGTCCAATAATAACATCGTAGTTAGCAAATACATTTTCAAAGTCGTTTTTAATTAATGTACGTACTTGTTGTGCTTTTTTGTAATATGCATCATAGTAACCAGAGCTAAGAGCAAATGTACCAAGCATAATACGACGTTTTACTTCATCACCGAAGCCTTCGCTACGTGTGTTTTTGTAAAGATCCATTAAGTTATTCACATTATCAGAACGAACACCATAACGTACGCCATCAAAGCGTGAAAGGTTAGCTGATGCTTCAGAAGAAGATAATAAGTAATACGTTGCTAGAGCGTATTTAGAGTGTGGAAGAGATACTTCCTCCCAAGTTGCGCCCATACCTTCTAATACTTTTAAAGCAGCTAGTACTGACTCACGAGCTTCTTCGCCAACACCTTCTCCTAAGTATTCTTTCGGTACAGCAATGCGTAAACCTTTAACGTCGCCTGTTAAACCAGCTAAGTAGTTTCCTACTTCAACGTTAGCAGAAGTTGCATCCATACGGTCAAGACCTGAAATAGCTTGTAATAAGTATGCATTGTCTTCTACTGTACGTGTAATCGGTCCGATTTGATCAAGTGAAGATGCAAATGCTACTAATCCGTAACGAGATACACGTCCGTAAGTTGGTTTTAAACCTACAACGCCGCAATATGCAGCTGGTTGACGGATAGAACCACCCGTATCAGAACCTAGAGAGAATAATACTTCTCCTGCTGCTACAGCTGCTGCAGAACCACCACTAGATCCGCCTGGAACGTAATCTAAGTTCCACGGATTTTTCGTAGCGTAGAAACCTGAGTTTTCATTTGAAGAGCCCATTGCGAACTCGTCCATATTTAATTTACCGATTGTAATTGTGTCAGCAGCTTTTAGCTTTTGCACAACTGTCGCATCATAAATTGGATCGAAGTTTGCTAACATTTTGCTTGCACAAGTCGTACGAAGACCGTTAGTTACAATGTTATCTTTAACACCGATTGGCATACCGAATAATAAACCATTATCTTCAGCACCAATTTTCGCATCTAATTCTTTCGCTTTCGCGCGTGCGTTTTCTTCATCTAATGTAAGAAAAGCTTTTACGTTATCTTCAACATCCGCAATACGTTTGTAAGATTCTTCTACTAAATCCGTAACGGAAATTTCTTTGTTGTTTAATTTCTTATGTAACTCTGATACTGAATGATCAAATAATGACATCGAAATTCCCCTCCTCTATTCTAATACTGCTGGAACACGGATTTGATTATCTTTGTGATCCGGTGCATTTTTTAATACTTCTTCAACTGGTAAACCTTTTTCTGGTACATCTTCACGCATAACATTTTTCATAGTTAATACATGAGTTGTTGGTTTTACATCTGTTGTATCTAATTCATTTAACTGTTCTGCAAATGTAACAATTGCATCTAGTTGTTTTTGAAATTTTTCTGCTTCTTGATCAGTAATTGCAAGACGTGCTAAATGTGCTACGTGCTTTACATTCTCAACGGAAATTCTTGACACGGCTAGGCCACCTCCATAATATATCGTTCAATCTACAATACTATTGATGATACCAAATTTTCAGTACTTCAAGCAAGTCAACACACGGCACTTACAGCATTTTTACATAAAAAAAGAAAGGCAAACGCCTTTCTTTACGATTTACTCTTTATCTAACGGTTTATTTTTCGGAAATCTCTCGTTATCTTCTTCATTATCACGAATTGTTTTTTGTAATACAAAACAAGACATCGTTAAAAATAATGTTCCAAGTAAATAATATCCTTTTACACTAAGCGTTTCATCTAGCGTATAAATTCCAATTAGCATACCTGAAAGCGCGCAAACAAATGAAGTCCATGCTAAAAACGTGAACGCTTGCGTATTACGTCTTCTCATCGTTCTCCCCCTCGTTAGCTGTACATCCATTATAGATAAGTATATTTACCATGATGGATTTTTATGTAAATTCTAGTTTACTATTTATAAATCTATCACAAAAAAATATTATTTTAAAGATAGTTTTCTTTCTAATCTGAAAAAACAGTTAAAAACATTGACATTTATTTCAATTCTACATAAAATAAAAATAAATATTACGAACCTCGAAATATACGGGAGTGGAATTAATTGTTGCAATACGAACATTTTTTAGACTTACTGCTAGATAACGCCAAGAAACTTTTCTATCCTGAAGAATGGGTAAGCTTAGATTTAACACTTTCTAAAACTGAAGTATTTTGTTTACTTTGGATGGAGCGAAATACGGATATTACAATGACAAAAATCGCTGATCTTCTTGATATACCGATGAGTACAACGACAGGTGTTGTAAATCGCCTTGTAAAAAAAGGATATATTGAAAGATACCGTGATGAAAACGACCGACGCATTGTATTAATTCGTTTAACAGAAAACGGTGTAATGCTCGTTCAAGAAGTAAAACAAAATGCAGCCCATTATTTTAACCTAGTGACCGAAGCATTATCGGAAGAAGAAAAAGCATTTTTACTACAAATCTTCCAAAAGATTATGAATCACATTGCTACATCACAGCAAAAAACAGAAGAAAAGGTTTCTGCACCTAAAATGAAAAACATTCCGATTGAATAAAAACCTTAATAGGGTTTTTATTCAAAAAAATATTTCGTTACTCGTAATATTCGATGCTCGAAACAAAGGGGATATGAATGATGAGAATTATTTTGTATACAGGTAAAGGCGGCGTAGGAAAAACTAGCATTTCAGCGGCAACTGCACTTCAAAGCGCAAAACAAGGATTAAAAACTTTAGTAATGAGCACAGACCCAGCTCATAGTTTAGGAGATTCATTTGGTATAAAACTATCTTCTGAACCATTAGAAATTCGTGAAAACCTATGGGCACAAGAAATTAATACAATTTATGAAATGGAAAAGGGCTGGGGAAAGTTACAGAAATATATTACACTACTTTTCACTTCCAAAGCAGCTGATGATATTACAACCGAAGAGTTAACGATGTTTCCCGGTATGGAAGATTTAATTAGTTTACTTCGCGTACTCGATTATTATAAACAAAACACATATGACGTTATTATCATTGATTGTGCTCCAACAGGAGAAACATTAGCAATACTCAGTTTTCCAGACATGCTCGGCTGGTGGATGGAAAAACTCTTCCCTATTAAAAGAAAAGTTTTAAAAGTTGTTCGCCCTGTAGCTCAACCACTTCTTGGTGTCCCCCTTCCAACCGATGATATTATGGACGAATTAACAAATACACTTGAACAACTTGGAGAAATGAGAGATATTTTATCAAACCGAGACGTAACAAGTATCCGCATCGTTGTAAATCCCGAAAAAATGGTCATTAAAGAGGCTCAGCGTAGCTTTACGTATTTAAATTTATACGATTATAACGTAGATGCGATTATGATTAACCGCGTCATCCCTAACACTGTCATCGATCCTTATTTTCAAGCTTGGAAAGATACTCAAAAGAAATATAAAACATTAATTCAAAATAGTTTTGATCCACTTCCTATTTACGAAGCTCCAATGTTTGAACAAGAAGTTGTTGGCTTACCTATGTTAGAACGCGTTGGAGATGCTTTATTTAAAGAAGATTATTGTCCTACTGAAGTAAAATTTAACGGTCGCACTCAATATGTAAAAAAAGATGGCGATGAGTATATTTTCGTTCTGTCCATTCCCTTCTCTAACAAAAGTGAACTTGCATTAAATCAAAAAGGTGACGAGCTTATCATTCGTGCTAGTTCTGTTAAACGAAACATCACATTACCCAAAACGTTAACACACCTTTCTATTCAAGGAGCAAAATTTGAAGATGATGTACTAAACATTCGTTTTGGAGGTGTCGTGCATGCATGAGGAATTAATAAGGAAGGTAATTCGTACAAAAATAAAAATGGGTATGCATATATTAGAAGAGTTACCTGCACCCATCCAGCAATCAGCTAAGCAAATACTAAATATTTTACAAGAGGAGCTAGCTGCTTATCCGAAAGAACAAGGGCATCATAAAAATAATTTAAAAAATATTATAATCGAATGAATATCTCTGGATAGAGGGCCTTTTTAGGCTTTCTATCTCTATATTGGAGCGATGTAAGTTGTTTAAAAAACATTCCACTATTATGCTTTGGATGATTCCCTTGTTATTTCTCATTCATAACCTTGAAGAATCTTTCCAAATGCCACAATATCTTGCTAATCAATTTTCAATTACTTTTATAACTAGCCAACAATTTTTCATTGCAATTTCTGTATTAACTCTCTTTGTCTTACTTATCGTCTTTCTATATCAACTAAACTTCTTGTCTTCTATATACTGGATTATTTTTATACAAGGAGCTATCTTCTTCAACTCTGTTCAACATATTATTTTGTTTTTCATTTACCGCTCCTATAATCCGGGCGTAGTATCAGCTGTTTTCATTGTTATCTTTTCTATTTTCTTTTTTTCATCCCAAAAACACTTAATTCAAAAAAAGCAATTCGTAATTACACTCGTGTTCAGCTTATTTTCTTACCCCATTATAATTTGGATTACCTTACTACTTGCTAGTTGCTTTCAGTAATAAAAAAGACCAGGAAAACTCCTGGTCCATTACTCTACTTAACAAACATTGGATTCTATGTTATACAGAATTGGAAGGTACAGAATTAGGGTTTGTTTTGTTTGTTAAGTAGATTATATGTTGAACGAACTAACAGCGGAGGGGTTCCTTCTGTTAGTCCATTAAACCCAATCATTATTTTACGATCTTTTCAAGCTCATCAAGTGAAAGATCTACTGAAATGGAACCATCATTTGTTTCTTTCTTAATTGCCTCTGTTACTTCTTTTGAATGATATAGTTCAATTACTTTTTTCAGTGTTGGATCATCTTTATCTTTCGTACGAGCTGCGAAAATATTAATATATGGCTTCGCATTTTCATTCTTTGGATCTTCTAAGAAAATTGGATCCTTAGCTGGATCTAATCCAGCTTGACCAGCAACACCGTTATTAATAACTGAAGCTGCAACATCTTTTAATACACGAGGTGTTTGCTGTGCGATAACCGGTGTAATTTTTAATTTCTTCGGATTTTCAGCAATGCCGCTTGGATCTCCAAATAAGCCAAAGTCTTTCTTAAGCTTTAATAACCCAGCTGCATCAAGAAGTTTTAATGCACGTGCTTGGTTCGTTGGATCATTTGGAATCGCAATTTCAGAACCATCTGGAATTTCATTTGCTTTCTTATGTTTTTCAGAGTATAAACCCATTGGTGCAATTTGCGTTGTACCAACAGCTGTAATATCTAATTTATGCTCCTTTTTAAATTGCTCTAAGAAAGCAATATGCTGGAATGAGTTTAGCTCAATATCTCCATCAGCTAACGCTTTATTTGGCGTCGTGTAATCAGAGAACTCAACCAGTTTAACTTTAATTCCTTCTTTTTCAGCTTTCCTCTTCAAAATTTCCCAAGCGTCTCCATCCGTTCCAGTTACACCGACACGAACTACTTTTTCTTTCGCCCCTGCCCCCGTGTCTCCACTTGAGCAACCGCTTAACGCTGAAACCCCTACAATCGCTGATAATGCAAATGCTAAAATTTTCTTCATTTTCTTTCCCCTCTTTCTTTTTATGATCTGCGTAAAAAGACTTTCGCAAAGTAGTTTCCTAAATTTTGAGCTAACTGTACGAGAATAATAAGTAAAACGACCGTTACGAACATAACTGATGTATCAAAACGTTGATAACCATATGTCATTGCTAAGTCACCAAGACCGCCACCACCGACAAGCCCAGCAACTGCAGAAAATTCAATTAAACCAACTGTCATAAATGTAACACCTAAAATTAATGGCGCTAACGCTTCTGGTACAAGGATTTCAAAAACAATTCTAATTGGCGAAGCACCCATCGCTTGAGCTGCTTCGATTACCCCTTTCGGAACAGAAACAAGATTTGTTTCAACCATTCTAGCAATACCGATTGATGCAACTAACGTCATTGGGAAAATTGCTGCCGCCGTTCCAATTGTCGTTCCGATAACACTTCTTGTTAGCGGGCTTAAAGCTACTAAGAAGATGATGAATGGAATCGGACGAATTGTATTAATGATAATATTAAGAATAGAAAAGACCCATTTATTTTCTAAAAAGTTTCCTTTTCTCGTTACATATAGAAGTAAACCTAGAGGTATACCAAGAATTGTAGCAAATATAAGGGTTACAATTACCATTAAGAGAGTATCCCCCGTTGCATCTAGTATGCGCGGCCAAAATATACTCCAATCAACTCGCATGAGCTTCTACCTCCTTCAGCTGCACTTGCAGTCTTAGATGTTGTAATGCTTTTTGAATTTCCCTCTGTTCACCTTGCAATTCTACAAGAAGATTTCCAAATAGCACATTTTGAAGTTCAATAATATTTCCGTACAGTACATTTACATCGACATTATAGTTTTTTGCGATATATGATAGTACTGGCTGTCCTGTCTCCTCGCCAGTAAATGTTAGACGATAAATCTGACCACCATTTTGAATTTTTGCTAAAACACTTTCCGGTAAATGATCATTAATAACAGAACGTACAAAGTTTTGAGTCGTCTTTGTTTTTGGTTGTGTGAAAACATCAAACAGTTTTCCTTCTTCAATAACTTTTCCTTTCTCCATTACAGCTACACGGTGACAAATTTCTTTCACAACATGCATTTCATGTGTAATAAGAAGAATTGTTAAGTTGTATTCTCGATTTACTTTCTTTAATAAGTTCAAAATTTCTGTCGTTGTTTCTGGATCTAAAGCTGATGTTGCTTCGTCACATATAAGAATATCTGGTGATGTTGCGAGCGCTCTAGCAATACCAACACGCTGCTTTTGTCCACCTGATAGCTGCTCTGGGTAATTGTTTGCTTTATCTTCTAACCCTACAAACTTCAGCAATTCATTTACTCTTTCTTTTATCTCATTCTTTGGTACTTTCGCTAACTTTAATGGATAAGCAATATTCCCAAATACTGTTCTTGAATTAAATAAATTAAAACTTTGAAAAATCATCCCGATTCTTTGTCTTAGCTTCCGTAATTCTTTCGTCGATAATGATGTAATCTCTTTATCATCTATTGAAATCGTTCCTGCCGTTGGTCTCTCTAACATGTTTACTAGGCGTAATAACGTACTCTTTCCAGCGCCACTAAAACCGATAATGCCAAAAATTTCGCCTTTCTCAACTGATAATGTTACATCCTCCACCGCATGAACAGATTGCCCACCTGTTTCATATACTTTACTTACATTGTTAAAAGAAATCATTTTTTCCCCTCCTATATGCTGTGAAAACTTGAAGCAGAGCTCTCGAGGTAAAATAAAAAGTGCTCTCCTTCTTATCAACCATAAAGATAAGAAGGAGAGCACTTATATGTACTCGTTCACATCTTCTCATCTTCCAAGCCTTTCATAGGCTTGCTGGAGTTAGCACGGTATTAAAAAAACCCGTTGCTGAGGTATCGTAGGGCCAGTCCCTCCACCTCTCTGGATAAGAATGTATCGATTTAATTGTCGTTTAATTAATTCTCATTATAGAACTCAGAATAATAAGAGTCAATATATTTTTTAGAAAAATATTAATTATTTCTTTATTAAAATTTTCAGATGAAAAATTCAAGAAAAAATAGTAATCTTTAAAGTTATGTAAAATTCTCCTCTTGCATATTTTTTAAAAGGATAATCTTCTCTACTAATTGAATACCATTATTTGAATATGAAATCGGAGGAAGATAAATATATGAAAACAGCTCTTTTACTCATTGATATTCAAAATGATTATTTTCCACACGGCAAAATGGAATTACGTAATCCAGTCGAAGCAAGCGCATATGCCCGTCGGCTACTACAGCTCTTTAGAAAGAAAAACGAACCTATTTTTCATATCCAACATGTAGCAATAAAAGAGGACGCTACTTTTTTCCTACCCAATACAGAAGGTGTACATATTCATGAAAGCGTACGCCCACTTAGAGAAGAAACGGTTATACTCAAGCATTATCCAAATAGTTTTCGCGAAACTGATCTTCTAAAGCAATTACAACGTTTAGCTATTGAACACGTTGTCATATGCGGGATGATGACTCATATGTGTATTGATGCTACCGTAAGGGCTGCCTTTGATTTCGGCTTGCAATGTACTGTTATACATGATGCTTGTGCTACAAAAGACCTTTCTTTTAAGAATGCTACTATACCAGCCGTTTATATTCATAACACAATTTTAGCTAGTTTAAATGGTGTCTATGCAAATGTAATGAGTACAGAGGAGTTTTTAGCTACAAAAAAACACTCTCTTCAGTGAGCAAAACCGAAAAGAGTGTTTCTTGTCAAACCATAGATTTTCTTTCAAATTGTATTATACAGGAAATCCTTAAAATGAATACAAAAAAATGTGACTAATAAGTCAACTTTTCTCATTGTTTTGTTTCTATTTACATGTTTATCTTGATATGAATAGGGTTTAGCTAGTTCCACTTACCAAATAGTAATATATGGTAAGTGTTTTTTATTCAAATTAACTAGTTTCTCCTACTATTTATCTGTTTGTTTTTGTTTCTTTTTCAAATACTCCGCACGCAATTTTTCAATTTGCTGCTTTTTATCAAACTTGACAGGCGTCTGTTTTTCATGAAACTTTGCGACAGCTACCTGACCTTTATAATCCAATTGATATTTTCCCATTTTGTTCACCTACTTTTCTTATCTTGAAAGAGAATTTATTCAACCAATATAATATACCTTATTTTACTGAAGTAAACCTTATATTATTTTTTCTGCTTATATGTATCTTAATCCACATATAAGCAGAAAAAAGAGATCTTCGCAGACTGCGAAGATCTCTTCTACTATTTCTTATAAAGTTTCAGAAGTAGTTTTTGCTTGCATGTGAAGTGCTAAGTAGTCAGGGCCACCAGCTTTAGAGTCTGTACCAGACATGTTAAAGCCACCAAATGGTTGGTATCCTACGATTGCACCAGTACATCCACGGTTGAAGTATAAGTTACCTACGTGGAAGTCTTCACGTGCTTTTTCAATATGGTCACGGTTGTTAGAGATAACTGCTCCTGTTAAACCGTATTCTGTATTGTTTGCAATCGCAAGTGCATGGTCAAAGTCTTTTGCTTTACAGAATGCTACTACTGGTCCGAAGATTTCTTCTTTCATTAGGCGAGCATCTTCTGCAACGTCAGCAACGATTGTTGGTTGAATGAACCAGCCTTTAGAATCGTCTCCTTCGCCACCTACTAAGATTCTACCTTCTTCTTTACCAATTGCAACATAGCTCATTACTTTATCGAATGCAGCTTGGTCATTAACAGGACCCATGTTTGTACCTAATACAGCTGGGTTAGCAACTGTTAATTCTTTCGTTAATTCAACAGCACGATTTAATACGTGATCGTATACATCTTCGTGGATTACTGCACGAGAACATGCAGAACATTTTTGTCCTGAGAATCCGAATGCTGATGCAACGATAGATTTAGCTGCTAATTCAAGATCTGCTTCTTTATCAACAACGATTGTATCTTTACCACCCATTTCAGCGATAACGCGTTTTAACCAAATTTGGCCTGGGTTTACTTTCGCTGCACGCTCATAAATACGGATACCTACATCACGAGATCCAGTGAAGCTAATGAAACGTGTACGAGGGTGATCTACTAAGTAATCACCAACTTCAGAACCACTACCTGGTACGAAGTTTACTACGCCAGCTGGTAAGCCAGCTTCTTCTAATACTTCCATGAATTTCGCTGCTACTACAGGAGTTGTACTAGCTGGTTTTAGTAATACTGTATTACCAGAAACTAAAGCAGCTGTTGTCATACCTGCCATAATTGCGAATGGGAAGTTCCAAGGAGAAATGATAACACCTACTCCTAATGGAATGTAAGAGAAACGATTATATTCAATTGGACGGCTTTCTACTGGAATTCCGTCTTTTAATTTCAACATTTGACGACCATAATATTCCATAAAGTCGATTGCTTCTGCTGTATCAGCATCTGCCTCATTCCATGGTTTACCTGCTTCTTTTACAAGAATAGCAGAGAATTCATGTTTTCTACGACGAACGATCGCTGCAGCACGGAATAAAATGTCTGCACGCATTTCTGGTTTTGACTTTCTCCAAGTTTGGAATGTTTCATCCGCTACTTGCATTGCTTTTTCAGCTAACTCACGGCTTGCTTTTGAAACGCAACCAACAAGTTCCTCTTTATTTGCAGGGTTTACAGAAACAATTTTGTCTTCTGTAGTGATTTTTTCTCCCCCAATAATTAATGGATAGTCTTGTCCAAGATAAGATTCTACTTTCTTTAAACCTTCTTCAAACGCTAATTTGTTAGCCTCTACTGAAAAATCTGTAAATGGCTCATGTTTGTATGCTACTACCATTATTTTTAGCCTCCCCTTAGAAAAACGTTTACATTTTACAACATTATTCTACACGATAATTTAGATTTATTCAAATATTCCTAGACTTATATTTTAAAAATTAATTAATTTTTAAAATATAATAAAAAAACAGAGTTATACAAATGTATAACTCTACAAAATATGAGTATATTCCAAAACGTTTTTGCTAATCAATAAAATAGTTACTAACAAAAATAAAGTTCTTACATACCCAACACCTTTTTGAACTGCAAACTTCGATCCAAAATAGGCGCCAAAAATCATCGATAATCCCATAATAATACCGTATTCAAAATGAATTACGTCTAAAAATAAAAAAGTGATTAACGATACGATATTACTAACAAAGTTCAAAAGTTTTCCAGATGCTGCCGCTTGAATAAAATCCAAACCAATTAATAAAAATGCAAAAATTAAAAAGGATCCTGTTCCTGGTCCAAAAAATCCATCGTAAAACCCTATCATTAAAATAACAAAGAAAAATATTAATGTTTTTCTTTTCGTCATCTTCTTATAGGTAGATACACTTCCCCAATCCTTTTTCGCAATAATATAAATGGCAATAAACACCAACATCACAAGCACTAACGGACGTAAAATATCCGGCGGAATAAACTTTACTACTAAAGCACCTGCGACTGCCCCTATAATAGTTAACGGGATTAACTTTCCTACAATTTTAAAATCAACCTTTCCCGATCGAATAAAGTAAATCGCACTCGTAAACGTCCCCATCGTTGCAGCTAATTTATTCGTTGCAATTGCCGAAGCTGGTGGTAAACCAACAAACATAAGTGCCGGAAGCGAAATTAATCCTCCACCACCAACAACTGAATCAATAAAAGCTGCTAAAAAACCGAATGCAATTAATAAAATAATGACTTGAAAACTTAATTCGTCCATGCGCTTTACCCCTTACCCCATTATTTACAACATTTTAAATTATAACAAAATTACCCAAGAAAAAAAGCCGTTCCATAAAGGAACGGCCCTTGTATTTAATCTAAAATTTTCACATACGGTTCATCTTGCTTCGCTTCACGTATAATAATCGCTTCTGGACGCTCTACAGATTTAATCGTTACTTGTACTTTCATATAATTCGAGAAGTATTCCATAACAAGCCCGGCTACATATTGTGTAAAGCCAATTATTTCTGCTTTCCCATTAAACTGGACAGGAATATCGAGCTTTATTTCTCTTAATTCATCGTCTCTATACATACCAGTACCGATAACAGCTGTATAGTCGCCTTGGAAATAATCACTTAATTTTGCCTTGAAGTTTGATACTCTCGCCAGATCTTCACGTTTATTATCTGTTTTCGCTTGTTCAGATGGGAACAAATAATATTTCTCATTAATTTGTTTCCAATCCTCAACCGTTTCACTGCCTTTTTCAACATTCGCATAAGAAACAAAGTTACCTGGTACGAGCGAAGACTTTGGAGCCTGACGATAAATCGCAAATGTTATCGGAAGGTTTTTTGTCTCAGGATCTTGTTGATGCATAACTTTCAAGATTTCTGGCACCATTTTTTTCCCTTCCGCTAACATCTTTTCATTCGAAATTGCAGCCTCACGCGGATAACCATGCTCTTCCTCATAATAATGAACCGAATTCATCGCTAATCCAACTACAATGCCGCTACGCTCATTTTTTTCGCCTTTGTTCACATAATAATCATGCTCTAAAATATTTGAAATATATATTGGATTTTTTTTATTTTTCACTTCTAGTGATTCGGATCCTGTACCTAATGCAGGATTTAACCCTATGTTCGGGAATTTAACCGCATCTTTTTTTAGTGTACCTTCTAGTTCCTTTTGTTCTGCATCTGTACGTTTTCTTTTAACAAGCATCTGTATATACTGAGTATTTAGGGATTTTCCGCCTTTTAAAACATTATCTTTCGTACTAAATGATTCTTTCGCAATACGCATTAATCCTGTTTCAAATTCATCTATATCAAGACGATTACTTACTCCTTGCACAACTAAGCCACGTGCGTTTCCTCCCTCAAATGGAATAGTCGTCTTATAATATTCATCCGAAATAGAGTAATTCGGGACAATTGCTTGCTCTTTTGCTTTCCCCGATTTCTCAACCACTTTTTCATCTTTGTCGGCACCTGCACTACACCCACTTACAAGTAGGCCAAGGCTTAATACCGCTAATGCTATTTTTTTCATGGTAAGTTTGCACCTCTTACTTATTTAGCTCTTGTAAGAACCTCTCTTCATTCCAAACCTCAACATTATGTTTCTCCGCTTGTGCTAATTTCGAACCTGCCGCTTCACCTGCAACAACTAAATCCGTACTTTTACTAACACTTCCTGTTACTTTTCCACCTAATGCCTCAATTTTCTTCTTCGCTTCACTACGTCCCATAACTTCTAATTTCCCTGTTAAAACGACAGTTTTTCCTGCGAAGTACGACTCAACGTTTTGTAAATCAGCAATTTTCATGCCTTTATATGTCATGTTCACGCCGTATTCTTTAAATTGTTGTAATAACTCTAATACGTCTTCATTATCGAAATACGTTACTACGGATTGAGCCATTTTTTCACCAATTTCATTAATTGCTTTTAATTCTTCTTCCGTTGCCTTCACAAGCGCATCCATCGTTTCGAAATGCTCTGCAAATGTACGTGCTGCTTTCGCTCCAACATGGCGAATACCAAGACCGAATAATAATCGCTCTAATGAGTTTTCTTTAGAATTCTCAATTGCTTGTACTAAATTCGTTGCTGATTTTTCTCCAAATCGTTCTAGCTGTAATAATTGCTCTTTCGTCAACGAATATAAATCAGCAAATGTACGAATATAATCTGCCTCAAAGAGTTGTGTAATGACACGTTCTCCAAGTCCATCAATATTCATTGCATTTCTTGAAACGAAATGGATTAACCCTTCTCGAATTTGAGCAGGACAAGTTGGATTTATACAACGAAGTGCTACCTCTTCTTCTAAACGAACTAGTTCACTCTCACATGCTGGGCAATGCGTTGGCATATGATATTCTTCTTCCTCACCAGTACGCTTATCGAAAATAACATTTACAACTTCAGGAATAATATCTCCAGCCTTCTTCACAACAACGTAGTCACCAATTCGAATATCTTTTTCACGAATTAAATCTTCGTTATGTAAAGAAGCACGACGAACGATCGTACCAGCCACTCGCACTGGCTCTAGCTCTGCAGTCGGTGTTACAACCCCTGTACGACCAACACTTAATTCAATCCCTGTTAATCTTGTTACAACTTCTTCAGCTGGGAATTTATACGCAATTGCCCATCTTGGACTCTTTGCTGTAGTGCCTAGACTTTCTTGAAGAGCAACATCATCTACTTTTATAACGATCCCATCAATCTCATAATCAAGATGCGGACGTTTTTCTTGCCATTCTTCTACATAAGCTATAACTTCTTCAATTGTTTCACATGTGCGTCGATTTGGATTTGTTTTGAATCCAAGTTCACCTAAGAAATCAAGCGATTCACTATGTGATAGGATTGTTTTTTCTTCTACATTCGCAAGACCGTATACAAACATAGATAAGTTACGCTTCGCTGCAATTTTCGGATCAAGTTGGCGGATTGAACCTGCTGCCGCATTACGCGGATTTGCAAATACATCTTCACCATTTTGCTCTTTTTCTTCATTTAACTTAACGAATGAACGCTTCGGCATATAAGCTTCGCCTCGTGCTTCTAACGTTACTTCTTCATTTAAACGAAGCGGGATTGCTTTAATCGTTTTTAAATTTTGAGTAATATCTTCACCTGTTACACCATCACCACGTGTTGCCCCTTGAATAAAGCGTCCTTTTTCATAATGAAGTGAAACAGCAAGTCCGTCAATTTTTAATTCGCATATATATCTTACATTCGCATCATCAATTCCTTGACGTACTCGTCGGTCAAAATCACGTAAATCTCCTTCGTTAAATGCATTTCCTAAACTTAACATCGGTGACTTGTGTGTTACTTTTTCAAATATATCAAGAACCGTTCCCCCAACGCGAACGGAGGGAGAATCTTCACTCATAAACTCTGGGTTCTCTGCTTCTAATTTTATAAGCTCCTGCATATTACGGTCATACTCCGCATCAGAAACAGAAGGATTGTCTAACACGTGATATTGATAGTTAAATGTATTTAACAAATCACGTAGTTCTTCTATACGTTTTTTTGCTATCTCTTTTGACATATCCTCATTCCTTTCCTATTGTTTCGTCACAGGTGCAAATTTTGCTAACAAACGTTTAACACCAATTGGGCTTGGGAACGCAATATCTAATTCTTTTGCATCACCTTCACCTTTTACACTTACGACTGTACCGATTCCCCATTTTTGGTGGGAAGCTTTATCGCCTACCGCCCAGCCGATTTGTTCGCCGCCTGTCGTCTTAGCTGCAGGACGCGCGAAAGCTGAGCGAGAACGTGTTGTAGTTGTCATTTTACTGCTACTTGCCGTTCTTCCTTTTGCACCAAACGAAGTTTCACGCTTCGGTGCTGTTTCATTTAATGGTTCTACTAGTTCTGTCGGGATTTCTGTAATGAATCGGGATGCGGCATTCATACTTGTTCTACCAAATAAAGTACGCATTTGTGCATTTGATAAATACAACTCTTCTTCTGCACGAGTAATACCTACATAAGCAAGACGACGCTCTTCTTGCATTTCATCTTCTTCCATTAGGGAACGAGTATGCGGGAATATTCCTTCCTCTAAACCAACAATAAAGACAACTGGGAATTCTAATCCTTTCGCTGAGTGCATCGTCATTAAAATAACTTCCTCACCAGCAGTCGGGTCTTCATCTACACGATCAATATCTGCAACAAGTGCTAAGTCTGTTAAGAATGCAACAAGGCTCTTATCTTCGCTTTGAGATTCAAATGTTTGCGTAACAGATAAAAACTCATCTAAGTTCTCTAGACGACCTTCCGCTTCTAACGTACGCTCGTTTTTCAACATGTCGCGATAGCCGGTTTTTTCAATAACTTCTTCTACCAATTCTGTAACAGATAAATACTCTTGCATATTTACCCAGTTGTGTAATAAACCTGCGAATTCTTTTACTGCCTTTGTAACCTTTGCACTTACTCCAACATGCTCAATCTCATCGAATACAGCTGTTAATGAAATTCCATTTTGTACACCGTAATTAATAATTTTATCGATAGAAGTCGCACCAATTCCGCGCTTTGGCACGTTAATAATACGTGCGAAACTAATCTCATCATCTGGATTCCCAATTAAGCGTAAATACGCCAAAATGTCTTTAATCTCTTTACGGTCGTAGAACTTCGTACCGCCGACAATTTTGTAAGGAATATTAGATTTCAGGAAAATCTCCTCGACCATACGAGACTGCGCATTTGTACGATATAACACCGCAAAATCAGTATATTTTCGTTTTCCCATTTGAATATCGTCGCGAATTTTTTTCGCAACAAAGTATGCTTCGTCCTTTTCCGTTGCAGCACGATAGTAAGAGATTTTGCTTCCAACTTCATTATCTGTCCATAATTTCTTCGGTTTACGATTCGTATTTCTTTCAATGACAGCATTCGCTGCATTTAAAATATTTTGTGACGAACGATAATTTTGTTCTAACAGAATAACTTGCGCATTCTCATAGTCTTTTTCGAATGACAAAATGTTAGAAATGTCCGCACCACGCCAGCGATAAATTGACTGATCTGAGTCACCTACAACACATAAATTTTTAAAACGTGCTGCCAAATGTTTAACAAGAAGGTACTGCGCTTTGTTCGTATCTTGATACTCATCCACGTGAATATACTGGAATTTACGCTGATAAAACTCTAGTACTTCTGGAACACGTTCAAATAGTTGAATCGTCGTCATAATTAAATCATCAAAGTCTAGTGAGTTATTTTTCAAAAGACGTTTTTGATATTCTGTATATACATCGCTCGTTAATTTTTCATATGGATCAGCAATTGTAATTTTCTTCGCATATTTATCCGCAGATAACAATTCATTTTTCGCATTACTAATACCAGCTAAAATAGAGCGCGGCTCAAATTTCTTCGGATCAATATTACGCTCTTTCATAATTTTTTTAACTACAGTTAACTGATCACCTGAATCTAAAATTGTAAAGTTACGATTAATACCAATGCGATCGATATCACGTCGTAAAATACGTACACACATAGAGTGGAACGTAGAAATCCAAATATCTTCAGCTTCTGGTCCGACAAGTGTATCAATACGCTCGCGCATTTCACGAGCCGCTTTATTTGTAAAGGTAATAGCTAGTACATTCCATGGCGCTACTCCTTTTTCACCAAGTAAATACGCAATACGATGTGTTAACACACGTGTTTTACCACTACCTGCGCCTGCCATTAATAGAAGTGGTCCGTTCGTTGTTTGTACTGCTTTTTGTTGCTGCGGATTTAAACCATTTAATAATCTATCTGTCATACTCATATACGCCTGCACCTACTCTCCTTTTACTGCTTTAACCGTTTTTAACGCTGCTTTTATATCATCATAAATAATATTTCCAACAACTACTGTATCAGCATGCTGCGCCATTTCCTTCGCCTGTTCAGCATTAGAAATACCACCGCCATAATATAACTTAGCTTGTTTCAATTGTGCTTTTACATTTTTAACAAGTTCAACATCTCCATACGTACCGCTATACTCTAAATAAAATATCGGTAAACGTAATAGCTTGTCTGCTAAACGCGCGTATGCAATCACATCATCTTCTGTTACATCACACTTTGCATCTGTAAGCTGGGCTACTTTCGCTTCAGGATTTAAAACACAATATCCTTCCATAAAAATTTCGTCCCAATCCATAATATCCCCAAATTCTTTCAAAGCCTCATGATGAACGCCTGTTACCCATTCCACCTTTCGGCTATTTAAAACGCTTGGGATATAATAAAAATCGAATCCTGGTGTAATTGCTTCCACATCAGAAACCTCTAACACACAAGGAACTGCATATCTACGAATGCTAACTAGCATGTGTAGTACATTATCAATTGTCACCCCATCACTTCCGCCTACAATAACAGCATCTGTTCCAGACTCACAAATCATTTCTAAATGTTCGTCACTTAATTCCTTATTCGGATCAAGCTTAAATACATGTTTCCATCCGGAAATATCGTACATGAAAACACCCTTTCTTTTCTCAAGTTGTATATATTTCTGTTTAAAATAACAGTTTATTTTCATTAGGATTTTTTAAGTTCACCTTAAATATTTGTTTAAAGCGGAGAATTAAGTTTGGAATCCCCTCTTCCACATTTTTCAAACGAGAGGATTTAATTTTGAACTTCCTTTTATGCATTCTTTCATTATAACAAAAAAAGCTACTTACACACACGCACAATCCAACATCTTTTTCCACGTCAAATGTTGGATTACATATCCGAAAAATCAAAAGGGATACTAATAAAAGAAATAGTATTATCTATTTCAACTTTCATAAAAGGAGTGTTTTTCTAATGAAGCAAAATATCGGTACAATAAATGCCCTAATTCGAATTACACTCGGACTTGTCCTCTTCGGTTGTAGTGCAACGAAACTCGTGCGCAAACCTTGGTGCACTTGGTCTAACATTTTGCTATGGATTGGTGCAATGAAAGTTGCAGAGGGAATTGTTCGTTTCTGCCCTATTGTTGAAATGTGGAAATTCGGAAAATACATGAACATGGGGGCATTTAAAATGCCTAGCATGAATTTCACTGAAAAGGGACATACTAAAGAAGAAGTGAACCAAACTTCCAATCATGACAAACCACAGTCAAATGGAAGTTATGACGCTTCTGACAAAGAGATTGAGTCAGCGATTGAAGATATAATCCTGGCAAAACCGCTTTGAATCATTTGTCACGATGCAAGATGCTCTCAAAGGGACTTAGCTGCTGCAGTGGGCGGTTAAGTCTTCTTTATTTTATCACAAAAACAGAACGTACATTCCCATTTAGAACATTAAAATATACATAATCAATAAAATTCATAAAATTAGGTGTACACCTCTTGCTTAAAATGATATAAAAGTGATATCATTTTTATATCAGGAGGCGATCATATGAAAGAAAAACAAGTATTTTATATTAATGGTTTTCTTGGGATTATTGGAATTTTGATTTTAGCCGCTATCGGTGTATTTTTCCTCGTGCAAGAAATTTTCATAGGAGCAGCATTAACTATTATTTTAGCTGCAGTTCTTGCTACAGGTATTGGTATTGTTCAACCAAATCAAGCAAAAGTCATTACGTTTTTCGGTAATTATTTAGGAACAATTCGTCAAAACGGTTTATTTTTAACGATTCCGTTCGCGTTCCGTCAAACTGTATCATTACGTGTTGAGAACTTTAATAGTAAGAAATTAAAAGTAAATGATGTTGACGGAAATCCAATTGAAATTGCAGCTGTTATCGTCTATAAAGTTGTTGATTCTGCAAAAGCGATGTTCGGCGTTGAACATTATGATCGATTTGTAGAAATTCAAAGCGAAACGGCAATCCGCCACGTTGCAACGAAATATCCTTATGATAATTTCCAAGATGAAACTTGCATTACGTTACGTGGAAATACTGAAGAAATCTCTGAAGAATTAAAACGTGAATTAGAAGCACGCCTTGAAATTGCTGGCGTAGAAGTGTTAGAAACTCGTTTAACACATTTAGCTTATGCAACAGAAATTGCCCATGCAATGCTACAACGCCAACAAGCAAAAGCAGTATTAGCTGCTAGAAAAGAGATTGTTGAAGGTGCTGTGAAGATGGCAAAAGATTCAATCCATATGTTAGATGAAGAAGGCGTACTTGAATTAGATGACGAGCGTAAAGCGAATATGGTGAACAACCTATTAGTTGCCATCGTTTCAGATAAAGGTGCGCAACCAGTTATTAATACAGGAAGCCTATACTAAAAGGTTGTAAATCACTATGGCTAAAAAGAAAAGCTTTCCATTACGTATTGATCCTGAATTACACGCAGTCATCGAAAAATGGGCGAATGATGAGTTTCGTAGCGTCAATGCACACATCGAGTATTTACTTCGAGAAATGGCAAAGCAAAAAGGGAAATTGAAAAAAGATAAAGATGTATAAAAAATCTCGCTGATTTCTCAGCGAGATTTTTTACATATTAGCTTCTCATCATCTCATGCCCAATTGCACGATATCCTATATCACTTCGGTAAAATAGACCATCACTCTCAATTTTACCGATTTCTTTATACACCTTATCTTTCGCTTCTTGTAAACTATTCGCCTTACAAGCAACAAATAATACACGACCACCGTTCGTTACAAAGTCACCATGTTTCATTGCTGTACCTGCATGGAAAACAATCACATCTTGCAATGCATCTAGCCCTTTAATAATTTCACCTTTTTTATATGCTTCCGGATATCCTTTCGAAGCAAGTACAACGCCAATAACTGCTTCTTCTGACCATTGTAACGTTAGTTCACTCTCATCTAATACAGCGTTACATACATCAACTAAATCATTTTCTAGGCGTGGTAATACAACTTCTGTTTCAGGATCACCAAAGCGAGCATTAAACTCAATTACCTTTGGACCATCATTTGTTAAAATAAGTCCCGCATATAAAATGCCTGTAAACGATCGATTTTCTGCAATCATCGCTTTAGCAGTTGGATGCAATACGTTTTTTATCGCCTCTTGAACTGCTGATTCCGGAATTTGTGGTACTGGAGAATATGCACCCATTCCACCTGTATTTGGACCTTTATCTCCATCAAAAGCTCGTTTATGATCTTGCGCGATTACCATCGGATGCACATTTGTTCCATTCACAAATGCCATTAATGAAAATTCTTGTCCATCTAAAAACTCTTCAATAACGACCTTCTTACTCGCTTCGCCGAACTTTACATCTTGTAGCATTTCTTTCACAGCCTGTAATGCTTCTTCAAGCGTCATCGCTACTGTTACACCTTTACCAGCAGCTAATCCATCTGCCTTAATAACAATTGGTGCACCAACTTTTTGAATGTACTGTACTGCTTCTTCATAATCTGTAAAAGTTTCATATGCCGCAGTTGGAATATCATATTTTTTCATCAATTCTTTCGTAAAAGCTTTACTACCTTCAATAACAGCAGCCGCTTTATTCGGACCAAATACGCGAAGTCCCTCTTCTGTAAAACGATCAACAATTCCATTCATAAGCGGAATTTCTGGTCCAACGAAAGTTAATTCAACCTTATTCTCTTTAGCAAATAAAACTAACGCATCAAAATCATTTTCATCAATATCAACTGGTGTTGCAATATCGCGCATACCTTCATTGCCCGGTGCTACATACACCTTTTTCACTTTTGTAGATTGTGCAAACTTCCAAGCTAAAGCATGCTCACGCCCACCGCGTCCAATTACTAAAACATTCATATTTCATCCCCCAATACTTAAATAAGTACAAACTAGAAGCTATGCTCCTAGTTTGTTTTCATATCACTGTAAGTTTAAAAAGGAGGATCAAGAGAACCGAGCAGGTCGAGGCGCATTTGCCAGGAGGACACGGAGTGTAGTTCTCCTACATGAGTACCGCACTGGCAATGCAACGACGACATGCGAAGGTTATCTTAACCGGACTTTTTAAACACCCTCTATTAGTGTTTGAAATGACGTACGCCAGTGAACACCATCGCAATCCCATACGTATCCGCCACTTTAATAGAATCTTCATCACGGATCGATCCGCCTGGTTGAATGATTGCTGTAATTCCTGCTTTTGCTGCTTCTTCTAATGTATCTGGCATTGGGAAGAAAGCATCAGATGCAAGCGCGCTACCTTGTGCTTTTTCACCAGCTTGTGTAATTGCAATTTTTGCAGAACCTACACGGTTCATCTGTCCCGCACCGACACCAATTGTCATATCATCTTTCGCTAAAACAATTGCATTTGACTTCACATGTTTTACAACTTTCCAAGCTAGTTTTAAATCTTTCCATTCTTGCTCTGAAGGTTCACGTTTTGTTGGAATTGAAATTGTACTTTCATCTAATGATAACGTATCTTCCTCTTGAACAAGAAGTCCGCCTTGTACAGAAGTTAGTTTTTTGCTCGCACTTGTCGATTTTTCAATATTTACAGTTAGTAAACGTAAGTTTTTCTTACTTTGCAACACTTCTAAAGCTTCTTTTGAGAAAGAAGGTGCAATAATAATTTCTAAGAAAATTTCATGTAACTTTTCAGCTGTAGATTTGTCAATCTCACGATTCGCTGCAATAATCCCTCCAAAGATTGATACTGGATCCGCTTCATAAGCACGTGTGTATGCTTCATGAATATCAGTTCCTACTCCAACACCACATGGATTCATATGTTTTACTGCTACTACTGCTGGTTCTGTAAATTCTTTTACAATGCTAAGTGCTGCATCTGCATCATTAATATTGTTATATGATAATTCTTTACCATGTAATTGTTCTGCGTATGCAACAGAAGAAGTTGCTGCAAATGGCGCTTTATAGAAAGTTGCCTTTTGATGTGGGTTCTCGCCATAACGTAAGTCTTGCTTTTTCTCAAATGTCACAGTTAATGTTTCTGGGCTTTCTTCACCCATTTGCTCTGTTAAGTAGTTAGAGATTAACGCATCATATGCTGCTGTATGGCGGAATACTTTCGCTGCTAATTTACGTTTCGTTTCTTCTTTTACTTCACCGTTCTCTTCCAGTTCTGCTAATACAACATCGTAATCTACTGGATCTACAATTACCGATACAAATTTGTGATTTTTCGCAGCAGAGCGAATCATTGTTGGGCCACCAATATCAATATTTTCAATTGCATCAGCAAATGTTACATCAGGCTTAGCGATTGTTTCTTTGAATGGGTATAAGTTAACGACAACAAAATCAATTGGCTCTATACCTAACTCATTCATTTGTGCTACATGCGTTTCATTATCGCGAACTGCTAATAGACCACCATGAATATTTGGATGTAATGTTTTCACACGACCATCCATAATTTCTGGGAAACCAGTTACTTCAGAAATACCGATTACTTGTAAGCCGTTTTCTTCTAGTAATTTTTTTGTACCGCCTGTTGATATAACTTCGATTCCTTGTTCTAGTAAACCTTTAACAAATTCTACTACTCCTGTTTTATCTGAAACACTTACTAATGCACGCTTTTTCATTTACCCTTCACCCCTGGTTGTATGTTAGTTAACAGTTGGTTCTTTCGTAGATTGAACAATTTGATTCACTGTATTTACGTATAATTTATGTTCAACTTGTTGAATTTTCTTTTGTAAGCTTTCTCTCGTATCCCCTTCAGAAACAACTACTGCTTCTTGTGCAATAATTGGCCCTGTATCCATACCTGCGTCT
Source organism: Bacillus cereus group sp. Bc010 (assembly GCF_027716745.1). Classification (NCBI taxonomy): domain Bacteria; kingdom Bacillati; phylum Bacillota; class Bacilli; order Caryophanales; family Bacillaceae; genus Bacillus; species Bacillus cereus group sp. Bc010. The sequence continues at coordinate 92,103 of NZ_JAQFUY010000017.1, forward strand.
ACATAATGAATCGTTACTCCAGTTACTTTCACACCTGCTTCTAACGCTTGACCAACAGCATCTTTCCCTGGAAAACTCGGTAATAGTGATGGATGAATATTAATAATCCTTCCGCCGTAAGCTTCTAGTAAAGTTGGTCCAATTAAACGCATATATCCAGCTAAAATAACATAATCAATTTCATACTCTTCTAGCTTCTTTAATATCTCTTTTTCAAACGCTTCTTTTGACTCATATGCTTTCGCTGAAAAAGCGAAACACGGGATATGATGATAATGTGCTCGCCCAACAGCGCGTGCTTCTGGTTTATCACATACTAATAAACTAATTTCTGCATCCAATCTTTTTTCTTCTACTGCATTAACGAGAGATTGAAAGTTAGATCCGCTTCCAGAAGCAAAAACTGCTAATCTACTCATAGCGCTGTGCCTCCATTAAAAGTAACGCCAGCTCCTTGTACAGTGCGTCCAATAATACGAGCAGTTTCTCCTTGCTCTTCAAGAAGACGAACAACATCTTTTGCATCTTCTTCCTTCACCGCTACTACCATACCAATACCCATGTTAAAAATATTGAACATTTCTTTCTCTTCCAGCTTGCCAACTTCTTGAAGTAAACTAAAGATCGGCTGAATTTCCCAAGATCCTAATTCAATTTCTGCACCGATTTCTTCTGGTAACATACGTGGAATATTTTCAATGAATCCGCCACCTGTAATATGTGCCATACCGTATACTTCATATTTCTTCAATAGTTCTAAAATAGGTTTGACATAAATTTTCGTTGGTTTTAATAATTCTTCACCAAGAGGTAGCTCTAAGCGTCCGTAAATGCGATCTAAAGATAGTTCTCCATCTTCTAGTAATACTTTTCGTACTAAAGAATAACCGTTACTATGAATACCGCTAGATGCTAAGCCAATTAATACGTGACCAGCTTCAATTTTTTCACCTGTTACAATTTTCTTTTTATCAACGATCCCAACTGTAAAACCAGCTAAATCGTATTCTTCTGTAGAATACATTCCTGGCATTTCAGCTGTTTCTCCACCAATTAAAGCACAACCTGCTTGGCGACAGCCCTCTGATATACCTTTGACGATGTTTTCAATTTTACTAGGTTCAGCTTTACCACAAGCAATATAATCAAGGAAGAAAAGCGGCTCTGCTCCTTGGACAACAATATCATTTACACACATTGCTACCGCATCAATACCAATTGTGTCATGTTTATCTGCCATAAAAGCGAGCATCAATTTCGTTCCCACGCCATCTGTTCCAGATACTAATACAGGTTCTTCTAATGCAAATTTTGATAGGTCAAACATACCTCCAAAACCGCCTAAACCGCCTAGTACTTCTTTTCTCATTGTTGTTTGTACGTGTTTTTTCATGCGAGATACCGCTTCATATCCAGCTTCAATATCTACTCCTGCTTGCTTATATGCATTCGCCATCGTTATCTACACCTCGTCTTTTAATTTCTCCCTATCCTGTGCGGGCCGTTTTAAGAAAGAAGCTAGCTTCTACATCAAAAAGAAGTAGAAGCTTTTTTCTTCTTATTTCATACTTTCTAAAAGCTCTTGCTCATAATCATAAAGAGCTGTTGGATAATCTCCATTGAAGTACGCCATACATAGGCCACCGTATTTCCCTTCATATGGACGTCCAATTGCATCTACTAATCCATCTTCACTTAAAAATGTTAATGAGTCTGCACCGATCATTTCACGAATTTCTTCTACCGTATGATTTGCTGCAATTAATTCTTTTCTCGTTTGAATATCAATGCCATAGAAACATGGATATTTCAAAGGTGGTGAAGCTATTCTTACGTGAACTTCTGTCGCTCCAGCCTCGCGAAGCATACGAACAATTCGTTTACTCGTTGTTCCTCGTACGATAGAATCATCAATCATAACAACTCGTTTTCCTTCAACTACACCCCTTACTGCTGAAAGCTTCATCTTAACCCCTTGCTCTCGCAGTTCCTGAGAAGGTTGAATAAACGTACGTCCAACGTAACGATTTTTAATTAATCCTAACTCATATGGAATACCTGTCGCCTCCGCATAACCAATTGCTGCTGAAATGCTAGAGTCTGGTACACCAGTAACAACATCAGCTTCAATAGGAGCTTCTGCCGCCAAACGTTTCCCCATGTTTTTACGTGCTGCGTGGACATTAACACCAGCGATATTTGAATCTGGGCGTGCGAAGTAAATGTATTCCATACTGCAAATTGCATGTTCTACATCATTTGTAAAACGATCTACGTGAATTCCCTCATCATTAATGATAAGTAATTCACCCGGTTCTACATCACGAATGTATGTTGCACCTACTACATCAAAAGCACATGTTTCTGATGCTACAACGTAAGCATCTCCCATCTTTCCAATTGAAAGGGGACGGAATCCGTTTGGATCTAGCGCAACGATCATTTCATTTCCAGTTAGTAAAAGATATGCAAACGCACCTTTCACTTTATTTAGAGCTTCTTTTACACTTTCAATTAACGAATCTTTCGTACTACGTTTAATAAGGTGTAAAAGTACTTCTGTATCTGAACTTGTTTGAAAAATACTTCCCTCTGCCTCTAATTCGCGGCGAAGCATTTTTGCATTAATTAAATTCCCGTTATGAGCTAATGCCATACTATGATCAGAAAAACGGAATAGTAATGGTTGAACGTTAGCCACTTCACTTCCACCAGCCGTCGCGTATCGTACGTGTCCGATTGCTGATTTCCCGTTCAATCCTTCTAGCTCTCCTCTTGAAAACACTTCCGATATTAAACCTAACCCCTTGTGACCGACGATTTTTTCTCCATTATTTACAACAATGCCTGCGCCTTCTTGCCCACGGTGCTGTAAACTGTGCAATCCGTAATATGAAACTTGTGCCGCATTTTCATGCCCCCAAATTCCGAAAACGCCACATTCTTCGTTTAACCCCTTTATTTCAGCAAGCATGGGATTGCCCCTTTCCAAGCCTTTCTCATTTCATCTACATTTGCTGTAAGTAATACTTCATTTTCTTCATTATGAATTGTCACTTCATTTGTATTTGTTACTTCTCCAACTTGAATTGCTTCTACCGCTTTCTCAAACGCTTCTTTATTTTCACGTTTTACAGTTATCACAAAGCGAGATTGCGATTCCGCAAATAATGCCGCTGTTGCTTCCCCGTCTAATTTCACAGTAGCACCTAAGCCGTTAGCACCAATTGCACTTTCTGAAATTGCAACTGCTAAACCACCTTCAGCAACGTCATGTGCAGATTGAATAAGGCCAGCTTGAATTGCTGCTAATACTTGTTTTTGACGTTTTAATTCTACGTCTAGATCGATACTTGGTGATTGGCCGAAAATTTTGCCGTGAAGCATTTTCTGTAATTCACTTCCACCAAACTCAGCTTTCGTCTCTCCGATAATATAAACTAAATCGCCAGCTTGCTTAAATTCTTGTGTTGTTACATGTTTTAAGTCATGTACTAGTCCGACCATCCCAACTGTCGGTGTTGGATATACCGCTTCACCACTACGTTCGTTATACATTGATACGTTTCCGCCTATAACTGGTGTTTGTAATGTGCGACAAGCTTCACTCATACCATCTACTGATTTCTCAATTTGCCAGAAGATTTCTGGTTTCTCTGGATTACCGAAGTTTAAGCAATCTGTAATTGCAAGTGGCTCTCCTCCAGAACATACGATATTACGTGCTGCCTCTGCTACTGCAATTTTACCGCCCATTTCTGGATCTAAATAAATGTAGCGAGAGTTACAATCTGTCGTCATTGCTAATCCTTTTTCTGTACCGCGTACACGTACAACTGCTGCATCTGAACCCGGTGTAACAACTGTGCTTGTGCGAACTTGATAATCATATTGATCATAAACCCACTCTTTACTTGCAATCGTCGGTTGTTGTAATAGAGCGAATAACGTTTCTTTATAATTTTCTACTTTTGGTGTTTCCATTTTCATCTGCTGGAATTCAGCAAAGTATGCTGCTTCTTGTGATGGTTTATGATAAATTGGCGCTTCTTCTGCAAGAGCATCCGCTGGTACTTCAGCTACCATTTCACCTTTATGGAATAAACGAAGCATTTTGTCTTCCGTTACTTTCCCCATCGTAACGGCTGCAAGACCATACTTCTCAAATAAATCTACTATCTCTTGCTCTCTACCTTTTTTCACAACAATTAACATACGCTCTTGTGATTCAGATAGCATCATTTCATATGGTGTCATTCCTGTTTCTCGTTGTGGTACATCATCTAAGTACATTTCAATACCCATTCCTGCTTTACTTGCCATTTCTGCAGAAGATGATGTTAAACCAGCTGCACCCATATCTTGAATTCCAACAAGTGCATCCGATTGAATAAGTTCTAAACAAGCTTCAATAAGAAGTTTCTCCATAAATGGATCTCCTACTTGAACTGCTGGACGCTTCGCTTCTGAGCTTTCAGATAACTCTTCAGATGCGAATGTAGCACCGTGGATACCATCACGACCAGTTGATGCTCCTACGTACATTACTGTGTTTCCAGCACCGTGCGCTTGCCCTTTTTTAATGTCTTCGTGGTTAATTAAGCCTACGCACATTGCATTTACAAGTGGATTTCCTTCATAACATGGATCAAACTGTACTTCGCCGCCAACAGTCGGAATACCGATACAGTTACCGTATCCCGCAATTCCTGCTACTACTTCTTCGAATAAGTATTTCACACGTGGTGATTGTAATTCTCCAAATCGAAGTGAGTTTAATAGAGCTACTGGACGTGCTCCCATAGAGAATACGTCACGAATAATACCGCCAACACCTGTTGCTGCTCCTTGATATGGCTCAATAGCAGAAGGGTGGTTATGACTTTCCATTTTAAATACAACCGCTTGATTATCACCGATGTCTACAATTCCAGCACCTTCCCCAGGCCCTTGCAAGACGCGCTCACCTGTTGTTGGGAATTTTCGAAGTACTGGTTTTGAATTTTTATAACTACAATGTTCAGACCACATAACAGAGAATAATCCTGTTTCTGTATAATTTGGCAGACGGCCTAAAATCTTTTCAACCATGGCGAACTCTTCGTCTGTTAGCCCCATTTCCGCATATATGCGCTCTTCTTTAATTTGTGTTGGATTTGGTTCAAGCATTAACGACATATGTTTCCCTCCACTGTTTTAAGATAGATTGAAAGACTTTTAACCCTTCAGCACCGCCAAGTAATTCATCTACAGCACGCTCTGGGTGTGGCATCATACCCAGTACATTTCCTTTTTTGTTTACAATACCAGCAATATCTGAAACGCTTCCGTTCGGGTTTTCTACGTAACGGAATGCGATTTGATTATTCTCTTCTAATTGTTTAAGAGTCTCTTCATCACAATAGTAATTCCCCTCACCATGTGCAATTGGAATATTGATTACTTCATCTTTTTCATATTGTGATGTAAACATTGTTTCATTATTTTCAACACGTAACTGAACTGTTCGACACATAAATTTTAAGTTTTCATTTCTCATTAATGCTCCTGGTAATAATCCTGATTCAACAAGAATCTGGAATCCATTACATACACCTAAAATTGGCTTTCCTTGCTCAGCAGCTTTCTGTACTGCTTTCATTGCATTCGCAAAGCGAGAAATAGCACCGCAGCGTAAGTAGTCACCGTAAGAGAAACCACCTGGTAGTAGAATTGCATCATATTCATCTAAATTCTCTGTATCGTGCCAAACGTAATCTACTTCTTCGCCAAGCTCATCTTTAATTGCATGGAACATATCGACATCACAGTTCGAACCTGGAAATACTATTACGGCAAATTTCACTGTGCGACAACCTCCTCAACTTCATAACGGAAGTCTTCCATTACAACGTTTGCTAATAGTTTTTCACACATTTCCTTTACCTTGCTATCTAAGTCAGTTACCGATTTATCAATTGTTAGTTCCATGTACTTTCCAATTCGAACATCTTGTACTTCTGTGAATGAAAGGCTATGAAGTGCTCCTTTTACTGCTGTTCCTTGTGGATCTAATACGCTTTCTCTTAATGTTACATATACCTTAACTTTATACATGTGAAATTCCCCCTAAACGTTTTAAAATCTCTTCATAAGCATCTGTTAAATTTCCAAGATCACGACGGAATACGTCTTTATCAAACTTCTCATTGCTCGTTTCATCCCATAAACGGCAAGTATCTGGTGAAATTTCATCTGCTAAAATGATTTCTCCTTCATCCGTTACACCAAACTCTAATTTGAAATCTACTAATCTTACACGACAGCTTGCGAAATGATCAATCAACACTTGATTGATTTGTAGAGCCATATCTCGTAATACGCTTACTTGCTCTGGCGATGCAACGTTTAATACACGAATATGATCTTCCGTTACAAGCGGATCTCCTAAATCATCATCTTTGAAGTAAAATTCTACGATTGGTTCTGCAAGTACAGTTCCCTCTTCCATTCCTAATCGTTTTGAAAGACTTCCTGCAATTACATTTCTTGTGACAACTTCTAAAGGAATAATACTCACTTTTTTAACAAGTTGTTCTGTTTCAGATAGCTTCTCAACAAAGTGTGTTTTAATTCCTACTTCTTGTAACTTTCTGAACAATAAAGTTGTAATCTCATTGTTCAAACGACCTTTTCCTGTAATCGTCTCTTTTTTCTCCCCATTGAAAGCAGTCGCACTATCTTTGTACTCTACCCAAACCATATCTGCTGATTCTGTACGATAAATTCTTTTTGCCTTACCTTCATACAGCAATTCTAGCTTTTGCATTTCGCAAGCCCCCTGTAGTTTGAAAAATGTGAATAATGTTTTTATAAAGAATGGCACAGAATGACTCTATTCTGTGCCATATGAAATTTTACGCTTCGTTTAATCCAAGGCGTTCAAAGATTGTATCAACGTGTTGCATATGATGCTCATAGTTGAAGCATTCATTAATTTCTTCTTGTGTTAACTTGCTCGTAATACGCTCATCAGCTTCTACAAGCTCTTTAAATTGTACTTGTGTTTCCCAAGCTTCCATTGCTTTAGGTTGTACGATATCGTAAGCTTCTTCACGCACCATACCTTTGTCAATTAACGTAAGCATTACGCGCTGAGAATAAATTAAGCCGTATGTTCTTGTCATATTACGTTTCATATTCTCTGGGTATACAGTTAAGTTTTTAACAATATTACCAAAGCGGTTTAGCATGTAATTTAACGCGATTGTAGCATCTGGTAAAATTACGCGTTCTGCTGAAGAGTGAGAAATATCACGCTCATGCCATAATGGAACATTCTCATAAGCTGTCATCATATAACCGCGGATAACACGAGCTAAACCAGTCATATTTTCAGATCCAATTGGATTACGCTTATGCGGCATTGCAGAAGAACCTTTTTGACCTTTGGCGAAAGCTTCTTCAACTTCACGTGTTTCACTCTTTTGTAAACCACGAATCTCAACTGCCATCTTTTCGATAGACGTTGCGATTAATGCAAGTGTTGACATGTAATGTGCATGGCGATCACGTTGCAATGTTTGTGTTGAAATTGGTGCTGCTTCTAATCCTAAGTTTTCACAAACATACTTTTCTACGAATGGATCGATATTTGCATATGTACCAACCGCACCAGATAATTTACCAACACGAACTGTATTAGCAGCTTGTTTGAAACGCTCTACGTTACGTTTCATTTCTTCATACCAAAGACCAAGTTTTAAACCGAATGTTGTTGGTTCTGCATGAACACCGTGTGTTCTTCCCATCATGATCGTGTATTTATGCTCTTTCGCTTTGTTAGCTAAAATACTTACAAAGTTTTCTAAGTCTTTTAATATGATTTCATTCGCTTGTTTTAAAATGTAAGATAACGCTGTATCTACTACGTCTGTAGATGTTAAACCGTAATGAATCCATTTACGTTCCTCGCCTAATGCTGGTGTTTCTGATACAGCACGAGTGAATGCAACTACGTCATGACGTGTCTCTTTTTCAATTTCATAAATACGATCAATATCAAATGATGCATGCTCACGAATTTTTTTAACATCTTCTTTCGGAATATCGCCAAGCTCAGCCCATGCTTCACAAGCTAAAATCTCAACTTCTAACCACGCTTTAAATTTGTTCTCTTCCGTCCAAATTGCACCCATTTCTGGGCGTGTATAACGACTAATCATCTTTTTCCCTCCAACAGTTGTTCTTGATGGTCCCAAATATGCAAACTCTTCGCTTTTTCTAGAGCGACTTCAATATTATCATTTAAAATATTAACATGCCCCATTTTTCGCTGCGCTTTTGCTTTTGCTTCTTCTTTTCCATACAAGTGTAAATAGCACCCGGTTAATCTATTCACTTGTCTTAGGACCCCTTCTATATGTTCGCCTAAAATGTTTACCATGACAACTGGTTTTAACAAATTTGTTTCTCCAAGAGGTAAATTACAGATTGCTCGAATATGTTGGCCGAATTGACTCGTTTCACATGCATCCTGTGTATAGTGTCCTGAATTGTGAGGTCTTGGTGCTAATTCATTAATGTAAATCTCACCATCAGCTGTAGCAAACATCTCTACCGCTAGTGTTCCCACAAGTTCTAGTTCATCCGCAAGCACTTTTGCATAAGCAATAGCTTTTTGAGAAAGTTCTTCTGTAATGCGAGCTGGAACGATGGATTCATGCAAAATGTTATTTACATGAATATTTTCCGCTACCGGAAATACTTTCGTTTCACCACTTACACTACGAATGACAATAACTGATACTTCTTTTTCAAAAGGCACCCATTTCTCTAAAATACACTCTGCCGCATTCGCAAGCTCTCCCGCTGTATCAACGTCAGCCTCACTTCTTAAAACAACTTGCCCTTTCCCATCATATCCGCCTGTCGTCGTTTTTAAGACGGAAGGATATGATAACTCAGCGATTGCTTCAGTAAGCTGACCTTGATTTTGAACTACTCTATACGTTGCTACTGGTAATCCTGCTTTCTCAATCGCATTCTTTTCTGTAAAACGATTTTGCGTTTTACTTAACAACTGACTGCCTTGCGGTAAGTAAGCATGTTTTTCAAGCCATTGTAAACATCTATGATCAATATTCTCAAATTCATATGTGACAACATCACTGATCTCTGCTAAATGCTGAATTGCTTTTAAATCGTCATATGATGCAACAATTTCAATATCAGCAACTTGTGCACATGGTGAGTTTTTTGTAGGATCTAAAACAGCAATTTTATATCCCATCTCCTTAGCCGCCAATGCCATCATTCTTCCTAGCTGGCCGCCTCCAATAATACCGATTGTTTTTCCAGGTAAAATGATTCTCGTCATACTAGCTCACTACCTTCGCGCACATCTTTTTCAATTGCTTCTCTTCTCAATTCTAATGCATCATATATGTCATCATGGAATGATCCAAGTATTTGTGCAGCAAGTAAACCAGCATTTGTTGAACCAGCCTTACCAATTGCAACAGTTGCAACTGGAACCCCTCCTGGCATTTGGACGATGGATAATAATGAATCTAAGCCGTTTAACGCTTTTGATTGAACTGGAACTCCGATTACAGGAAGATTTGTCTTCGCTGCAACCATTCCTGGTAAATGTGCTGCTCCACCAGCTCCAGCAATAATAACTTTCAATCCACGTTCACGAGCCGTCTCTGCATATTCAAACATATAATCCGGAGTCCGATGAGCGGATACAACCTTTTTCTCATACGGTATATTTAATTCATCTAAAATGTCACAAGCATATTTCATTGTTTCCCAGTCTGACGTGCTTCCCATTATGACTCCAACTAGTGATTTCATATTAGAATCCCCCCGATTCAAATAAAAAAAGCCTGAAATAGAACAGTTTCTCTTTTACTATGAGAGAAAGCGCTCTACTCAGGCATACGTATCCCTTGTGAATAGAAAAATACCGAGTGACTTTCCCTCATAGTCTAACGAATAACGGTCGTTAGGTAGAGACTTGCAGGCCATATCCCCGCGATTATATGAGGTCTTATATATTATTCTTTCTATGGCTATATTAACAATATTTCATAAACAATGTCAACAAATAATCGAATGTTTTTTTATTACTCACCAATAACGTTCGTGTTTTAGTTATATTCAAAAGAATAATTGTAACTATATGCAAGAAGGATAAGCAATTAGAATATATATTTCTAGAGATCTACCATACACAAAACCGTTTGTATATTAATTACGTATGCTTTTATATAAAGTGAAACTTTAATCAACCCTCACCAATCGGGCTTTTACGGGCAGTTGATCCCCGACCTAGCTTCTTTGCTTCCGCTGAATTTTGAGGTGGGAGTCTTACTGCCCGTTAATGCGGAATAAAGCATATCGTTTCTATTCCTTTGTATCGCATTCATTACTGTAAGGATTGAATACTTATTTTCATCCCGCTTTTCTTACTCTCATTATGTAAAATATATACTTGTAGTAAGAATAACAGTTCCTATCATAAGGATTGTTTGGGAGCACTTAGAAAGCCTGAAAAGCAAAAAAATCATTACTATTACCCTCAATAGCCTCATTTTCATTCTTTTCTCTCATTAAGATTACTAAATTTACGGATTATGACATTTGATATATAAAAATAAACACAAAAAAACCTAAGTCGAAACGACTTAGGCTTTTGCTTGGCGACGTCCTACTCTCACAGGGACAAGGTCCCAACTACCATCGGCGCTAGAGAGCTTAACTTCCGTGTTCGGTATGGGAACGGGTGTGACCTCTCTGCCATCATCACCAAACTATGAAGGCATATTCCTTCAAAACTAGATAACATTTGCTTCATATTATATGGTTAAGTCCTCGATCTATTAGTATTCGTCAGCTCCACATGTCACCATGCTTCCACCTCGAACCTAT
>NZ_JAQFUY010000018.1:0-97865 GCF_027716745.1 Bacillus cereus group sp. Bc010
AGCTAGCTTTTTAGAAAGAATAACGTTTTTTGTCACTTGGGGGTAGTGAAAATTCTTAAGTTGATGGGCATGGGGTCCCACCCACATTTTAACGAAAATATACACTAAATGAATTTTATCATAAAACGAGACATCTTTTTTCTTAAAATAAAAAGATGTCTCGTTTTATTTGAACTGTTGAATACTTACTATTTATTCCACTATTCATAGCCAAAAACCTTACAACACAAAAATATTTCTAACTATTTTTACGTATTTTCATTTTTCCAGAGGCAACTGTATATGGGCTTTTCTTAGTGCAAGTTCTCTTCGTTCATTGGCCATGCCAAATCTATGTTTGTTCATTGCATAAGCATAACTTAGCTTTTCATCTGGATCAGCAAAACAGAATGATCCTCGGTGCTGTACAAAACGTTCTGGGGGTAGTATGAGCTTTTAACTTGATGAGTATGGGTTATATACCCTATCTATACAAGTATTGTCTACATAACACATTATTATCGGTAGCAAGGACAAGAAGGCCTCTTCCCTTTACAACGGAACCTCCTTTCTTTGTTCTATCGATCTATGTATTTTTTTATACATTCCTATCCCGGCACGGTTTTAGGATTCTTTTTGTTGTTAGATAAATAAAAAACTGTATTACATCTTGCATCCTCCTAGGTGTAACTATATATGAACAGTACTTATTTGAACTTTCTCAATGACCAACATTACTTAACATAGTAAAATAGTATTCGGATGGAAATCCAATGTTATTAAAATTAAAGTGGTTATCAAGTCGGAGGAAGGCACCTTAAGGTGTCTTTTCTTTTTAAAATATATAAGCGAAGCGCAACTCTCCCTTCCCTCATGCCTCCTTACAGGGAGAATGATAAAGCTTTTTTTATTTACCCAATTACCGAGCTCTCAAATGTTTTAGCTAGTTACAATACATGTATTGCTTCAATAACATATAATCATTTTTAAGAATGTCATTGAAATATACCAATAGATGTTAGTGCAGTAAAATAAATTATGTTATGATGTGAGCAAATATAAAGCTATCTAACGGAGGGATTCATATGCCGCATGTTGTATTTCGTGGAATTACTACTGAACAATTAAAACGCATAAGCAAGCCATTAGTAGAAGAGCTCGCAGAGATTTGTGAGTGTGGTACGGATAATTTTACGTTGGAACTACCAAGTTCTACATTTGTATTCAATGGAGAAGAAATAGAAGCGTTTCCTCTTATTGAAGTGAAATGGTTCGAGCGCGGACAGGAAATTCGTGATCGATTTGCCAAGGCCATTACTACATATGTAATGGATTTTGGACTTCCAGAAGTAGAGGTTGTATTTACGGTTTTCACAGAATCAGCGTATTATATTAACGGGAAGCATTGTGCAAGTTAGAGCTATTTGAAAGATTTTTGTACGGTTTATAAGGGGGAGGGCCACATTTCCATCAAGCCAAGAAAAGCGAATATCCACACACAAAAAATGAACTCTATTTTCATAAACAACTAACTGTGAAGAAACAATTTTTTTGTTTGGGGGACATCAAAATATTATCTTGATAGGTATGGGTACCGCCAGTATTTCTAAAAAAACACGCTAAGCACATTTCAATACAAAAAAGCCGAGTTTTATCCCACTAAGGATAAAATTCGGCTAATTGTAATTTCCATTGAAGGACTCGTTATATAAACTCGCCATTTTCATAGAAAAATATAACTTTAGCTAATGCATCGGCCTCACTCTTACCTAATTGTTAATTAACATACACATGTCGTTTAAATTGTCCTTTTTATATAAACCAGTCATTTTCCACATTTCTTTTTACATATATTTTTTAAAAGAAGGTTTCCATTCTGACAAATCTTGATAAACAAACGTTATGTTGTTACATATTTCCTCTGCAACTTCGTACATATGTTTTATATCATTAGCCGTAAATAATATAGACCCTTTGCGTTGCGTGCTATCTACAATAGTTGGTATGGTGTCGCCCTCTTTTACTACTAGATCAATTAATACGACCTCGGATATGTTAGTTAATCCTTTATACTTGATTTCTTTTAAGCAACCTGGTTTTGGAATCAAGCTTAAAGACATAGCTTGACATTTTGAAGGTACACATCTAAATTCATCTATAGTCTCAGTAGCTAGCGCATCATAATAGTATCCAAATTGAGATATGCCAGTTGTTAGTTCCACCATCTTCCAGATGTTGCCGCCACCTATTCTAACTTGAGACTCTATAATTATTGGTTTATTGTGTTTGTCTATCTTTATTTCTGTATGAGTAATGCCGTTTTCCATTTGCATATCATCCAAAAATAACATTACTTTCTCCATAATGAATTGCTTTTGAGATTCATCTATAGGTGCCGGCATAATCGTATAGTTTATTATAAATGTATCTTCTTTAAATACTTCAGCTGATATAGCAAGTATAGAATGTTTTTTGTTATAAGAAACGGTTTCAACCGTATAAACTATATCACCTTCAATATACTCTTCCACTAAAACAGGTAGTTGAATACCATTTTCTTTAATAAACACTCCTACGTCATCTCTCGAGTTTAGCTTACATACTCCTTTACCCCCTGCCCCAATCGGCGGCTTTATTATAACACTATCTTTTTTATTCAAAAATTCATTAATATCTTCAGTGTTATTACAAACTATCGAATCTATTGAAAAGTCTTTACTTGCTAGCATTTCACGCATCATGTCTTTATTGCGAGTTATCATATTAGCATTGTAAGAAGGCCCTTGAACATTAAAAATCTTTGCAATTATGCAAGCTGTATCTAATGCTATTTCGTTAAAAGATACGACCACATGAAAGGGTTTCTCTTTAAATAATTCTTCAGCATAGTATATAGACAAGGGTATGTTTGTTGTGTCTATTTCTTTTTTATAGAAACATTTTTCTAAGATAACTCCATCAAAATATATGTGTTTAGCGTAAGATCCTATATACGAAACGGTATACCCACTATCTAATGCATCTTGTATAGGTTTTGTCCATCCCCCTATAAATAAAATGTGTGGTTTATTTTCTATGTCATTTTCTTTTAATACCTTATACATCATAATCATCCCCTCTCAAATGAACTCGTATATTCAATGTCAGTTCCTTTTGATACGCCTCGTCTTAACAACGCCACTAAACACAATGTTGTTCCGAAACCTCCTATAAATAACGTAGTTTGAAGGCCGAATATAGAAATTAAAAATGCACTAGTAAAACTTCCCAATGCCCAAGCTCCCCAATTAAGCGTGCGCTGTACAGCATTTACTCGGCCCAGCATGTGATTTGGTGAGGCAAGTTGTCGTATAGTTGCAGCGTAAGGGCCAAATACACCTTCTCCCATACCATGTATGATACTTGCGGCTACTATACCGTAAACTGTTCCCATATATCCCATTATCGGTATAAAAGCCAAACCGGTAACTGATACAGTAGCGCTATAAATAAGCATTTTTGTATTATTAATTTGTTGACTTTTTTTCATGAGAACCGTATTACCTATTAAAAATCCGACCGCTGCTGAACCTACAACAAACCCTATTTCAATTTCAGATAGACCCATTACCTTATAAAGGAATATTACTAAAATACTATTTAATATGTATTTAAAAAAACCGTAAACAGCACCACATGTCACAATTGGCTCTAATACAGGGTGTTTTTTGAAATATATCAAACCCTCATATATGTTTTCGTATATGGATTTTATATTTACGTCTTTTAAAGAACCCTCTGTATGCGGTTTAAACTTTGAAATAAATAATACAAACATAAAACAAACAAAATACGTTACTGCGTCAACAGTGAATGAACCTGTTAATCCGACTAGAGTAATGACGATTCCAGCTAGCATAGGACCAATTACTATAGAAAGAGACTCCGAAAGTGCTAGTTGAGCATTTGCTTTTTTTAAGTTGTCTTTATCTGTTACTATTTCTGGTAAGAAAGAAGGAATGGCAATGTTGTAAAACGTGGTGAATATTCCATTTAAAAACATGATAAATACCAGTAAAGGGAACGTTATTATATTTGTTACAGTCAGTATGAATACTGATAAAAACAATATGCCTTGACATATACTACAAATTAGCAAAACATTTTTCCTATGAAAAATGTCTATTAAAGCACCGGCTACTAACCCAAAAATTAGGTAAGGGACGAATATAACCCCACGAAGCATAGCAGCATTTGCTTCACTTGTTTGTAACACCTCTAATGCAAAAAGTGGCAAAGCTACTATTGTAAACTGAGTACCTAACAAACTTATAGACTGTCCTAGCCAAAGCTTGTGAAAATTAAAATGTTTGCTACCTTTCATAATATCCCCCCGTTAAATCCATCTTTATAAATGATCAAGTTTACGATATAAGTCAGAGTAGGCAAAAACTATCTTTCAACTAATGTCTGTACCACATAAAAATTCGAAACCTGCTATACAAGCGAGTTTAGTTTCAAAATGAAAACTTGATGTTTAAAAATTACCTGGCTAATGAAAAGCTCATCTTCCGAAAGATACTTCCGCATTTGTTTATAAACCAATTGGTATACTGATGGAATTCACTTGTAAGAATCTAATTGTTAATTAGTTTGTTTCGAATTCATTTCCCAATCGTATGTCACTTTGCATCACCTCCAGCATCAGTATAACCTTGAAGGCACGCTATTGTACGCATTTTGGAATGTAACCGCAAGATAACGAAGCTACGATGACGAAATGAATGGATTTAACCTTGTCATTGGAGGACATATTTACATGACATTTGATTAAAATAGATCATGCACTATGAAATAAATTTTTAGATAAACCAAAATAACATGCAAAAAGCCATTACCATGTTTGTTTAGATACTTCGCTTCTGTTAAATAACAATAAAGTTTTTTCCGTAGTCTTTTTAGTATAAATTAGTTAAAAACAAAGACTACTCACTATACGCGAAAGAGTATAAAATGGATGAATTATATAAACAAGTTTTCAAACAATATTTTTAGTCTCCTTAAGTTAATAGCTATAGACTGAAACCATACCCGCAAAAAGCGTTAGCCTAGAACGGACATAAAAAAGCGAGTCCATGAACGAAATTCGTTCATGGACTCGCTAATCATCTTTATTGGAATTTTCAGTGCCCTCCTATGCAGGTAGAGGAATTTTCATGGGAATATCAATCCCATGTTATGATTGCAGGCGTTCAAGAGCCGAGGTGCGGTAATTTGCATTTTGCTCAACAGTAGCTTCTGAAAGTGCCCTCTTCAATGCCACAGCGTTCAAATCCTTCTCGATAAAATCAGGCGTTCCAGACGCAGGGGTGCCAAGCTGAACACGCCATGAATCGTCTATGGAACCGCCATCGACAGGAGCGAAGCCGATTGAGTTGACAAGCTTCATCACAACCGCTTTGGCCTCAGGATTATCTGCAAAAACCGGTAGTGCAATCCGGTCCTCAGCGCCTTCCGGTTTCGCCAGATCAATAATACGCTGAGCTACGATGTTGCTGAACGCTCTGACGACTGGGGCACCGATTTGCTGCTCTACCCAACGGCTTTCCGTTTTTATGCTGCCATCAAGGAGTTGTTCAATTCTGCCATCCCGATGTATAGTATAATTGTTGGTATCGATGATAAAGGCTTTTGCTTGTCGAAGATCGAACAATCCACGAGGAAGTGACGCAATTTTGCCGAAAGGGATCGCCAGAATAATAAGCTCGGCTCCACGCACCGCTTCTTCATTAGTCACCGGACTCGCTCCAGTAAGAGTTGCGACCTCTGCCAAAGTGTCTGGCCCGCGTGAATTTGAGATGTTAACCTGATGCCCCAAAGCGACAAGCTGTTTCGCCAAAGTTGACCCAATAAAGCCAGCACCAATAATCCCAATATTCATACCCATATTCCCCCAACTCTAATATTCTTAACCGCTTTACAAATTTTTCATCTCCACAAATTCATTTATCTACAATAAGATTAATGTGCGCCACTTAATTTAACTAAAATTTTCGCTTGAGATTTATCATGAATTAACGCTTCAAAGCCTTGTTCAGCAATATTATCTATATCAATTTTGCTTGTAATAATTGATTGCGCGGGTAATCTTCCATTAGCAAATAATTCAATAACCTCATTGTAAGTTTCATTGCTGTATCCTACAGATCCCATTAATTTTGCACCACTAAAGATTAGTGAAGCAGGAACATTAAATTGGATATCTTGCGTGTGGAAGCTGATAACTATCATTGTGCCACGAACTTTAGTTGATTGAATAGCTTGATTAAATGTTGACTCGACACCTGCAGCTTCAATTGTCACATCTGCTCCATTTGGGAATAATTTTCGAATTTCTTCAACAGGATTTACTTCTTTAGCATTAAAGACGTGTGTCGCACCCATTTCAGTTGCTTTATCAAGTCGACTATCAAATAGATCGATAACAATAATATTAGAAGCACCTGCAGCTTTTGCACCTAAAACAGCAAATAGCCCAATAAGACCCGCTCCATAGACAACGACAGTATCCCCTTCTCTTACATTTGAATCCTTAATGGATTGGAAAGATACAGCTGCTGGTTCAACCATGGCTGCCAATTCTAGCGGTAAATGATCTGGAATTTTAAAAATCGTTTTTTGTGGAAGTATCACATATTCAGCAAACCCTCCGTCGATTTGTGCACCAACTGCGTCTAAAGTGATGAAACGTTCAGTTTCAGCATTTGAAGGATCTTTAAGCATCATTGGATAGATACATACTCTGTCACCTTTTTTAAATTTTGTTACATGAGAACCAACCTCTGCAATTTCACCAGAAAATTCATGTCCCATTACCGTATTCATATTTATTGGTACTGAACCTGGATGCAAGTATGCATGCAAATCAGAACCACAAATACCAGCCCATGCCACTTTAACTTTTACGTCATTCGGTTGTAATTCTTTCGTTTCTCTTTCCTCAATACGAATATCTCTTTCACCATACCACACTGCAGCTTTCATCAAAAATCCTCCTTTAAACAATTCAACTGTTGTATATTTTTTCATTGAGCATGAGATTGCAATTCATTTTTTTTAATATGAAAGCAGCTCTCTTTTGCTATGTTCATTAATCTATCATAGGTTTTGGAGGAATTCGATGAGCAAAAAATAATATATGTCTCAAAGTGAGACATATATTTTGAATTGGTTCATTTATTTAGAAATTTTTAGAAATCCTAATTAATTCTTCTTTTGAAAATGGATATTCATTCCCTATCCATTTCTTTATAATCTCAAAAAAACCACTACAGTAGAAATCGCATAGTACCATTGGATATTCAGAGTTTTGGATTCGTTTGGAAAGTGGGTCATTATATTTCATTGAGGTTTCATATAAATCTTTCGAACCATACTGGATCAATTTTTCGTATAACTCAAGGCTATTATTTTTACTGGTAATATTAAAAAACAATGTACGATTAACATCGATGTATTCAATTATTTCTTCAAATAATGTACGTTGTAAATCCATACCTTGCTTTGTTTGTTCAAAGAGGCTAATTGCGATGGAATTTGAAGCATCACTAAATAGCTCATATTTATCTTCGTAATGCCGGTAAAATGTGCTTCTATGAATCATTGCTTTTTCACAAATATGATTAATTGTGATGGATGAAAATGTTTTTTCTTTTAATAACTCCATGAACGCATCTTTTATTATGTTTTGCGTGCGTAAACGTGTAAAATTGCTCAATTCAAGTATCCTCCTATATTTAGCTCCCAAGTAATGCTTAAAATTATAATAGTTTAGACCGCATAGTCTTTTTTCTTTTAGTATGCCTAAATCCATAATAATATGGAATTCTTTTTCCTAAATATAATACTTTTTATAAAATAATTTTTAACTTTAGCTCGATAGCTCTAATTTATGAATAAAATTGGCCCTGGCACTTAAGCCAGAGCCAAAATGCTTATTTTATATGGAGTAGTTCACTTTTCACAGGGAAAGAACTTAATCCATATATAGTACTACTATTCGAGATAGGAGTAGGAAGATTCTCGTCAATAAACGAAAATGATTTATATCTTTTTATTAATTCTGTCAATACAATTTTAGCTTCTAATCTAGCTAGAGGCGCGCCTAAGCAAAAGTGGATACCATGCCCAAATGTTAGATGAGGATTTCGCCCACGATAGATGTTGAAACTATCACCATCTGTGAATTGATGCGAGTCACGATTAGCTGATCCTACCCAAGCTGAGATGATTTGATCTACTTGTAAAGTTTGTTCCTTTAATTGAATCTCTTTTTTTACTCTTCGTGTAATTCTTTGAACCGGTGAACGATACCGCAATACTTCTTCAATTGCTTTTGGAATAAGAGATATATCCTGTTGTAATTGCTCATAAACATTTGGATATTCTATAAAACAATATAATGCGTTTCCAAGTAAATTGGTCGTTGTTTCATTTCCCGCTACTAATAGTAGTTTACAAAACGATACTAATTCTTTACCTGAAATGCTTTTTTCCGCTTCACTTTGAACTAATAAAGAAATAATGTCTTTTGCATCTTTTTGGGATTTTTCTCGATTGAGTTGTATGATTTCTTCAAAAAAATCTCCTAATTCATTTTCTGCTTGTAAACGTGTATGAAAAAATTCTGCCAAATAATCCGGATCATCATGACTCGGTGAACTTACGATAATATCAGACCATTTCTTAAACCTTTCCATATCCTTAGCAGAAACCCCTAACATTTCAGCAATTACTATAACTGGTAACGGATAAAATAACTCCCTTACAATATCAAAAGTTTTACGATTGGATAATGGATTAAGTATATCGTTTGTAATTTGCTGGATTCTCGGCTCCCATTCTCTTAATGATTTAGGAGTGAAAGACCGATTTACAATAGAGCGAATTTGCGTATGTTTTGGCGGATCCATCCCAAGAATACTTTGTGGAAATGGAGACTTTTTCTTCTCGGGCATAATATTAGAGAAATGCTCTTTATCCTCTAAAACAGTTTTTACATCTTCGTACAAAAAAACATTCCACATATCAGCCTGATGGTTAAAACAAATGGGCTCTTTTTCCCGCATCTCTTTATACCATGCAAATGGTTTATAAGGATCTTCTAACGCCTTTTTTCCTATCAGCTTACTTGTAGGAATCATATCAATTGATTGGTAAGGTGTTTTCATATATAACAGTCTCCCCTCTAAAAATATTTTCACACCGAATGAAATTCACCGAATAACATTCGACGCATTGAGGATTATACACCAAAAAACAAAATATTCAAACTGATTTTCTGTTTTTAAGATATCAATTCATATATAATCAGCCTTCACCAATCGGGCTTTTATGGGTAGTTGATCCCCCACCTAACTTCTTTGCTTTCGCTAAATTTTGAGGTGGGGGTCTTACTGCCCATTAAAGGGGGATACATGTTGTATAAAAAATCCGGCACAAAGAAAACAACAAGCTCTACGAATTTCCACTTCATTTTGTACATTTAAATTCCACATTGATCCATTCCCTTTGAAAAGGAGAAGAACAAACAAATTACATGTAAAAAGAGACGCTACTTTAAAAACTCAGCATGATGATTAAAACAGATAGGTTCTTTTTCCCGCATTTCTTTATACCATACAAATGATTCAAATGGAGTTTCGAAGTCCTTTGTTCTATTCGCTTATTCGTAGGAATCATAACGATTGATTCATAAGTGGTTTTCATATGTAACATCTCCCCTCAAAAAAACATCTTCATTACACAGAATACAATTCACCGAATAACATTCTGTGTAATGAAGGTTATATAACAATCAACTATATTTTCAAACCACTTTTTCATTTCTAAAATATCAGTTAATATATAATTAAGGAGGAATAAACTTTGTGTAAAAAAAATTTGACCAAAAGAAAACAACAAGCACTACTAACACAGAACAATATATTTCATGTGTTTTTAAATTTAACGAAAGAAAAAAAAATTGAGAATATAACAATTGAAGATATTTGTAAAAAAGCAAATGTTTCAGTAGGAACTTTTTATCATTATTTTTCTTCCAAAGAGGATATTTATAAAAAAATATTTCAACAAATTGATGAAAACCTACATGCTGAATTAGAAAATATAGATCAAAATAAAACAGTGCAAACAACTATTTTAAACTTCTTCCACTGCATAGCTGAATATACGACTAAATTGGAGTTACATATAAATCTTCTTAATGATTTAAACAAAAGAGCATTTATATATGAGCCTTCATTAATTTACAAAGCTCTAAATGGTTTTGTTTATAAAGGACAACTTGAAAAAGAATTAACAAATGATATGAGTGTAGAAGAAATAACAACGTATCTTTTTACATTTGCTAGAGGGCTTATATTAGATTGGTGTATTTTAGAAGGAACATACTCTTTAGAACAGAGGATGGATACTTATATGAAATTAGCATTAAACTCTTTAAAACCCTAAATTTTAATCACATTCTACATTCTTTTGCTTCATTACATTAAATTCTGTTTTATTTTTTCTAGGTGTCAAAATATACAAAATAAAAGAAAAAGCATGTCTCTTCTTTATATCGCAAGAAGAGACATGCTTTTTTTATAATACACCCTCATCAATCCATTTCAAGATAGTTCATCCCTTCGGAAAGAGAAAAGAACGCTCAAAGTATATGTGAAAAGTTAAGAAAGTGGGTACTTCCTAAATGCTAATTTTTAAATGTACATCATTTATACATTTAAAAATTTATTAAAAAATGAACCATTTTGATATATATGTCTCATTTTGATACATATATACATTTTTGTTTATCGATTTCGATTAATACTTATGATAAATTGCTACACATAGCTAGTTTATAGCTTCAATTTAATTGTGGTGATTTCGTCACAATTAAATTAGTTAAAATAATATTTCATCTTTTATCTTTCATAAAAAATTAAAAAAGGAGTTTTTTCAAATGAAGAACCGAGTAAACCCAGCATTATTACCAGGCTTAGAAATGTATCCAGATCAAGATTTACGCCCAGAGTGTTTGCCAACAATGAGAGAAGAAGCGTCAAAAGTCTTCCCACCTACCATTGTTGATGAAACTCTTTCTGTAACAAATGAGGTCATTGAGGGACCTGATGCGAATCCATTACGATTAAAAATTTATCGTCCAAAATCAAATAATGAATCCTTACCTGCCCTGTTGTGGATACATGGTGGCGGATATATCTTGGGATCTATAAATGATAATGATGATCTTGCTGTAAAAATTGCAAAAGAGGCTAACTGTATGGTCGTTTCTGTAGATTACCGTTTAGCTCCTGAACATCCTTATCCAGCTCCAATTGAAGATTGTTATGCAGCATTAAAATGGATTGCTGATAACGCGGAGACATTAAACATTGATTCGAATCGAATTGGTGTTGCAGGAGTGAGCGCTGGGGGCGGACTAACAGCTGCATTAACATTATTAGCTCGCGATCGACAGTACCCTTCTATTTGTTTCCAAATGCCACTTTATCCAATGATTGACGATCGTAATAATACACCTTCTGCAAATGAAATTAAAAAAGGATTTATTTGGAATCAAAAATCAAATGAAGCTGGCTGGAAAATGTATTTAGGGAAATTACATGGAACAGATCATATTCCTGCCTATGCAGCCGCTGCTCGAGCAGAAGATTATCGTAATTTACCACGCACTTACACATGTGTTGGTCAATTGGACCCATTCCGTAGTGAAACACTAACTTATGTAACCAAACTTGCAGAAGCTGGTGTTGATGTTGAATTCCATTTATATCCTGGAGCTTATCATGGGTTCGAAATGATGCATCCAGATGCTGATATATCTGTTCACGCTTGGAATGATTATGTACGAGCAGTTAAGACTGGTTTCGCAAAAAAGTAGCTAAGGTAACAACTTCTTTTTGCAATGTATCATTTTTCACTTTCAGTTGTTGTACCTCTGTATTGTTAACAGCTTGAGTAAAACAAGCTGTTAACAATACAGCCCCAGAAATCCAAAGATCTCTGGGGCTTCCTTATATATTTAGCTCTTTTTGCTTTTTGTTTTGTTTATGTCTATACAGCAACTTTCGACTTATTAGAGAAATCACTAATAAGATTAGTATCAATACGAACAATTGCATGAATGATAAATCAAAATATTTAGCACCTGTAACGATTAAAAGTGTAGAAATCGTTCCTTTTACAACGAAAAAAATAATAACCCATAATCCGCCTTTTTTCCAATTCATTTTATATTACCCTTCCCTACTTTTAAATTCTTAAATGGGACACCTTATTAGAAATCTACTATATTAATAAAAAGTCATGTCTAATTAAATGCAACGATTCTATATTAAGTGAAAATGATATTCAATGTCAATTTTGTTGATTATATATATCTATTTTTCCATCTCAATCTCTTCCCACTTTGTTTCTTATAAACAATGAACTCTTGTCTTCAAATAAAAACACCTCCATTGCATTTGCACACTTAGTATGCGAATGCAAGAGGTGTTTTTTCCATGTACCATCAGATGCTTTATTTATTCGTTTAAGTTCTTAATACGTACCTATTTTCTAGTACACAATAACTGGATCATACGTGTTCAAGCTATCATACACAGTTTTTGCAACGTTAGGAAGAAGGTTCACACAACCACCTGATCCTCCTGTTAAATAAGCATTACTTCCCCAGTCTTTTCGCCAGCCGGCATCATGGAATCCTTGACCGCTATTTGTGAATGGAACCCAATAATCTACTTTCACTGCATAATCAGCTTTCCCTACTGCACTGCCTCTTAGCGTATATGGTGTTCGTTTGTATAAAACGTACCACACACCTGGTGATGTATCTTCACCTGTGCTATGTTTACCCGTTACTACATTTGTTGTGAGGACTAATTTACCCTCTTTGTAAATCCAAATTTGTTGATCTGCAATTGAAACTTCTGCATATGTGTCTCCGATGCCATTATTCGATGTTGTTTTATAACCGATCCCTTCCTTCTCCCAACCATTTCCGTGAATATTAGAAGCAGAAAGTGATTTTTCGCCTTTCTCAAAGGCTTGTTGAACTTGTTTTGTCTCTTTTTCAACATCTAGTGCCCAGCCGTATCCTTGACCTTTTACTGATATGACCGAACCAGAATGCGTTTTAAAAGCGAAGTCTTTATGTAATGTAGATTTAGCCTTATTAATTTCAGCAACCTTATTCTTAATTTCGCTCGCATCGATTGTCACCTTCATATCTTTTGACATAGAGGCATTTTGAATTAAATCTTTCGCTTTTAATGAATACACTTCATCCTGCACTTTATAATCAACAGACTGCGTAAGAAGATTTTGTAATGCTTTCTCTTCTTTTTTGATAATTGGATCGTCTTCTTTAATAGGCTGTATGTATGCAGACTTTAAATGAATTTCACTTTTATGCTTCTGCTTATCGTAATCTTTTAGTAAACTCGCAACGTCATACTGTTTTCCATCAACACTCTTCGAAATTACAACTTTTCCTTGTTCAAGCTTCGCCATAGCATCTTGAGGTGCTTTTAATTTTTCATTCATAGAAACAAGCTTTTCTTCTACAAGTTTTTTCATCGTTTCACTACGATACTGATCCGCTTCTTTCGATAACAATGAATACTCTTTTTCCTTTGAAGAAGGGAAAAATGTCCACTGGCTTTTTAATAGTTTCTTAACTTGCGGCAAATCTTTTTCCGTCAGTTCCGTCTTTGTCTCTTTTTCATCTAAAATTTGTTGTTGATCAATATAAACTTTGTTTGCTAATCCAGATGTTTTTAATTTCTGTATTGCCTGATCAGCGCTCAAACCACCGACTTTTGTATCATTAATCGTAACATTAGAATTGAAGTGAGTTGCCTGATAATAGCTCATTCCCCCAAGGAGAAGTGCAAGTACTCCGCCACCTGTTGCGATAAGCTTCCAATTTGTAAAACGTTTTTTGGATCTTACCCGTTTTTTCTCAACTTCTTCAACAGATTCATTTACTGTATTGTTGTTCATCAATCTTTCCCCCGTATACATTAACGTCAATTGATTTTAAACCAAAACCATTGATTAGTGTACCTTATTTTTCCTGAAATTTCATTGTTTTAACCAGATTTTATCTATTAAAGTTAGATTTTTTAATAGAAAGATATATAAAGATGGTAAATAACGCGAAAAAGGACCACATCAATCGAGTTATTATGGGACCCATCGCATTTTGAAGAATGAAACTCTATAAACATTTTAACCTAGTAAAGTAATTTTTAGAAGGTCCAAGTTAAAGACAGGTAGCATAGAATATCTCTTATTTATGAAAAATATCCACAAAAAATGACCTACATGTAGACTCTTTTTTGTGAATATTTTAATGCCGCATGTTTTATTAATTTAAATGCAAACCATGCTTCCTGCTTGTCACCAAGTTTCACAACCTCTACTATCGGCCTAACTAATTTCACCTTATGATATCTTTCTCATCAACAATTTCAAGTTTCTTGAAAACTATTATATATGTTTATACCACGCTTTATTGATACGTTTAATCTTTACAGGTGTTGAATTTTTAGACTCATCCTTTGTTGTAACCCTATTATTAGAACATCCTGCAATAGCGAGACAGCATGTAGCCAATAAAACTAATACTATTAATTTCTTCAAATAGCCACTCCTATATAAAGGAAATATTATATTAAGAAAATTAAACATAACATCGAATCTTTATAAAAACAATATATTTCCTAGTTTTATTATCCGTTGGCAGATTAAAGCACACCTTAAGGAGCATGAATCCAATGTCTAATTTCCATTTTATCCGATTCTCAATGTTTATTCCAACATAAAAAGATAGCTATTATTGTTGAAAACTAATTATCTCTCAAAATGAAAAATATAAACTGAATTCCTATAACCCAATATAGTTTACTCAGCTAACTTTTCCCCTGTAACAATCCGAAACAAAGTAGCCGCATTTTTTCCTTCTAATTGAGCGTACCGATTACCACCCGAGATGATTTCCACTTTATCCTTATTAGGGCTTATCCAAATTTGATACAACACAGCTTTCGCCTCTATTTTCGGATTTTTAAATTGAAAAACAAAATGATAATCAGCTGGACGAGACATTTCCACTTTTTTATTTTCAAAAGTAGTATCCTTTAATATTTTCTTTACTTGCATTACTTCATTATTATCTGTCACTACCTTAAAATCTTCATATTCATTATCACCAATATTTTTGTGCACTTCGATTCTTTGCTCTTCATTTTCTAGTCCAATTGAACAGCCGGTTATTATGAATATACAGATACTAATCATAACTAGAGGCCAATTTCTAACTTTCATATTAATAACCTCTTTTCAATACGAAATATTTTAATTTATAAAATAAAGGTAATTAATTTAAACTTAAAAATATAAATAATAAAGAGAAAGGAGTATCGTTCCATGCAGTTACAAACATACACTTGGAAAAGTTATACATTTCTTCTTGTAAGTATATTCGTTACTATTAATCTCTTTCTCTTCACACCTATTTTAGACCGAGTTGGAGTAGAATATATCGTGCCTTTCGCCTACTTCATATTAGCTTCCGCTGTCATAGCGATCCTATTAGCGGTCATCTCTTTTTGTAGCCGAGCTGAGAAAAAAATTTAGCCATTATCGGGTTATGTTTTACTCTATTTAACACAGCGATCATTTTATTTTTCCTTTGGTTTGGTTACCATTTCACTTAAGTAAAATATAAATAAATCCCATAAGCTACAAATAAAATTAGTAAAATAGAAATGCTGAGTACCGTGTATATAATCCATTTTAAGCTTGAACTCATATACGCCCTCCTCTCACCTTCTAATAATTCCATTATATAACAAAAAAGCATTGGATACCCAATGCTTTTTACACTTACACAAATAAAGACGTATTCGCATATAAAGCTGGTGAACCACCTGAATGTACGAATAAAATGTTGTCTTCTTTTTTAAATGTACCTTTTCTAATTAAGTCGATTAGCCCCGCTACTGCTTTACCTGTATACACTGGATCCAGTAAAATACCTTCTGTTTTCGCAAGTAATTGCACTGCTTCCACCATTTCCGGCGTTGGTAACGCATAACCTGGTCCTACATATTCATCAAAGCATGTAACAGCTTCGCGCGGGATAAAGTTTGGAATACCAACGTGAGCTGACGTTTCATCTACAAGTTTTGCTACTTTCTCTTCTTGCTCTGCTTTTCCTCTACTTACGTTAATGCCGATTACTGGAATGTTACTTTGTGTTCCAGCAAAACCAGTAATTAAACCAGCGTGCATACCGCCGCTACCACTTACGCAAACGACTGAACTGAAATCAATTCCTTGGTCAAATGATTGCGCCATAATTTCTTGCGCACAAGCAACGTACCCCATTGCGCCAGTAGGATTTGATCCACCAACCGGAATTACATATGGTGTACTACCTTTTTCACTAACTTCTTTCGCGACTTTATGCATCTCTTCCATAAGATCTGCTCCGTTTCGTACAACAATGACATTTTCAGCACCTAGTAAATGATATAAGAAATAGTTTCCGTTAAAATCTGGCTTCTCTTCTGGCTCAAGCCCTTCTTCTAATACAAGAATACATTTCATTTTTTCTTTTACCGCAGCTGCCAGTGTTAGGCGGCAATGGTTTGACTGAATACCACCAGCTGTAATTAACGTATCTGCCCCCTTTGCCTGTGCATCCGCAACTAGAAACTCTAACTTTCTCGTCTTATTACCACCAGCTGTTAAACCAAGTAAATCATCTCGTTTAAAATAAATAGTCGGCCCGCCAAGTGCCTCAGAAAAATTGTTTAATTTCTCAATTGGTGTATATGATTCTGTATATTTTTTTCTCGGGAATTTAGCTAAATTCATGAATAACGCTCCTTTGTACTTCTTTCACAATGTATGTAACGATACTATTATTGCATGTAAAAATGATGAAGTCATCTTTCTTGGATAAAAATGTGTTGGAATTCGGTTTTGGCGAATGGAATTGCATTAAAGGTTTTATCTTCAATACGGTACATGAAATTATAATAATGATTTTAACCATATTACGGTACATGAAATTTATATCGACGATTCGACATAAGATATCGATTTATCCACAAAAACTGGCAACATAGAAGGACCCACTCGATAAAAAGTAGGCCCTCTTCCAATCATTTATTTGCCGAAAAACGAAGTAGCTGTGTTAATCCTGGTTCTAAATTCATTTCGCCTTTATGGCGTACGTATACGATTTTGTCCCCGTCAAATTTGGGTGGGTTTCCTGGATTATAAGTATGCCACTCGTCCGCTCCTTCTACAGCGTACTCCATGTATTCTGTTGCACCGACGATTACGTTTTTACTATCATCTGCCGTTACATTTGGTGCTATTTGTGCAATTTTCGAATCACTAATTAACAATTTCTTTATTTCCTTATCACGTTTGTAATCGTAAGCTGTCACCATTACATCGCTGCCATATGCTTTCACTTGCAACCCTTGTTTGAATGAAGAGCCATCAGGAGCAGTCTTCTCTCCTCCATTTGGTCCAGCCGACATCCAGCCCGTTTCAATACCACCCGTATTTACAACTGTAAATCCTTTTTCATCTCCGCCTGCAATTTTCTTTTTACCAGCCCAATCCGGTAAATTTAAATCCCAGTGCGTGTGGCTCGTGAAGAAAACAACTTGCGGGTAATCTTTTAATATATCGTACAATTTATCCACGTTTAAATAGTCATTTAAATATGGTGACTGTCTTGATCCAGACACAGTATCAGGTAAAACGTGATGAGAAAAAATGAAAATCGGCTTGTTTTTATCTTTTTGACTATATTCTTCTAAATTTTGCTTTAACCAACCTAATTGTTCATCACTCATATATACTTCATCCCACATTTTTGAATCGTGGTATTTCATATATTTTTCCGTTCCTAAAAATAAAAGCGGATAACCGTCTAATTCTTTTTTATGATATACCTTTTCTTGTCCGCTAAATTTCAGATAGCGGTTAAATAAAGTTTCCTCAATTACACCATTTGGCCATGTACTTTGAGATAACTTCCCATCAGCTGTCCATTTTCCAGCGTAAAACTCATGATTCCCAACAGTTGACCATACATTCTCTGGATGCTTATTTTTGTTTAACACACGCTTCACATCATCATATTGTGACTGTTGTCCAGTTGGCGTTATATCCCCATTCATAATAAGCGCTCTAGAAAGTGGCGTCACTTTGTTCATATCTTTTAATACATGATCAAAATCTCCTAAATCACCTTGAATGTCACTAATAACGTTAAAAGTTGTAGCTGATTTTCGAACTTGCTCTTTCCCTTCCGCATATGCTGAAAATGTCGGTAATAATGCCGCCATAACCACTAACGAAGCAACTGTCTTTTTCATACAAATTCTCCCCCTAATAATAGAATGTACAAACTGACATGTTCTGCCTTCTCTTAGGTGCTTGTCCAATTCACATTATAGGGAGAGATTGTAAAGATAGATGGAGTTAAAAGTTAAGTGTTTTTTAAGAGGATTTGTTGGTTTTCAGTTTATCTCTTTAACTTTTCTTCATTTAATCCAAATAACTCTGGCAAAACAAAATCCCCATCTTTCCTAATCAATACATCATCAAACCAAATTTCACCCCACCATACTCTGGTCTTTGAATGTTTACTAAGTCCCAATGTATCGCTGAATTATTTCCGTTGTCTGCACCTTGCAATGAATCTCCAATCGCTAGATGAAAACTACCATTTATTTTTTCATCAAATAACGTATTATTCATCGGATGTAGTATGTAGGGGTTAAAAGCTAGCGCGAACTCTCCAATATATCTTGCTCTATCAAGAATTCGGTTCATTCCCTCTGTATCATTTGCATATGCCTCTATTATTTTCCCCTGTTTAACATGTAACTTTATATTTTGAAACGCATAACCTTGTTGAACGGAAACTGTATTAAATGTTATTACTCCATTTACAGAATCTTTGACAGGTGCTGTATATATTTCGCCATCCGGGATATTATCCGTACCATCCCCCTTTAAAACGCCTATTTCTTCAATGGAAAACTCCAAATCCGTTCCTTCTCCAATAATCCTCACTCGTTTTGTCTTTTCCATTAATTTTTTTAATGGCTCCATTGCTTTCGACATGTTGTTATAATCTAGCGTACATACATCATAGTAGAATTTTTCATAAGCCTCCGTGCTCATATTTGCTTCTTGTGCAGAAGCCGCATTCGGAATACGAGTTGTCACCCATCTCGTTTTATACACTGCTTCACTATGAGCTTTTCCAAATATTGTTTGATATAACTTCATTTTTTCTGCCGGTACATCCGCTAATTCATATGCATTTCTAGGACTACGAAGATTAATATACACTTGCATCTTACTTAATCGGTAACATTCCCAATCTGCTAATAACTTAAATTGTTCTTCAGATCCTGACAAAATTAATTGCCTCGTAACAGACACGTCGCGCATTGATACATGCGCATATCCACCTGCTTTTTCCACTGACTTAATAATTTCACGAACGACTCCGGGGGCTATCTCTGTAACACTTTGGATCAACACTTGATCACCAGGTCGCACTTTCGTAGAATGGTTGACTAATACATCTGCTAATTTCGATAACCTTTGCTTCACTACTTAATTTGTTACATTCATACTTCATATTCTTTACATTATCGAATTTCCCTTCCTAGTTAATATTTTTCCCACTTGTTCTTCCACAAAAAAAGACACAGAGATTTCTCCCCATGCCTACTAATCCTCTACTTTTTCACCGCATGCACATAATGCACCGTCTCAAAAGCTTTCAAATAATCATTTCGTCCTTCAAAATAGAATGCATTTATATCTTCTGGTGATAAATGCTCATAAATGAGTAAGCCCGCCTTCTCTAACAGTGCTTCCATTTCGGCGTAAGAATAACATGATTTCATCGGTTCTCCGCCTACTGCAGCCATTTTTACCATGTTTTCAACTCGATTAGACAGTCCCTTTTCTGTAAATAAGTTTTCATCTGGATAATCAAAAACGATAGAGCTCCCTTCCGAAACCATCTCGAATAAACATTCTATTAAACTAGAAAGCTCCCCTTTTGTTAAATAATACGACACACCTAAAAGGCTAAAGAACGTTTTTTTATTTTCAAATCCTTCATTCCGTAACTGTTCATAGGAAAATCCTTTCGTGAAATCCATCGCAACAAAATGAATATTATTTGGAACTTCAAGTTCTGCTTCTTTTATTCTTTCCTGCTTAAACTGTTGCGTAGAAGGATGATCCACTTCAAATATTTCTATTTTATTTTCTAATTCTCGGTGTCTAAAACTGAACGTATCTAAGCCTGCACCGAGTATGACATATTGTTTTGCACCTAATGTAATTTCATGTAATAAAACTCTTTCACAATATGCCGCACGCGCTAAAGGTGTTGGTGATAATTGAACTTGCGTAATCCATTTTAATATTTCTTTCAGATTGTCTTGAAACTGCTGTGCAATGTCTGTATTGAAAAAATGTATTCCTTGAACCATGTTCGTTTCAATGTCGTTACGTTCTTTTGGCGATATGAACTCTTTAGCTACATAATCATCAAATATTTTCGGACTATCAAATTCACTATGATATGCTCTTCCGAAAGCTGATACTAGCGACGTTACACTTGATTCACCTTTTTTCACGCACATACACTCCTTCATTTTCACAATAAAAATAGGGTTCCCCTGGCCAGGAGAACCCTATTATACACTTTATTTTTATATTGGTAAATTATAGCATAAATAAGTTTTTTTGTCAAGTTTCCAGCCTACTATCACTTCGGCGCTTTGTATATTCTCTAGCAGGAAAATTGTCAATTTACACCGAATCCCCAAATTATAACAATACACATGGAGGTCAATATGAAACGATTCGTCATTATTACAGTAGGAAAAACGCACAGCGGTAAAACTACATTTGCAAAAGCTTTAGAAAAAGAGTTACCCCACTCTTTCGTTATGGATCAAGATAACCAAGCTGAATTTATTAACACGCATTATGAAAAATTACAACCAGCTGAAGGCGCTAATACATTTAAGCACGGTCTTTCTAAATTCATTGTTGATTATGCGAAAGAACATACAAATTTACACCTTATTATTAGTAACTCCAATCGCAGTAAAAATGGAAGGTTATATTTACTAAACGAATTATTTCCACAAAATGAATATGTACGCATACTCGTTCACTTTGAAATTCCAGATGATGTACTTTACGAAAGAGTGGCTCGAAGCACACGAAGTACGAATATTTTTAGAGGTAGTTATTCTAGTTTCAAAGAAGTTCTGAATCGCCAACAGGCTGAGTCACTTCACGAAGATGTTGTAGATCCTATAGAAAACGAGGCTGATTATTTGTTTGTTATCCGCAATAATAAAGATGTAAACTTTACTATTGAAGAAATTGTTCATCTAGCTAAAGATTTGTCCCCTACCCAAAAATAAAAGATTATAAAAATTACATAATCATAGATTATTATGCAAATCCTTCCTCTAAGCGCCTAACATAGTATATAATGATAAGATAATCTACTTCTATATGCTCATTTTTACACAAAACAGTTCATGCATATGAAAGAAAAGAGGTACAAAAATATGAAAACAAAACAAACAATCGCTGCGTCTACACTAGCTTTAGCAATGATTGCTGGCGCAAACTCTGCTCATGCGGAAGTAACTGATGCTACTCCTCAGCAAAGTACGGGAGATCGATTAGCTGAAATTAAGCAACATAAACAAGAGTTAGATGCGAAATTGCAGCAACACAAAGAAAACGTGGATCAAACATTAAATGAACTTAACAAAGTTAAGGAAAATGTTGATACGAAGGTTAATGAACTACATGAACGCAAACAAGTTGCCGATGAAAAAATTAACGAGATTAAACAACATAAACAAGAATTAGATACAAAACTTCAGCAAGACAAGCAAATCGCCGAAGATAAAATCGCTGAAATAAAAGAGCATAAAAAACAAGTAGAAGATAAAGTTGCTGAAGTGAAAGAGCATAAGCAAAATATCGATAATAAGGTTAATGAGATTAAAGAACATAAACAAACTGTCGATGAAAAAGTGAATGAAATGAAGCAACATAAAGAGAACATCGATCAAAAGGTTAATGAACTTAAAGAAGTAAAAAAACAAGTAGATGACAAATTAGCTGAGTTAAAGAAAGCGAAACAAACTGCTGAGGACAAACTTGCTGAGCTAAAAGAAAACAAACCGAATACTGGTAACACGTTAGAGGAACTTAAGAAAATTAAAGGCAATTTAGATAGCCTTTCCGCTAACTTAGAACTAGCTAAACAAGATGTGAAAAATAAACTAGCTGAATTACAAAAAGCTAGAGAAGATTTACTAAATAAAATTAACGAAATTAAACAAACGAAACAAACTGTTTCAGACGATTTAACAAAGAAAAAACAAGACTTAGATATTAAAATCAACGACTTTAAACATACTGAGAAAAAAATTGAGGACAAATTAGCTGAGGTACATACTACGAAGCAAAATGTAGATAACAAAATTAATGAAGTATCTCAATCAAAACAAACAGAAACAAAGACTGGTACTACGAACACAAACAATAACGCTAGAGAACTTCCTAACGCTGGTAGTGAGCAATCAAATAATATGGCTTTAGGTATGTTATCTGTATTAGGCGGCGTTTTATTAGTAACTCGCAATAAAATTAAAACGTTATTCTCAAAATAAAGCCATTATACTTATTAGAAACAATTATACAAAGGCCAACCGCATGTACGGTTGGCCCTTTTCTTTATATTAACTTTCCATCTCTTAGCGTCAATATACGATCACATACATCAAGCATTCTTTCATCATGTGTAATCATAATGGCTGCTTTTTGGCTCTCTTTCACTTCACGTTTCATCATTTCAACAACTTCACGTGCGCGTTTTGAGTCTAAGCTTGCCGTTGGCTCATCTGCTAATATTAAATCTGGGTTGTTCATGAATGCACGAGCGATTGCTACCCTTTGTTTTTCCCCACCAGATAGTTGATTTGGATAATGATTTTTTCTTTCTCCTAATCCAAATGCCGCTAATAAATGATCCGCACGCTTTTCTGATTCTTGTTTACTTTCTTTTTTTAACTTCGCAATGTAAAGTAATTGTTCTTTTACATTTAAATATGGAACAAGATTTGCGAACTGGAAAATGAAACCAATTTTTTTCAAACGAATGTCTGTCATTTCCTTTTCGGATAACTGTGTAATATTTTGCTCACGAATGTAAATATCCCCTTTTGACGGTGATAATAATGCACCCGCGATTGATAATAACGTACTTTTCCCTGATCCAGAAGGACCGACGATTCCGATAAATTCTCCAGCTTTTACATCAAGCGATATCGGATGAAGGGCTGTTACTTCCGTATCCCCTTCTCCGTACACTTTACTTACTTTGTCTAGTTTTAATAATGAAGTCATTACATCCCGCCTCCAATTGCTTCTAGCGCATCAACTTTTAATACTTGATATAACGAAATAAGTGTTCCTAAAATACTAATGACGATAAAGATTGCTGCATATTGTGCAATCATCGGTGGTGTTAATAAGAACGGCATACCTGCTGGTAAAATTGTTTCTAATCCTTGTACAAGAACAATACTAATTACCATCGCAACGATTGATAAGAATAACGCCTGTACGACTAAACTATTTGCTAAATACGAGTTCTTCGTACCAATTGCTTTTAATACGCCTAATTGCTGTGTTTTTTGCAGTGTAATAACGTAGAAGAATACTCCGATTAATAGCGCAGCGATAACAAGTAAGAATGCAATGATCATCGTTAATGTTCCTTGCTCTTCTTTAAACCCTGGAATACTTTGCAGCACTTCTTTTTTGTCAATTACGTGTGCATTTTTAATCTCTTTATCTGTATTAAGTGCAATTGCACTATAATCTTTTTGGTTTGGTTGTGAAATAGCGCCCCATACGTCTTCATTTACATAAACGACTGGTGTATGGCTAAACATTTGATCTTTCGTAAATCCAACGATTGTAAATTCCTTCTTTGAAACAGGATCAATAATTGTATCTCCAATATCGATTCCTTTTTCTTTAATGGATTCGTCAGCAACCATTTCGTTATTTGCTGTGCCTAATTTCGCACCTTTTACAATGTTCGGTTCTAAAAATGAATCACGTTCACTTGAGAAAATCGCAACATCCACTTTTTTCGAACTATCTTTCTTTTCATACGTTGAAACTTTCACACGAAACGGAACAGCCTCTTTCTCGCCTACTTGATTTACTACGTTATCTACATCGTCTTTCTTAATTTGTGAACGAAGTAATTTATTTTCCGCATCATCTGCTAAAACGAACTTATTTGCCTCCATATTTTGAATCGATGAAGCATTATCATATGATAATCCATTTGCTAATCCTGAAATAACAAGAACTAAAAATGATAATAACACCATAATCAGTCCGATTAATCCGTATCGTAATTTTGATTGTTTTAATTCACGCAGAGCTAAAAACATTTCGCTCGCTCCTTCCTCTTTCTTTCTATGCACTTATCATAAAAAAGAAATATGAACGGAATATGAACAAAAGATTACAGAGAGTAATATTTAATTTTCAGAAAGTATTGAAAATAATCAAAATCCTTGATACAATTCAGTCAAATAATCTTGACCGAGTAATTTCATTTAAGGAGTTGATCATTTTGAAGCCCATGTTCACACTTACTACTTATAGCCAACTAAAAGCAATGAGCGATCCACTACGTGTCGAAATGATGATGCGTCTATGCGAACGTCCTTATACAGGGCAACTACTATCTGAGAAATTCGGCATTCCAAGGGCTAAAATTCATTATCATTTAAAGGAATTAGAAAAGAATGGTTTTATAGAAATTGTATATACAGAGGAAAAGAATGGCATCGTTCAAAAGTTTTATCAATCTGTCGCTAGGGGCTTCACCCCTGCCGCAGACCTATTACCTCATTTAGAAATGGTAAGCGAATCTGGCCGCCAAATCTTTTTACAAATGTCAGAAAGAACGAAAAGCCATATTCTCGCTGCACCAGAAGAAGCTTTTACATTACGAAAAGAAAGCGAAGACCCTGCTGATTGGAATTATGTTTCATCTTGCTGGGAATTTGATGCTACGCCAGAACAATTTCAAGTATGGGTGAAAAAATTTCATGAATTGATGGCTGAATTAAATGAAATCGCCAAAGACGCGGATAAAGATCCAAATAGTAAATCTTATTATATTTCTACTACTGCACTTCAAATCGCTGAGAGAACAATCCAGCAATTTATTAAAAAAGAAGAAAAATCGTAATACGATTTTTTTTACATAAAGTGAAACTTTAATCAGTGGGGGTTTTCTTTATCCCCCACTGATTATTAGTTGAACCAATCGGACTTTAATGGGCAGCCCGACCCCCACCTAACTTCTTTGCTTTCGCTGCATTTTGAGGTGGGGGTCTTACTGCCCATTAAAGTCGGATAAACGGTCAAATTTATTTTACCGAATAAATTTCTTATAAAGGAGTAGATTAAATGGACATATTGAAAAACCGGAATTTCCTCTTATTATTTTTAGGAAGAATTTTTACAAACATAGGAGATAGTTTGTATTATGTAGCGGCGATGTGGCTCGTATACAAATTAAGTGGTAATCCTTTTTATTCTGGATTAGCTGGTTTTCTTACGTTATTACCTTCTGCACTTCAATTTCTTACCGGTCCATTCGTTGATAGATGGTCCATTAAAAACACCCTCGTCATCACACAAGTTTTGCAATGCATTCTTATATTAATCATTCCTATTACACACTACTTCGATCTATTAACAGTCCAACTACTACTCATCATCATGCCCATCGTAGCCTTTATCGAACAATTCGCCTATCCCGCACAATCGAAAGCTTTACCACTTCTACTGCATAAAACACAATTATTAAAAGGAAATTCACTCTTTTCATTTGCATATCAAGGCATTGATTTAATTTGCACGACGCTTTCTGGCATATTAGTAACACTATTTGGAGCAATCACTTTATATGTAATCGACTCTTTCACATTCGCGATTACTGCCCTTTTGTTCTTTTCATTAAAAATGCCAAAGCAAACCGAAACGGGCACCTCACTTTCAACGAAACAATATTTCTCTGATTTAAAAGAAGGGTTTTCAATCGTCTTCCGTTCATTAATGGGCGTTTTCTTAATTGGTTCCGTTGTTGCCAATTTTTCAATCGGTATGACGATGGCAATACTCCCTTCTTTCGCTGATTCTTTAGGCGGCGTGAAATCATATGGTTTCTTCTTAGCAGCTATATCCGCCGGCAGTTTAATTGGAGCACTATTCAGTTCATGGGTTGGCAAACGTAACGTTGGCCGCGTCTCCATTATTAGCTTTGCAACTGGCGCTATCTTTTGGTTTCTCTCTACAATTGTACCGTTTCAATGGCTGTCTATTTTCTTATTCGGCCTAGCTTGGATTCCGATTGGAGCCACGAACATATTATTTGCGACAATTAGTCAAATTGTAATTCCAAATCAATATATTGGACGCATCAACTCTGTCATGCGAAGTATGGGCACAATTGCGATGCCGTTCGGTTCTTTAATTGGCGGATACACCGCAAATGTATTGAGTAGCCAACTCATTTTCGCGCTCGCTAGCATCGGGATTTTCTTCATTTCTCTCGTATGGTTACTTCATCCGAAATTACGAGCATTGCCGAAAGCTGATGAAATTACAGCGGATACTTTCGGGGTGCAGTTTAAGGAAGAGCGCGGGAAAGGTGCGGCTTTATAACAGGAATGAGAGTACGTGAAATTTATATCAGCGATTTTTCAAATATATCAGCGCAACTCGAATTATATCGGCGATTTTCACAATATATCGGCGCAACTCGAATTATATCAGCGATTTTTCGATTATATCGACTTACCGACAAAAAACGACAAAAAGAAGAGGCCGTTTCCAAACA
The DNA here is from genome assembly GCF_027716745.1 of Bacillus cereus group sp. Bc010. Lineage (NCBI taxonomy): Bacteria > Bacillati > Bacillota > Bacilli > Caryophanales > Bacillaceae > Bacillus > Bacillus cereus group sp. Bc010. Next base: position 27,065 of record NZ_JAQFUY010000018.1, read on the forward strand.
GCCTCTTCCATCTATTTAGGAAGTTCCACCCGAACGGTCGTCCCTTCCCCTTTCGTGCTATAAACTGAAACGTTTCCGTTATGCAGTTCCACAATCTTTTGCACGATCGATAATCCTAAACCGCTACCTTCTACATTTCTTGCCCTTGCTGTATCCACCTTGTAAAAACGATCAAAAATACGATCCATTTCTTCTTGTTCCATACCGATTCCGTTATCGGATATAGAGATTATAACGCTAGACTCTAACTCTTCGACAAAAAACTCAATGGTCCCACCATCGTTTGAAAACTTAATGCTATTCGTGAAAATGTTACTCCATACTTGATGAAGAAGGTTTTCGTCACCTTTTATGACGATATCCGGCACATCAAATTCAACGGCGATATCTTTTTCACGCCATTTCCATTCGAGCATAAAAATGACGTCTTTAATTTGCTTCTGCAAATTGAATTCTTTTATTTGTAACACTTTCTCTTCTTTATCTAATGAAGCGAGCGTAAGTAACTGTTTACATAAACTAGACATTCGCTTACTTTCACCTTCAATAATTTGTAAGTAATGATTTCTTTCTTCCACGCTCATCTTTTCTGTTTGCAACGTTTTCGAAAAACCTTGTATAGAAGAAAGCGGCGACTGGAATTCATGTGAAACGTTCGAAACAAATTCTTGTCTCATTTCATCTAATTCTTTTATACTTTTCGTCATCTTTTGGAAGCTTGTAGATAACGTTCCTATTTCATCTTTTCGTTTTACATCTAATTCGATTTCATATTCACCACTCGCAATTTTTTGCGTAGCCTTCGTAAATTTACGAATCGGACGAACGATGTAACCTGCTGCAATCGCTATAAAGATAATACTTAATAGTACGATAAACCCAAGTAATACCGCTAAGAAAATTCGCATTTCGCCAAATTGGTTCTGAATGTCAGGACGAATAAATAAAGCGTACTGTTTATCACCGTGTTTTACCGGGACACCAACACTATTTATTAATTCATTATCGAAAAAACCAGTAATAAATAGGCGAGTCGGATATGTAGAAACACCATTAAACGTTTCACCTTGCAATACTTTATGAACGGTATCATCACTAATAGACGTCTTACGAAACGCATTGCCGATACGCTTTCCATTCTTTTGATCATCGACAATATAAATTTCATACCCTAACTTCGCAATAGATTGTAAGTACGCCTCTTGATTTTCTTCGCTTTGCTTTTCATATAATGACTTAACTTCTTCCGCATACTTTAAAATCTTTTCACTGTTATATGGCTTTAACTTCACTTGATAATATACGTTTGTTAATAAAAAGCCGATAATACTACTAAGTAGCATAATACCGACTGTCATAAATACAAATCTAGAATATAGTGATTTCATCTTATTTCAGCTCCAACTTATAACCGAGTCCGCGCACTGTCGTAATTTGAAAATCATCCGTTCGTTTTGAGAAACGATCTCTTAGTCGCTTCACATGAACATCAACTGTCCGTTCATCCCCTTCAAAATCCATTCCCCATACTAGTTCAATTAACTCTTCTCTTGAAAATGTTCTCCCAGGATAACTAGCTAGTTGTGATAATAATTCAAATTCCTTTAATGGAAGTAAAATCGTCTGGCCGTTACACTTCACTTCAACACCTTTACGATCAATTGTCGTTCCATGGAGTGTAATTATGTCAGCGCTCAGCATTTGATAACGGCGTAATAAAGCTTTCATACGGAAAATGACTTCAGCTGGTTCAAATGGTTTTACGATATAATCGTCCGTACCAGAAATGAATCCTTTCTCTTTATCGACTAACTGATCCTTTGCTGTTAATAAAATAACAGGAATATCATGATACTTCCGAATTTCTTCACATAACGTATAGCCATCAACGAACGGCATCATAATGTCCACGATCGCAAGATGAATATTTTCCTTCTCTAGTACTTCTTGCGCTACCTTTCCGTCTTCCGCTTCAAAAACTGTAAACCCCTCTTTTTGTAAATGGTAATGCAATAATTCTCTAATATGCTTATCATCATCAGCTAATAAAATATGTATCATCTTCATTAAACCCTCTCTCGTTCATCCTTCTACATCACTACATTAAGAAACAATTGGTTTTTTTGCAAGAAAAAGAAAAGGATTCCTTAGAAGATACGTTTCTTATCATTGTGGTCAGCTGCTTTATTTTTCTTATAATTTGATGAAGTACTCTGGTGTACGAATAAGTGATTTATTACTTTTTTAGTAAGTGGCATAAATAAATTCAGTAATAGCCCACCTAAACAAACAGTTAATATAGTTCCAACACCAATTGGTCCATGTAAAATCGTTGCCATTATTAAGAATATAAGATAAATAAATGTTCTTGATATAAAGATATTCGTTCTCGTTAATTCTTGTATGATTAAAGTTAATCGGTCAATTGGAATGGGAGCAAAATTTGTCTGTAAATATATTGCAGTTCCTAATCCTGTAATAACTAATCCGATTCCAAAATAAATCATTTTACTGTGCCATATTTCAGGTGTAATTAGATTGCATAATAAAAATAGCCACACATCAATACCAATGCCCGTTATGAATGCTGTTAACAACCCTAGTACTTCTGGTCTTTGTCTTTTTAATATCGAATTACAACATATTAATAATAAAGCTATTATTATTTCCCAGCTTCCCACAGTAAGCCCCACATTTAAAGAAAGTCCTACTAAAAGTGCATCAAAAGGTGAAGTACCAAGATCTGATTGTATTGTGAAAGAAATACCAAGGGTTAATATTAAAATTCCTAATACATAAAAAACATACTTCATTTTAATCAGCCTCTTCATCGTCATTTTTGTTGCATTTACAATAAAAATATTTTATATTAAATGTAACTTCAAATTGTTGCATTTGCAATAAAAAAGAAAGATGAGGAGTTCATTATGAAAGAAATTCTTCGTGAAATTGGCATGATTGCAAGGGCATTAGATTCTATTAGTAATATAGAATTTAAAGAATATGAGCTTACAAAAGGTCAGTATTTGTACCTTGTGCGAATATGTGAAAACCCAGGAATCATTCAAGAAAAGCTATCTGAGATGATAAAAGTAGATCGTACAACCGCAGCCCGTGCCATCAAAAAGCTTGAAATCAATGGATTTATCGAAAAGAAAGAAGATGAATCTAACAAAAAAATCAAAAAACTTTTTCCAACAGAAAAAGGAAAAAACGTCTATCCTTTTATTAAAAGAGAAAATGATTATTCCAATACTGTTGCATTAGAAGGATTTTCGGAAACAGAAGCGGAAACTATTTCTAATCTTCTTCAAAGAGTAAGAAAAAATATAGAAAAAGATTGGGAATTTGTAAAAAAGGGACATAAGAGAAATTATTGATTATATAAAGGAGCTAACTATTCAAATGACTACACATATAGAAAAGTGCACCCTTAAAGATATACACAGACTTCAAGAAATTAGTTATGAAACATTTAATGAGACTTTTAAACATCAGAATTCACCCGAAAATATGCATCATTATTTGGAAAAGGCATTTAACTTAAAGCAATTAGAAAAAGAATTATCCAATATCTCTTCTCAATTCTTTTTTGTCTACTTCAACGATGCAATTGCTGGGTATCTGAAGATCAATACTGATGATGCTCAGTCTGAAGAAATGGGCGATGAATCACTTGAAATCGAGAGAATTTATATAAAGAGCTCCTTTCAAAAACATGGTCTTGGCAAATATCTACTAAATAACGCTATGGAAATTGCAATAGCAAATAATAAAAAGAATATTTGGCTAGGCGTATGGGAGAAAAATGAAAATGCTATTGCTTTTTATAAGAAGTTAGGTTTTGTACAAGCTGGCTCTCACTCCTTTTATATGGGAGATGACGAACAAGTTGACCTTATAATGATTAAAACACTCATATAACTTTTTTGAGAGGTGGGCTATTATGTATATTCCAAAATATTTTAAAGTCACAAATGTTGATGAAATTTGGGAGTTTGTTCAAAAAAACTCTTTTGGAACAATCGTCACAACCAAAAAAGAGAAACCAATCGCAACTCATTTACCTTTTGGGTTAACTAAACAAGGTGATGATTATTTTATTACTGGACATATGGCTTATGGGAACCCCCAGTGGAGAACATTTGAAACTTGTGAGGATGTTCTTGTAATGTTTCAGGGACCGCACTCTTATATCTCTTCTTCTTGGTATGAAAATGAAGAAGTTCCAACATGGAATTATCAAGCTGTCCATATATATGGTAAAGCAAGTATTTTAGATAAAGAGGAATTAATAGATGAATTAACAACAATGCTGAAAAAATATGAAGAGCATCGTGAAAATCCAGTATTATGGGATAAACTTTCCCCCACTCTCTTAGAAAATGAACTGAAAGGTATAATTGGATTTAAAATTAAGGTGGAAGACATTCAGGCTGCATATAAATTAAGCCAAAATCGAAATGAGACGGATTATATTAACATTATTGAGAAATTGTACGATGAAGAAAATCCAGATGCAAAACAAATGGCGGAACTCATGGGGAGTAGATTAAAAAATCACATATAATCCATTGTTATTCAACTCTCACATTTCAAAATTAAAGAACAGACTGGAACGTTCTATCGGCAGTTTTCTTTAAAATGTAAAAGTTCGAACTGAAAGTGAATGGTGTTTAATAAAAAAGAATCTATTTTGAAAACAGACGATTCAAAATAGATTCTCACGTTTTAGTATTAAGATTATTTTAATGAAAAGTAATTTTTAAGCCTTCGAAATATCAACGAATCCTTCTCCAAATACGTCACGAACATCATGTATAGCAATGAACGCAGCCGGATCTGTAGTTTGAACAATTCGCTTTAGCTTCACTACTTCTTGCTTATTAATAACAACATAAAGAATGTCCTTCGGCGTTTTCGTGTAATAACCATGACCTGAATACACAGTAACCCCTCTGCCCATTAAAGAAGTTACCTTCCCAGCAATTTCATCCGGTTTATCCGAAATAATCGTAATGGCCTTTTTTGGATTTAACCCTTCAATTACAAATTCCATTACTTTCGTTCCTACATATAACATAATAATTGTCAGCATCAGTTTTTCTGCACCAATGATGAAATAAGATGAAAACGCAACGATTAAATCGAAGAACAGTAGACCATAGCTAATGCTCCATCCTAAATATTTATGCGTCATCCGCGCTAAGATGGTAGTACCTGCTGTCGTTCCACCAACGCGAATGATAAGACCAATCCCGCACCCGATAAATATTCCACCGAAAATGGCATTTACGAGCATTTCATCAGAAGCAATCGTCCATCCTTCTGTTAAATGAAGGAATAGCGAGTTCGTAACTACAGCAATAATCGTATAAATTGTTGTAATCTTATTTAAAAATTTATAACCAACTATTAACAAAATCGCATTTAAAATTAAATTGACTAAACCTGGTGACCACTCAAATAAGTAGTACGTAATAATCGTGATCCCTGTTACCCCGCCTTCACCGAATTCATTCGGGATAACAAACAAATTGACACCTAAAGCAAAAAGGAATGCACCAATAATAATAAAAATAATGTCTGTCGTTCTTTTTTTCATATAGTACCTCACTTCTTATGCAAATATTTCTTCAGATATAAACTCTCACCATTATATCGTGGAATATTCAAATCGAACAGTAGTTTATTTTTATTTTCATATAGGATGATACATCAACTTTATTCTATATCTACATGAAATTTAAAAAGGGTAACAACTGTATTTATTATGTACTACAAGTAAAGTTTTGATTTCGTATGCTATTTACGCTGAAAAGTGAATAGGAACACTCTCAATCGCACAAACTTCGAATACAAAACAAATAGGCGAAGCTATAGGATAGGCTTCGCATCAAGCGTGTGCTCACAGAGGTTTATATTCATAAATTTACTTATCTTTCTCCATATACTCTTTAATCTTTCGTTCTTCCCACTCTTTTCCGAATATGCCAACTGGAAAAGTTGTCAAAGCGTGTATAACAATTCCGATTCCCCAACCTGCAAGTGGATATAAAAACCATAATTTACTTGAATCAGAACTTATATTTATGAAAAAAAGCATTAAGTTCACTAGTATATAGACCGTTAAATGAATGTAAAACGCTTTTAAATTCTCCACTCTTTTTTTAGCTCGTAAATAATTCTCATCTCGCTCCATATGTAAACACCTCTTTCATTATTGTATTTTTTAAATTCGCTCCGATTTAAACATCATATTCTAGTTAGGAATCCCTTATTCTCAAAAAATACAAAACAAAAAAGCACCTAGCAAATAGTCATGTGTATGACCATTTGCTAGGTACTGCATAATCCATTTATTATTTACAGGCGTCTAATTAAGACCAAATCCAAACATCATCATTATTTTCAACGTTGCTCTTTACCTCATGAACTTTTTCAATATGATCAACTGTGTTCCAATTAATAGAACTTCCACCCCAGCCTACATAATTCATATCAATTTTCACTTTCTCACTCGTATGAAATACTTGTCCCTTTGTTAAGAAAACATCAATAATAACTTTCTTCCCGTTTAGCGATGGATACTCAACTACAACATATTTAGTAGCACCGTCTGTTCCTACTTTTGATACTTCCCCAATTACATAATCAGGTGAGCCATCTTCTTTCATGTGCATACCTAACTTGTTTGTTGTATTTTCAATTGCAGTTGCAACCATATATTCTGTAAAATTACGCATCATAGATCCAGTAGCTTTTACTTCATCTCCTACTTTCACATTTGAAAATGAATCTATATATACACTAACAGGTTCTTCGTATTGCTTAGATTTTACAACAATTACACCATCATCTACTTCTACTACTCGTCCTTCTAACGTCGAGAGATTCGATTCAATAGAAGCTGCACTCGCTTTTGTTACTTCTAATCCTGGTACATTCGTTCCTGATAATGCTGCGATTCCTAAAGCACCTGCTAAAATTATTTTTTTCATACCCATTATGAAACATCTCCATTCATGATGATTTTATTTTTGATTGGATACGACTAACCTGTAACCATTATAGTTACAGGTTATAGAAAATAGCAACTCTCTTTCTTATGCAATGATGCATACTGTAATTTTTAAATATACAGCAAGAGGGCTTTAATTTAATTCAAAGCTAAAATAACCTTATGACCACGGTATAAAGAAATTAAGAACCACTTTCGGTCCTAAGGTTAACGAATAGCTTTATAAAAACTCAATCAAAATTTATTCAACTAGTTGAATAATGAACCATGTCGAATTTTATTTTCATAAAATTCAAATTTCAAGGAGGTTTTACAAAATATTACACAGAATTATTCGTATATCGTAATATATTTGGAATTTTTTTACGATTCGTTTCATTTTATCTACCACGTTTAGACAAAATGAAATAAAACAATAAAAAGGAGAGAGATAGATTGAAAAGAAAAATTAGTACAGCTGTTGTAGGGTTATCAGTGTTTAGCTTTGGTCTTTTTGGTGTAAATATTGGGGATGGCGGCGTTGTAAAAGCTGAGCACGGTGAAACTTTTTCTCCGAAATTAGAAAGCCATGCTGATTTCGCTGCTCCTAAACTAGAGACACATGCTGATTTAAGCTCGAAATTAGATTCACATGGCGACATTTGGGCTCCTTCTTATACAAATACTCATGGGGAAGGAATGGCTCCTAAAAAAGAGAGTCACGCTGACTTCTTTGCTCCTACGTTAGAAGCGCATGGTAATACTGGCGCTCCTGCTTTAAATGTTGGTGATACGCCGACTCCGAAACTTGAGAGCCATGCTGATACTCCTGCTCCGAAGCTTGAAGGACATGGCGATACTCCTGCTCCGAAGCTTGAAGGGCATGGCGATTTTCCTGCTCCTAAATTAGATGCTCATGGCGATACTCCTGCTCCGAAACTTGAAGGGCACGAACATTTTCCTGCGCCTAAACAAGAAGCTCACGGTGAGACTATTTAACACAAAAATCCTAGCTATTGTAGCTAGGATTTTTACCTTCTTACCCTATTCACACCTCATGCATACTTTCTCAACTTTTATTTTAGCATTGTACATGTGGCATCATCTTATTAAGATTCTATAGTCAATTGTGTCCTTTTCTTCATAAAAACACATGGACTGACAGGTTTTACCGACCTATATAATTCTGAATATTTTTTATCAATAATAAATTCCATATAATTACTTTTAATTGTGTTACCATTATAGTTACAATTATATAAAAAAATATACAAGGGGGCTAATATGAACATTTCATTGAAGGGACATACATATACAACAAAACATTTAGAAGCTTGGTACCATGCAATCTTAACGCAAAACGTTAAGGAAGCACAAATTCAGTTTCAAGAAGCTAAAAAAGAACATGAAGAAATGCTTTTGAAAGAAACAGAAACGATTCCACTTTATCAGTTATATTACGCATTACTGCAGTTCCGACATACAGCTCTGACAGATGGACTATCAATCACGAAAGATAGTTTTCAAATCATAGAAGACCAGGAAAAAACAGAAGATAAACACTTATCTTATCTATATTATTATTATAAAGCGATTCACTTAACAGCTATCAATAAATATCAGGAAGCAGACGAATATTTCTTAAAAGCACAGGCGCTTTTATCTGGACACAGCCAAATTGAACAAGCTGATTTCTATTACCGATTTGCAACTTATCATTACCATCAACAACAACCAAGTTTTGCCATTGTAAATGCTTCTAAAGCATTAGAAATTTTTGAAATGCAACACGGATGTGAAAGAAATATTTCTTCCTGTTTAAGTGTACTTGGTGCTTCTTATGCAGATGTTGGACATTTTGAACAAGCTGAGGAAAGTTATAACAAAGCGTTAGATATTCTTCAAAAATTAAATGAAGAATCCTTACAGCTTTTTGTTCGTGGTAATTTAGGACTACTATATGCAAGCCAGAATCTATCTGAAGAAGCAATTCGTCATCTGACACAAGTCATTGAAAAACTCCCTTCTCACTACAAAGCTATATTCTTACTTGCACAAGAACATGAAAAATTAGGACTTGTAGACAAAGCAAACCACTACATTAAAATAGGGAAACAACTTATTTCTGAACTCGATAATGAAGAGTATAAACATCACTTTGCTATATTAGAAGTTTTCACGAATCAAAATGAATTAGATCAAATTGAACCGATTGTTTTAAAAGGAATTGAATACTTCAATAGAGAATCCTTATATAGTTACGTTTCTGAATATCTTGAAAAACTAGCTCTTGCGTTTTATAACAAACAACAACATGAGAAAGCAAGTTTATACTTCTTTAATAGTACAGTAGCAAAAAAATCAAATGAAAGAGGGTTAAAGAAATGAAAAAAACAATTGGTAAAATCGCTATAGGTATTGCTTTTACGGGTATTGCTGCATTTGGCTTAAACGCAGGTTTCACAAATCAAGCTGGACATGCTCACTTCCCTTCTCCACCTGCTCCTTCTTTTTCTGAGGGACATACTGGCGGCGCTCCTGCATTAAACATCGGCGACACTGGTGGAGCTCCTAAACAAGAAGGGCATACACATTTCCCTGCTCCGAAAGTTAAATCTCATGGCAATACTGGTGGCGCCCCTGCTAATTCTGAGCATGGTACAGGTATTTAAGTTACCAAAATTGAAATTTATTTAGTTTTCAATTTCCATATCTATTCGGAAACCATTCAATATAGCACCTATTATGTATACGCATGATTTCTGTAATGATACGCTGTACCCCAGAGAAATCTCCAATACATATGTGGTTTTCAAGTCTAAAAAATACACCTATTAATTAGGTGTATTTTTATTTTACCTCTCTATTTAATAATTAAAGAATGACCCAAAAAAAATCCCAACAAAAAACGAAGAAACTACCTATACTTCGGTCACTTAAAGTACCATGAACGTTGCAATTTTTAGTGACACTCCGTATCCAACCTCCCTTTCCTCCCCTGCCTAAAGGCGATAGCTTTCTTGTTCAGAAAAAGCTGTAACCTCTCCATTCATGATGATTTTATTTTTCGGATTGAATACGACCAACTTATAATCATTACAGTTACAGATTGCAGAAAATAGCAACTTTCTTTCTCATACAATGTTGCATACTGTAATTTTCAAATGCAATTCAACACTAAGATTGAATTCTTGAATCCCAGCAGGTAAACGGATTGATGATGAAGAAACTAATGACATGCATCATATTTTTCAATGCTACGGTTTGTATAATCGTATTTCATTACATTATGTAGAGGCGGAATTCATATGTTAATAAAACCAAAGAGATTACAGCCAGGTGATATTGTAGCAACAGTAAGTCCTTCATGGGGAGGCGCGGGTGATTCTGAAATAAGATGGCGATATGAGCAAGGAGTAAAGAGATTAGAAGAAGTTTTCGGTCTTACGGTTGTTCCCATGCCGAATAGTTTAAAAGGTAGCGAATTCATTTATAACAACCCACAGGCTCGTGCGGAAGATTTAATGACAGCATTTCAAGATACGCGCGTGAAAGCAATTATTGCTAATATTGGCGGTCAAGATAGCATTCGCCTACTTCCCTATATAGATTTTAATGCAATACGTGAAAATCCGAAAATTTTTATGGGATACTCTGACGTTACCATTTCACATTTATTTTGTCATAAAGCAGGTCTTTCCTCTTTTTACGGTCCAGCAATTTTGACCGACTTTGCTGAAAATGTAGAGATGGATCCATATACGGTTGAAATGGTAAATCGAACTCTCTTTTCCAATGAAGTGATTGGCGAAATTCAACCAGCTCCTGAATGGACGAGTGAGCGTTTAGAATGGATCGAAATAAATAAGGATACAAGACGAACGATGCAGCAAAACAACGGGTATAAGTTACTTCAAGGCTCTACTACTGTACAAGGGCGTTTAATTGGTGGTTGCATTGAAGTACTAGAATTTGCAAAAGGAACGGAACTTTGGCCTGAGAAAAAACATTGGGAGGATAGTATTCTCTTCTTTGAAACTTCTGAAGATCATCCAGAACCAAGTTATATAAAGTATTGGTTACGAAATTATGCAGCGCAAGGCATTCTGCAAAAAGCAAAAGGTATCATTTTCGGTAAACCGAAAGATGAACAATACTATGAAGAATATAAAGATGAAATACTGAAAGTTATGAGAGAATATAACTTAGAAGATTTGCCGATTCTTTATAATTTAAATTTTGGCCATACTGAACCGAAGTTTATTTTACCTTACGGCGCAATGGCAGAAATTGATTGTGGAAATGGATCGTTCTCTATTTTAGAAAGTGGCGTGGAATGAATAAAATCACTCCTATGAGATATGAATGTGAACGGATACTTTTTAAAAGTATATAATTGGAGGGAGATTACGTGTATGGAAGTAACATTTACAGTAAGTAAATGGGATGAAAAACCAATTGATGATACAAAAAAGATTTCCCTATTAATATTGCCCATGTTGAATATGATATTGATGGGGAATTAAAAGGAAAAGCTTTTGTTGAATACTTATTATATTATTTAGACTCAAATATAAATGATGGTCACTTAGCTACTGCTAAAATTTCTGGTTTTTTACACTTTGAAGGAATTTATAAAGGGCAACAAGGAACATTTACAGCTATAGAGCAAGGTATATTTGATAAAGGAAATTTAGATTCCCCAGGAACAATTATTAAAGCTACCGGTAACTTAGAAAACCTACGAGGATTCTATAATTATCAGTTTACAGGTCAAACTAGTAAACTAATTTTAGAGTTTAAATTTTAGCAAAACATCCTATAAATTAGTGGAAAGGACATTTCTTGTAATACTAGGAATGTCCTTAACTCTTTTAAAATAAGAAAAACCGAAACTAAAATCATTTCGGTTTTTCAAACTAATGAAGTCTATCATTATTTTAAAGAATGTACAAATAACCCACTACGCAGTTTCGGTTCAAACCACGTTGATTTTGGCGGCATAACTTCTCCAGCGTCTGCGATTGCTAATAAAGATTCCATTGATGTCGGATATAATGAGAACGCCGCTTTATATGCACCGCTATTTACAAGGCGTTCTAGTTCTTCTAATCCGCGGATTCCTCCGACAAAGTCGATACGTGAATCAGATCGCGGATCATGTATTTCAAGTACTTGGCTTAATAAGTGATCTTGCAAAATAGATACATCTAAACCTTTCACAAGATCATTCGCATCAAACGTTTCCTCTTTCACTGTGAGCTTATACCACTTCTCATTTACATACATACCAAATGTTTTTGGCTCATTTGGTTTATACGGAGAAACAGATGCTTCTTCTACATAGAAGTATTGCTTGATTTGCTTTAAAAACTGTTCTTCTGATAATCCATTTAAATCTTTTACAACTCGGTTATAGTCCCAAATAGATAATTCATCATGAGGGAATAAAACTGATAGGAAGAAATTAAACTCTTCTTCTCCTGTGTAATTCGGATATTGTTCTCTTCGCATGAGCCCTACTTTTGCGGCTGACGCGGAGCGGTGGTGTCCGTCTGCAATGTACAAGTTAGGGATATCTTCAAATAAGTTTACTAAACTTGTAATTACTTCTTCATCAGCTATTTTCCAAGCAACATGCCTAACGCCGTCTTCTGCTGTAAATGTATAGATTGGCGCATGTTCTTCTTTCCAGCTTGCGATGAAACGTTTCACTTCTTCTTTTGTACGATACGTTAAAAAGATAGGACCTGTATTTGCGTCACATACATCTACGTGACGAATACGATCTAGTTCTTTTTCATGACGCGTTCTTTCATGTTTTTTAATTGTATCGTCTTCATACTCATCAATAGACGTACAAACGACAAGACCGGACTGCTTTCTACCTTGCATCGTCAGTTCATAAATATATAGTGCTGGCTCTTCGTCTTGAATGAACACTTCTTCTCGTATCAATCGATTTAAATTTTCACCCGCTTTTTCATATACGCGATCATCGTACGGTGAAAGCGCTGGGTCTAAATCAATTTCTGCTTTATCAACGTGTAAGAAAGAATACGGATTCCCTTTTACAACCTCTCTTGCCTCTTCACTATTTAAAACGTCATACGGTAAAGCTGCCACTTCCGCTGCTTTTTCTTCTACTGGACGAATGGCCCGAAACGGTCGGATTTTTGCCAAGTTCCTCTCTCCTTTACACAATCATTCGAACGGCTACAACACCTGTAATTTTGCTTATATTTTCCACAATGTTCTCTTTTATTATATCATCAATTCCGTTATCAATATCAATCATCGTGTACGCCCAAGAATGTTTACTACGATTAATCATATCCGCAATATTTATATGATGTTCTGCTAAACATCCTGTAATTTGTCCTACCATGTTCGGAACGTTTTGATGCATGATTGTAATACGTTTCTTTCCGATATACGGCAATTCTACGTTTGGATAGTTGACTGAGTTACGAATATTTCCTGTCTCTAAATATTCACGTAATTGACGCGCTGCCATGACTGCACAATTTTCTTCTGATTCAGACGTAGATGCACCAAGGTGAGGCGTCGCAGTTACATTTTTCATCTTTATCACATTTTCATTTGGGAAGTCCGTTACGTAATGTGCAATAACATCTTCTTCTAACGCTTTTTGAAGAACCTTTTCATCTACAAGTTCACCTCTAGAAAAATTGAATAGACGCATCCCTTTTTTCATCTTCTCTACAGCGTGTTCACCAATAATCCCCTTCGTTTGATTCGTAAGAGGAATATGCAGTGTAATATAATCACACGTTGCAAAAATTTCATCTAAACTAAATGCTCTTTGCACATGTGTAGAAAGGCGCCAAGCTGTTTCAACTGAAATGTAAGGGTCATATCCGACAACGTCCATCCCTAAAGCTAACGCATCGTTCGCAACTAAAGCACCTATTGCACCAAGCCCGATAACTCCTAGACGTTTTTCCGCAATTTCAGATCCAACAAATTGTTTTTTTCCTGATTCAACAAGCTGCGGTACTTCTTCACCTTCTAAATTTTTCGTCCAGCTTACTCCGTTAATAATGTTACGTGAAGACATAATAAGACTGGCGATAATAAGTTCCTTTACTGCATTAGCATTCGCCCCTGGCGTATTAAAGACTACAATCCCTTTTTCTGTACATCGCTCGACAGGAATATTATTTACACCAGCACCAGCTCTGGCAATCGCCTTTAAATCTTTTGAAAATTCTTCTTGATGTAAAGAATAGCTGCGAAGTAAAATACCGTCTGGGTGGTCCATTCTCTCCCCTACTTCATAGCGCTCTCCGCTAAGCACTTGCAAACCTTTTTCTGCAATTTGATTTAACGTTTGAACACGAAACATATCCCCATCTCCCTATCTATTCTCAAGCTCAAATTCCTTCATATAATTTACTAATTGCTGTACGCCGTGTGCTGGCATCGCATTGTAAATACTTGCGCGCATACCACCGACTGAACGATGTCCTTTTAGTGTAACAAGTCCTCGTTCTTTCGCTTTTTGTAAAAACTCACTGTTCAGCTCTTCTGACGGTGTTGTAAACGGAATGTTCATAAGTGATCGATACGTAGGATCAACTGGTGAAGTAAACAATTTTGATTCATCTAAGAAATTGTAAAGAAGTGAAGATTTTATTTTATTTTGTTCTTCAATCGCAGATACTCCACCTTGCTCTTTCAGCCACTCTAGTACAAGTTTCGTTACGTAAATACTAAAGGACGGCGGTGTATTATATAAGGAGTTATTTTTACTGTAAGTTTCATAGTTTAACATCGTAGGACAAGAGCGATCTGCTCCCCCAATTAAATCTCTTTTTATAATTGCAATCGTTAAGCCTGCTGGCCCTAAATTCTTTTGCGCTCCCGCATATATAAGACCAAACTTCGAAACATCATATCGTTCTGATAAAATATTTGAGGACATATCCGCAACGAGCGGTACTTTATCTACATGTGGAATGTCCACATACTTCGTTCCCTCAATTGTATTGTTCGTTGTAATATGTACATAATCTAGTTTTTCATCGCCTAGTAAACCATCCAGTTTAGGAATTGTAGTAAACTTCTCATTTTCAGAAGAAGCAATCACTTGCACTTCTCCTACTTTTTCAGCTTCTTGCATCGCCTTTTTAGACCATGAGCCAGTCAATATATATCCTGCTTTTTTATACGTATTCATTACATTCAGCGGTATCATAGAAAATTGTAATGACGCACCGCCTTGTAAAAACAATACTTCATACTCATCAGGAATGTTCATTAATTCACGAAGTAAGCTACTCGCTTCCTCTATAATACTTTGAAAATAAGAAGATCGATGACTCATTTCCATAATAGACATGCCTGTCCCGTTATAATTTACTAGCTCCTTTTGCACTTTCTCTAAAACTGGCAAAGGGAGTATTGATGGTCCTGCTGAAAAATTATACACTCTTTCCATCACCCGGATGACCTCCCTATTTCTCATTTTGGTATTTTTTAAACTTTCTGAATTATAACCCACAATACAAGACACGGTCAATTTGTTTTCTATTATTACGGCGTAAGACGCAATGGAATCGCTTGCAAGTGCCAATGTTTTTATAAACACATAAAAAAGTGTTAAGTACATAATCGTACTTAACACTCTAGTAATAAAGTATAATTGCTAATTGTCCGTAAAGAACCGATCAAAAATTTGATAAATTGCAGAAAGACCAATGAGCCAATAAATAGTGTCCACAAGCGCCGGCATAGAACCAAACCATTTCTCAACTACATTGTAATCTAACGCTACAAATAACCAATTCAAACCGCCAAGAATCACCAAAATTACTGTAAGGTAAGACAAAAATTTCATTATGATTGCCCCCTAGGTGATAAGATGGTGAAAGGCCTTTCACTAGAAATATATGTGCCAAACTTTAAAACTTACCTATTTTATAAAAATTATTTTCGGTACCAGCCGTTAATAACTGCCGCCGTTTCTTGACTATGTATTTGATACGCATGCGTACTATCATTAGAACCAATAAACCAAATTGAAAAACCTTTAAAATATGGCTTTGGTTCTAATACGTCACGGTAAGCGCGCCATCCGTTTAATTGTACGTTTTTTGAAAACACATTAGAAACATCTGGATTCCACGGATTTTGCAAGCCTAGTTCACGCGCTGGAACGTTAAATCCGCCAAAATAAACCGGTTTTCCTGTTGCTTTATGTAATTGTTCTAGTTGTTGAACAACATTTTGTCCACGGTTATACACTGTCGTCGCAAATAAACTTTGCTTCACTTCTTCGTATGATGGATTTCTTTTTTCCGAAACTTCAAACCAACTATCGATACTAACAATGTCTACCTTCTTTAAATACGGACGATTTATTTTCTCAACAAACTTCGCTTCATATGAAGGATCCCAGCTTGCTGTTAACCACCAATTCATTTGATACAAAACATTTCCTTTATACTGCTGGCGAACAAAATCAATTGTATCGCTCCAATATCCTTCTGCATATTCCATATTCACGAAATTAGAAGCAATCTTGAGCCCGTACACATTGTATTTACTTGTAATCGAGTTAAAGATGTCTTGCAAAATAACCGTTTTCCAATTCCAGAAGAAATCATTAATATTACTTGGATTCCATTCCGTTTCTCCAACATTTCCTTGCTGAATATATGGGAACGGTTCTACTATAACTTGAATATTACGCTTTAATAATTCTTGAATTAAAATAATAGCCTGTTGCTTTTGCGCTTGATTAATTACCATGTTCGTAGAAGTCACATTCGGAATATCTACCTGAATTGGTACATTTACTGTATTTAAATTTAAGCGCTCTACATCAGCTAACACTTTCGCTACATTTCCAACTTCCCATACCGTTACATTTCCTGATTTAATTTTTCCAGATTGAACAGTATTTACATCTGCCTGTACATTTCCTTGAAAACAAAAAGAAAACAGCATAATAAACACTCCTAAAAAACTTATTAAACTCTTATTTTTCTTCACAACTTTCCCCCTGTAATTTTTGGCTTTCTTGATTATTTTATACAACGTTTCATATATATTCCACAAAAAAACCAATAAATTTTTATTGATAAAAATGCTATTCATCCCTTATTCACATTTTATTCACAATAAGTTTCCAAAAATAGTAAGATAAATAAAAAAAGGAACGGGTTTCCGCTCCTTTTTTATCTTTTTACGATTATCAATCCATTTCCCTTTTAGGCTCTACCAACATAATGTGGGATTCCTTTTCAGTGAACGGTTTATGCTCAACGCCCCTCGGGACAATAAACATCTCGCCTTTAGAAATTTTCACCTGTCCATCACGAAAATCGATGAACATCTCCCCTTCAAGCACAATAAATAGCTTATCTGTATTAGGATGCTCATGCCATATAAAATCTCCATTAGCTTTAAAAAGCTGAATTTGATCGTCATTCATTTCACTAATCACTTGTGGATACCAATAATCGTTAATTTTAGATAACTCGTCATTTAGTTTAATAGGTTGGTAATGGATAATGATCCCTCCTCATTTTCAACTTCCGCTATATTACAGTAATCTAAGTAAAAAAGTCGTTATTACGCTTAAAAAGAAAATGCTCAGGCCAGAACTTTTCATTCAGATAGTACAAAGGAGTAATTTCAATGAAAGTACTTTCAATCTAATGTTTCCTTTAACTCTCCATAAGTATAGAACAGTGATTTTCAAATAAGAATGGACCTCTGTTGACATTAGTATGGATTATTGATGAACTTCTCGCGATATTTAGTAGGCGAAATGCCAACTCGCTTCTTGAAAACTCTACTAAAATAAAAAGGGTCTGCGATTCCAACAGCCTGCGCAATTTGTTGTACAGGTACACCACTTGTACATAACATTTTTTGAGCCATCTTTATACGATAGTTCAATAAATATTCTGCTGGCCCCATACCTGCATGCTTTCTAAACACGTAAGAAAGACGATTTCGATTAACATTATTTTGTTCTGTAAGCGTATTTATTGTAATATCTTTATAATAGTATTTATGAACGTAACTAGATATTCGTTCGAATAAAGTATGCGATTCATAGTTGTTTTCTCTATTGACAACACTTAATAAAGCTTCATTCAACGCTTCGCGAAACAGCATTTCAGTCTGAAACATCGAAATGCCTCCTCGCTGATTATACACATCCCAAAGACGCATAAGTAATTCGACAAGACGAGGAGATTGTCCTGTTAACAATTCAAAATGCTGATGAGTAAAGCCAGAGTCTTCTCGTTCTGAATTGCTTATCCGATATAAAACAAGAATATATTCCCAGTTTATTTCACCAAGCATTTTATGGGCTAATGTCATTTTTGCACCCCCATGTATAACTTTTCCTGGGGAAAGGATATACGGCGTACCATTAAATTGAAATTGCGTCTTCCCTGTAAGTGGAAATACAAATCCTGGGAAAGAATCTGTAGACTCAGCACAAGGCACACCTGGATTTTTAGCATAACGATATACTCCTTCTACTCGGAAAGGAGTATTGGCAAGATACTCTGCTAACTCATTCACGTCCAACTTCACAATGCAAGCCTCATTTCAATTATAGTTTTCTTGTAATTCGTGAGATTAATTGGTGTACATTCTGGGCAACGCTAAACTAAAAATAGTACATACGACTTAACAACATCTAGTTATTAACCTATAAATATATTGTTTTTCATTTATTGACAAAAATATCCTCCCTATATTATTGATAATGATTTTCATTGTAGTTTGATAAAAAAACATTTGTCAAGTTGAATGGCCTAGAAAAATGATGAAACAAGGGGTACAGAGGAACAGTTCTGTTGCAAATAATATCTGGTCTTTGTTAACTAATTTCCCTTAAAACTGAAATGATCATGTTAATAGTTGTAATGGCTTTATTAGTTACAGTACTTGCAGCATGTAGAAATAATCGTAATCCTGAAGAGGTTGCTACAGCGTATTTCGAAGATGGAAACAGCCTACTATCCAATTAAATGATAGTAGGCTGGCTGTTAAAATGATTTAAGAACTGGGTTATGTTCTAAATGATAAGATTTCATTATCAAAAAGATTATTACTAGTCCTCTCCACAAACAAAAACACTCTATCACTTCGGCTCCAAATTTAACACCTTCCCTTCTATCCCCTCCGTATTCAATGTGGTCGTATGATACGTGCCATTTACCCAATCATCTATTTGATCATGATACCAATCACTTCTAAAATGTCCTGATTGTCCTGGTCCTACAATATGATAACCGTTTGACATATCTTTCGTATCAATAACGAATCGCCAAGAAGCTCCGTGATTGACAATACCGTTATCTCCGTAACTCGCCGCTTGAACGGTAACTTGACTTCCGCCAATTGGAACTGGTTTCTCACGATTAAATGCTAGTAACGCTAACATACTAGATGATTTTGAGATTGGATGTGTAAAAGCAAGTTGATGGTAATCGCCCCACTTCCACTCTGTAACATCGGGTCCATATTCCTTCTGTAATTTCTTCATTACATTCTCGTACGATGTATGCACAACTTTTGTGAAGCCCCCGTATTTCTTAAACCAAGCGCTATTTTCTCCTGCTACTTCTTTTCGAATTAATTCATCCACAACTTGTGACTTCCCTTCAAATAACTCCATCACATCTTTCGGTATTTCTTTTGAAAATAACGTATTTGAAATCTCTTTCATTAACAAATGGAATAGTAACGGTGCCGCTTCATCTTTACTATCGTAAAAATTCCACTTCGTTAATTGTTTTACGCCCTCTTTCTCTACTTCATTTAAAGATGCTTTATTTAACTCTTTTAAAAATATAGGAGCAAACTCTTTCCCGTATAAATTTTTTTGATCCATCTGTAATTTTTCTAAATCTTTCACTGTATATTTTTCCTTCTCTTGTAAAAACTCTTGAATACGCATTTGCCTATATGGCTGCGCCCACGTATTACTAATATGATACGGATAATTATCATCTACAATTTTATTATTCGCAGTTGAAATAAACCCTTGTTTTGGATTGATTACTTTTGGAAGCTGATCATACGGAATATACCCTTCCCATTCATATTCATCTGTCCATCCTGGAACAGGTAAACTACCATCACCTTTTTTACGCACTGGTATATTTCCATTTGCTTTATAAGCAATTGTGCCGTCGTTTGATGCAAATACAAAGTTTTGAGTTGGGGTATGGAAATCTTGAAGAGCCGTTTCAAACTCATTCCAGTCTTTCGCCTTATTCATATTTAATACAGCCTTTAATTCAGCGGAAGGCTCCAAAGCAGTCCATTTCAAAGCGAATACGGTTTTCGTTTTCTTCTTCCCCTTATCCGCAAACTCTGAAATGACTGGACCATGCCTCGTAACGGTAACGTTATACGGTATTGTCTTTCCGCCTTTTACTTTAATAGATTTATCCACAACGGTAGCTTTTTCCCACTTATCGTTATACAGAAATTCATTTTCATTATTAGGATTTCTCTTCTCAATATATAAATCTTGCACATCAGGACCTGTATTCGTAACGCCCCATGCTATTTTGTCATTGTGTCCTAATATAACCCCGGGTACGCCAGCGAAAATAACGCCACTCACATGTAAATCTTTCATCTCAAGTTTCGATTGATACCAAATAGAAGGTGTCGCAAGTGATAAATGAGGATCATCCGCTAAAATTGGCTTACCAGACGCACTCTTCTCACCGCTTATAACCCAGTTATTACTACCATTAAACTCTGGTGGAATGATTGCTTTTGCAAAACTTTGTGCAACATTCACATTTGTATTCTCGAGTTCAGCTAGCAATCTAGGCGCATCTTTCGGATATGTAGGAAATAACTCATTTGCTTGCTCTTTCGGCAAATTTTTCAGCACCCAATATCGAAATGCCTGTCCATGCCAATGTCCACCTAAATCAAACGCCATATACTTTCCAATTGTTAACGTATCAACAATAGACCATTCAGCAGGTTCATAGCCTAATATAGTAAACTCGACCGGCAATTTCTTTTCCTCTTTTGCCTCGCGTATAAAAGCGTTCACCCCATCAGCAAATGACTGCAGAGCATCTTTCGCCTCCCCATCATATTGACTAACAGACGCTTCGGCTGCTCGCCGTAAACCGAGCGTTCGAAACAACTTATCTCGATCAACAGCTGCTTCCCCCACAACTTCACTTAACATCCCAGAAGCCTGCCTTCTACTTAAATCCATTTGAAATAATCAATCTTGCGCTTGTACATACCCTTGCGAAAAATATAAATCATGTGCATTTTCCGCTTTAATATGTGGTACTCCTTTACTATCTCGCTTTACCGTAACAGCACGTTGTAAATCCTCTAGTTTTATCGTTCCATCTATCTTTGGCACAGATTTCAGCGTATATATGTTTAAAAAATCGCTGTACAAATAACTAATAAAAGAACGGTACTACTAGACCAAATGAAAATTTTCTTACCCCTAGTTCGTTTCTTCTTTATAACAACTTCCATATAACCCCTCCTTTCTCAAACTATTCGCTTCTATTTTGAAAGAACCTTTTTGAAAAGGAAAAATCCTTCTTTTCCCATGTTATGGATCATGTAAACAAACTTCTCCTTCCTTTCCTTCAATTAAATTCCCCTGTCCTTTCTTACACCAATTCCTCAAAATCCCCTTCACATAAGCAAACGTTCGCTTATTCTGTTCAAACGCAATTTTAAGTGCCTCTAGTACGGTATTTCCTGAAACTTTTCGTATCCACCCCTTCAATTCCTTCACAATATATGGAGATAGACTACTTATATTTTGTTCGTAAAATTTGTAAACTTCACTATGTTGAGTATCCTCTTCCACTTCCATATCTTCTATTTTTTCAACAACTTCTTGTAAACTACTAGTATCCTCTTCCTCTGGCATACCAAAATGTTGCAACAACAATGGAATCTTCCATTCTTCTTCCAGACATTTACGTAAAAACATATGTATGAATTCTTTATTTTTTACAGTCTTTAACTCACGTAACACACATTTTTCTACATTCGTATTTAAAATAGGGTTATAGTGTAACCAATTTAGTATGTATAACTCTTTCGTTTCCGCATCGTATAAAATTTTCCCATATGCAACAAACCTATTTAACAGCTTCTCAACAGTCTCCATACTGTAGCCTGTTTCCAGTTCTGCTAAACGTTTCGGTAATACGTAAATTCCACATTGCTTCGTTTTCGTACCAGTTAACAAATATATGTAAAAATAACGCTCCTCTGGCGTTAAATCTAATATGAATTCATCTTGCCAAAAGTTCACTTGCACATTACGGTACACCGCCATATGTTTACCTCCCCCTCGCACTTATAAAAAGGCAGATTTCAATCCTTCAATATACATATAGGAGTGAGGGATTGGTTTTTGCAGTTGAATTCCAAACTTTTTTAACTACTACAACGACGGTTTTATTTTTTCGCGCTTTTTTGTTCTTGTAGTTGTTTTTGTTTTGTTTTTTCTTAGTGATTTATTACTTGGTAGGTGCTTATAAGGGGCTTAATAAGGGCTTATATAAAAAGGAGCTGTTCCAAATTCTCATTTTGGATAGCTCCTTTATCATTCTTTCTATTTTTGACTTGCATCTAACATCTTCACTAAAAAGGCAGCTGCTTCACCACGAGTTGCTGTTCCTTTCGGATTAAATTCATTATTTCCAACACCAGTAACTACTTTTAAGCTATATAATCGTTGAACAGGCTGTTTATATGTGATCAAATGTTTATCCCTAAATGGCAATGCAACTAATTCACCTGTAACACCGTTATACTGTAATGCGTTGTCAATCATGATCGATGCTTCTTCACGTGTAATAGATGCGTTAGGATCAAAAATCCCGCCGCCACGACCGTTAATAATTCCCGCACTTGCACTACGTTTAATACCGCTATGAAGGGATGGATGCGCTTTATTAATATCTACAAATGACTTATTTCCTTCCGGTAGCTTGAGAGCATTTGAGATTAATGTTGCAAACTCAGCTCTCGTAACATTACGATAAGGCGCAAATACACCATTTCCTTCACCGTTCATAATTCCTAGGCTGTTCAGCTTACGAATGTTCCCTTCAAACCATCCACCTGTAATATCATCTTTTGGTTTTTGTACTTCTTTATGTGGCACATTATAGTTTATTTTAATCCAACTTGGGTTATAGAAAATCCACTCATCGTTACCTACTTTATACCAACCATTTTTAACTGCTAACACTTTGTAACGATCTCCGTTTGAAGCTTTACGAACGATATGATGTTCAAGTCCCGAACCACTGCGTACGTTTATACCATCACCATTCACTACAAGCTCCATATTAGGTTCAGCTGGATTATATTCATTGGAATCAAATAGCTCATTTCTTTCTTGTAAAGGCGAATCAATTTGTGCGTTAACATTTGCATACCATTGAATACCTTGTACGAAGCCAGTCCAATTCCCACGAGAAATTAAAATATCAGGACAGTTTTTCCCGCTCCATTGTTGATGCCTATAAATGTGGTCCGCACTAATACCTTCTTTGTTCATTAAATAACCTGCAAGTCTCTTTGCATTCTCTAACGCTTTATTGTAATCTCCATCTTGGTTAACTGAAATTTCAATCCCGATAGATTCTCTATTTCCTGATCCATCCCCATCTCCTGCATGCCAACCGTTTTCATTTGTTGGTAAGTGCTGATAAATTTGTTTATCGTCTACAGTAAAATGCCATGAAGCTGTTCGGAACGTACCTTCCGTTGCTTGTTTATACAAATATTTAGCATGATTTTCAGCATTTGCACCACGAGCTGTGTTTGCAGTCTCATGAATTGTAATGTAGCGTGCTTTCATCGGATTTGCAGGACGAATATCAGGATTTCCAGCTGGAACAATCCACTCTACAAACGGGACACCTGCAAGTGTTCCATATTTCTTTGTAGTCATCGATGCACTATACTGAATAGCTCTTGGTTTTTCAACCGGTTTCATTTCACGAGTAGAGCCATCATTTCGACCGTCTACATGTTCAAAAGCTTTTTCAATGTTTGAAATAGCTTCTTCTTCCGCTACTTGGCCTTTTTTCGCTTCTTTCATTTTATGTAATTCTTCTGATTCAGAATATTTATGCTTATATTCTTCTAAAAGAATTTTCTCATTTCCTGATACTTCCGCTTCATTAATTTGCATGTGATCTGGAGTTTCTAGATTGAAATTAGAATAACGTAATACGTTCGTTCTACGCTCCCCTTGTGCAATACTAAGCTGGTCAGTATGAGATTTATTTATCTCTTCTGCTGATATTGATAAAGGTGCACTCCCTAAAATTACTAGACTTGTTGATAGTGCGATTACTCGTTTTCTCATATTCATTGCTGTAATCGATACCTACACTATCCGTGTAAATATCTCAACCTCCCTTTATTTTCTCATTCGTGAAAGACTATGAATCTACTATGTATGAAAATATGTTTATTCCACCTTTTCATTTTATCCCCAGAAGGCGAATTATATTTTCTAGAAAATCCCTTAACAGACATTATTTTATAACCAATTGCTATTGCCGTCAAAAGAATTTGTCCCCTTTTGCACACTACTACTTCTCAAAAAATAGATTAGGATACCTTTTACTGTTTTGCTTCAACAAGAAGGATGTTTATAATTTTTCATAACTATCAAGTCTCTATTAAATAAATGCTGTTTCCTTGTACTTTTCTCTTTGAAAATATTAACATTTTTACATTCTTGCGATAATATAGATGTAACCTTTTACATTGAAATGAGTTTTATTTGGAAAAGATTTCTCATATTGATACCTGAAATGAAGAAGACCAAAAAATGATGAAGAAAAACGAGGGTACACATGATATTCAGCAGATGGTATATATTTTGAAGAACTAGAAATAACACCGCTAGAATGGCTTGAAAACATAGTTGAACTATTAAAACAAACAGTACAAATTTATTAGAGAATACGTTATTTAAAGGGGATGAACGAATTGTTACATACGATTGTTTACGATAAAGCGAAGTACCATTATCAAGGTGATTTTCCTGCGGACTTATCAATTGATCAAGCTTTTGTACATACTGGTATGTTTTTAGGATGGATAATTGAACATCATTTATATAGTGAAGAATTTGAAGAAGAGTCTCAAGACGAAATGAACCAGTTTAAACTTAGACAAATGACTGGCACAGAAATTTATATGAACTGGGATGGCGTTTTAGCAGACGACATGTTAAATGATGAGGGCAATCAATTCGCAATGTACTACTTTAACCATGACGAGGACTGGAAATATATAAATGATTACAGTAATGTTTT
This sequence comes from Bacillus cereus group sp. Bc010, assembly GCF_027716745.1. NCBI lineage: Bacteria > Bacillati > Bacillota > Bacilli > Caryophanales > Bacillaceae > Bacillus > Bacillus cereus group sp. Bc010. The sequence goes on from NZ_JAQFUY010000018.1 coordinate 52,421, forward strand.
TATAGATGAAGGCGAAACTCTCTACCATGTGCAAGATACTTGGGAAAACTATTTCAAATTAAAAGAAGTTATTGATAATAGCTATAATTTTTGGAAAGACAACATACAAAATAAATAATTATAACAAGTCGATTTCTTCTTTTAATAAGGAATCGACTTTATTAATAGTAACCTTAAATATTTTTTATTTTAGCTTCTATTACAAATTCCCTTTAACATTTTCAACAATCTCATTTATCGTATTTCGATCAAACTTATCACTAATTTCGTATGACTCACGGTCTCTTACTAATTGTACGCCTACGATATCATTGCGGTCCTTACCATATTGTACTTCAATAATAGATCCACGCTCTATTTGCTTCCAAACAAGACCTGCTTCATCTTTATTATCTAACACTATACAGTCCTCAATATTTTCGTCAATCCCAATTAACTTGTTATCATCCATATATCCAACCTCGTATTGTTGACGTTCTTTCGCTTTGCCGCTTACTACTATACCTTTACTTCCATATGAGTAATCCGTATAGTCCTTTTTCTCCGCCGTCTTCGGTTCTTCTGCTTTAGTTTTTTCAACGTTCCCACAACCCATGATAAGACCAATTGGCATCACCGTAGTTAGTACTACTCTAGTAAATTTCTTTATCATTTATAAACAACTCCTCATACTTACCTTTAAATTCCGTTTGTAAATTTATTAAAAAATAACATGCATACTAAAAATTCATTGAAAAAACTATACAAATGTATTTTTTATTCTACTGCAATTTTCTTGTATCTATAGATAACTTGTAGCAGTTACAAAATTAAAACCTTCACAATTACTTACTGAATTGTCATATTGAAAATTATAAATTAAAACGATAGAATTATAGGATTTATTTAATTTAACTACTTCCTTAATTCGAGAAAGTATTTTATCATCATATGAACATCCCGTTAATAACATAGAAATGTCATCACTCGCTTCTTCTAACACTTCCTTTTCAATAAAATCTTCATCTACATCAATCATATCAATATTAAAATCAACAAAAAATCTTGCTGGTATAGAGTCTCCTTCTTCATCATACGTAACATCTATATATGAATCCAACTGATCTTGCGTTTGCATATTACCGAACCATATTGAAACCATTCCGTGTACTTCCATTAATAGCGTCCTCCATTATGAATATATATTCTCATTCAACTTACGCTTTAAAATTCATGATTTTTATAAAAACCATTTCTTCTTTCCTTTCAGTCAAATAGGATTATTCGGAAATTCATTGTCATACTTATGAATTAGCTCTTTATCATTTTCATCAATTGGTACTTCACCTAAGTATTTATGTTTCCAAATAATCATCTGATCACTAAAACTATATTCTGTATCGAACCAATTTGTATAATCGAAATGCATGTTAAATTCCCCACTATGTTCCAGAGACATTGTAAAAGAGTACCAAAGCTCTTGCTGATTATCTTTGAAAACATTTCTTAATTCCTTACTCAATTTATATAAAAAATCTTCTTTCCTTTCAAACTCCTCTTCATCAACTTCGTATTTAAAAGGAATTTCTACACTATACTTATAATTCTCTTTATTTCTGAAGTTGTTATAGAAAAAGTAAGTTCCCCCTCCATCTTCTGATATTTGTGCATAAAAATAAAATTTCTCCCATTCTTCTGGAATCATGGCATGAACCGTTTCCGCTATCTCTCTATATAATTGATTCAGTTTTATTTCCAATTAAATTCCCCCTATTTAATTTTCATCACTTACTTTTTCTATATTATACCATTCTTTTAATTAGCTCTTTATTTACACTAAAGTGTAATGTAGTTCATCTAAAAATCAAACCAAGTTTCGATGCCTTTAGAAAGTAGACATACCTCTTAAATACAATTAGTATTAAAATAAGAAATATGAAAGACTTAAAAAGGCTCTTACATGAAGGAAGGAAGTGCACAACTTTGGATTTTAAAACAGTTATGCAAGAACTTGAGGCTCTAGGTAAGGAACGTACGAAAAAAATATACATATCTAACGGTGCCCATGAGCCAGTTTTTGGCGTAGCTACAGGTGCTATGAAACCAATTGCTAAGAAAATAAAAATCAATCAAGAGTTAGCCGAGGAACTGTATGCCACTGGCAACTACGATGCTATGTACTTTGCAGGCATTATTGCTGACCCAAAAGCTATGAGTGAATCGGATTTTAATCGTTGGATAGATGGGGCTTATTTTTATATGCTATCTGATTATGTTGTAGCCGTAACTTTATCGGAGTCAAATATTGCGCAAGACGTTGCTGATCAATGGATTGCAAGTGGGGACGAGCTTAAAATGTCTGCCGGCTGGAGTTGCTACTGTTGGCTATTAGGAAATCGCAAAGACAATGAATTTTCCGAAAGTAAAATTTCCGATATGCTTGAAATGGTGAAAGATACAATTCATCATTCTCCAGAACGAACAAAATCCGCTATGAATAATTTCCTAAACACTGTGGCAATTTCATATGTACCACTACATGAAAAAGCAGTCGAGATTGCAAAAGAAGTTGGTATAGTTGAAGTCAAACGTGATAATAAAAAAAGCAATTTGTTAAATGCTTCTGAAAGTATTCAGAAAGAACTTGATAGAGGAAGACTTGGTTTCAAGCGTAAGTATGTAAGATGTTAAACAGATTCGTATTTGGGTGTCAATTTGATAAAGATTGACACCTTTTTCATTCAGGTTATATATCCCCTTATTTACTTTTAACTTATATTAAAAAATAATATCCTGATAACCTACTTCCATTACCTTTTCATTTAATAAACGAACTCCTACACCATTTTCTATATCCCACGTACAATTAAATGTAATTCCAACCTCTCGTCCTTCCGTAATATGTGCATACGGAACAACAATACCATCTAAACTGACCATCTCTAGCATTTGATCAGTTGTTTCAACTAATGGATAACTTTCTCGCACTCCAATATCATATCCTAATTCACATCGCCTTTGTTTATAATAGTCTAATATAGACTGTAGTAAACTTATTTGTACCTCTTCCCAATTTTTTATTAATGATTGATACGCTACATACTGCCCTTCATCAAACACTCCATCTTCTTCACCATCTATCATCAAATCAATCTCAGTTACATTGCCTATAAAAGTTATAGGCATACACTTAGCCCAAGCATAATTATATTCAATCTCTCCAAAAACTGAATTGTTAACTTCCATCAACACTTAACACTTGAAATACTCTTTCAAAAACATATAAAACGTTGGCCAACTCTCCTTTAATTCTCCATTTAAAAGTAATTCATCTCTACCTTCAAAATTTACTGAGTAAACTTTATCGGTTACACTATGAAGGGCCAATACAGCATTTGCTGTCATTTCCGTTAATACTAAATACTTATTAGGAAATCCATGTTCCTTTCGAGCAATAATTGTGTAATATTCTATATTATTCTCTTCATCTATAATGTCAAGTAATTCATAAGGAACATGCTCTTCCCAAAATGGTCCTGCAAATCGATAATAAAACTCTCTAAATGTATTAGACACTTCTACACCTAACCTATTTATTACTTCATTCACCTGACCTTTATCTTCCCGTTTATATATATCTTCTTCCAAGATTTCTTCTAAACGATTTGGCAAAGCATGCATTTGTATCCCTCCTTTACAAGGTTGTTTATGAAATGAATTTGCAGCTCCCTGCAAACTACCTGTACGGCATAGAACCAATAAATGTAACCTCTAAACCATCAAACATATCCTCTCTTTTCACTTCATTATATTTAAAATCATAAAGAACAATAGCAAAGTTAATATCGTTCGCTAAACTATCTCCATTTACTAGCTTTTTTATTTTAGGAATAATTCGTTCACTATAAGAAAAATCACTTAAAATATGTTCAACGTCCCTTTTATTATTCTCATAAAAACAAATTTCAATATTATCTTCATCATAATAACCGAATTCAAAGCTTGTTCCAAACTTTGAATGAACTGAATCACCATTTGTCGTGTAATCTATTTCGACATACTCCTCAAGATTTTGGAGTGATTTAGAAATTCCAAACCAAACTGAAGCCATTCCACTATATTCCACTTTTCCACGCCCCTCTAGCCGGTCTATAATTCATATAAACATTCTTCACTTTACTATTTTTGTAATCTCAAACTAGAAATCAACTCATTTAAACTATTCGAAACCTCTATAAACAACCACGTTCGAAATCCTCGAATTCGTTCTTTCCACTTACATTATTTAAAACAAATAGTGAACCATTTCTTTCTACCACTATAGGAACCTTATCTTGTCCCTTAATAACTCGTGATTAAGTCTTCATCCTCATATCTAGGGTCTTTCTCCACTTTACCATCTTTTGTTTTGATGACTTTTAGTCTACCTAACCACTCTGCTCCGTTATATGTCTCTTCACTTACCCATACATTATGCTTTTTACCGTCTACCTCAACTACTAATGTTGGGTGTGTAAATATGAATTCCTCCTCTACATGCCTACCTACAATTTCTGCATGTAATGATGTACCTTCTTCAACTAGTTTACTATTCTGATACCCTTCGATAATAGGTAATCCAATAAATACAAATAATCTCAGCCCAAATACGTTCACTTTCTTCTTTGTACTCCATTTATTCTTTTCTTTCACTTCCAATTATTCATATAAGCTCTCAATTTCCATACACCAAAAAGAACCCTTTTCCATACACTTATCATCAATTTTTTTAAATTCTTCCTTCAACCAACTTATTGTACACTCTGGTATATTATTATCGATAAAGGCATCCTCACCATTTATCTCTACTGCCTTATCAATCATTTTTGAATATACTAATAAACATGCTGCAAATTGTTGTATAGAAGAATTCATAAACACTTCTTTATACGCATCACTATTATTTAGAAATACTATTTTTTCTTGTTTTTCAATTATACAAATTGGATCTCCAGAGCTTGTTGTTCCTAAATACCAATATTTTCGAAACTCTTCTGGCATATGAAATACATTTATAATAGACCTTACGAAAGACTGAGATGAAGTAAATTCTAAATATGGTAGCGGTGTTTCTGGCAAGCCTCCTATAGACAAAAATCGTTTCACTTCAGCTGAAAAGTTTTTGTTTATTAATTCTTTTTCAGGAAATGTAATGAGTGGGCCATCTTTATTAACATCCCATTTCTCTCGAAAATCCTCTGGTAGTATCATTTTTCCACCTTCTTTATGTGTTTATGTCTTTTAAGATTTAATTGGGCTACTAGATGTATTTTTATTTTTCCCACACTAAAAATACCATCTAGTATTATCTACACTTATTCACTAAAACTCCCTAGTTCCTCTGTCCAAAAACATCCTTCTGTTAAAGCAGCTGCATCAATTTTTCGAAGTGCACTAGAAATCCACTCCACCAAACCTTTAGGTATATTTTTTTCAATATAAGCCTTTCTTCCATTGGCAGCCTTTACTTCTTTTATAAATTCCACATAGACAAGTAAAGATTCTGCAAACTTCTCTATCGTACTATTTATAAGAACGACTTTATTTTCATTGTCATAATCTATATATACGAGTTGTGATTTAGATTCATCAATACAGATTGGATTTCCACTACCAGTAAATCCAAAGTATATAAACTTATCATACATCGTACCTAATTCATTTTGTATCTCGCTCAACCTTATCCCGCCACCGTTATCCGCAGGTTCAAATGTAAGAAATGGAGGAGCAGACTCGGGAAAACCTGCTTTAATTAAGAAGTCTTTCGTTTCTTTCGAGAAGGAAAACGAGTGAATGATTTTTTCATTATAATGAATTAAACCGTATATTTCTTCATTCCAATTCACTAAAAAATCTTGTGGTGAGATCATTTTATCCTCCTGTATATCATACACTCTGTATTCGATTTTACTCGTATATTGCTTTCTTATACGACTACATGTCCATAAAAATACTTTTTACCAATCTTCCATTCTTTCTTTGTTAAAACATCGATATATGACATCAACTCTCTATTTTTTTCATTTTTTATTATCGTATCGTATTGAATAGGACATTTGATTCCACTCCAAATTGATAAAACGGAAGGTATAGTAACAACATTATAAGTAGTTCTATCTCTTAAAGAACTCATAACTTCCGAAACTAACTCCTTTGCCAAATCTCCAGGAAAAGATAGTCTATTACGATAATAGTATTCTTGCGTATCGTTATTTTCGATAAATTTAGAATAAGCTTCATTAAATTCTTCTAACGATACTTCATAATACTCGTCCTCAATTCCAAGCATCCATGAAAGTTCATTTCTTATAGCTTTTTCAACAAAGGTATCTTCCCACTCTTCTAGTAATGCTAAAAGATATGGTACTACATGATATGAAAGAGTTTCACTAGCACTTACTACAAAATTATGAACTCCATCCTCTGAAGCACTTGAAAGGAATTTCAAATTATTCGTTTCTAATAAATCATCATGAGTAGCTACTGAACAAAATAGTCTAGTGCATAAATGCAAAACAAGCTCATTTCGAGTACTATTCATAAGTTCAATTAGTAACCCCTTTACGGAGAAATCACCTAACTTTAACAATTCGTTAATTAAAATAAAGGATTCTGTCTCTGTTGCACTATCCCTTAAGTTAGACTTAAGAGTTTCAATTGTATGATTAGAAACTTTTCCATACCAAATATCTTTTTTTAAATGCTCTAAGTCCATCATTCTCTCTCCTTTTATTGCTGCTTACATTTATACGAACCATTTCATATGAATAATATTATTAATCATGTAACTTATTTAAAAACTCCGTAAAATTATTAGCAATATGGTATACATTTTCTCTTGCTCTTTCCTCTGCTTCCTCAGCCGTAATCCCTTCACTTTCCATCAATGTTTCCTTTTCCCATGCCCCCTCATGTTCCCAAAAGACGACAATTGGATCTTCTTTATGATTTTTATAATCAAAGCAGATTAAACTTCCTGCTGGGTCAAATGCGAATGGCACCAATTCATTTGGTAGAGTAGAAATATACTGGTTATATACTTTAACGATATATTCTCTACTATCTACATCATAAGAAAGTAAAGTTCCAAATGCCTTTGTTATCGTATCTATTTCAAATTTATAAGGTAATACAGCTGAACCATTATTATTTGTAGCACATTCTACATAGTCACTTGGAAATATATACCCTATCCCTTTTCCCACATTGTCTATATATTCTGCTGAAACTGGCTCATCCGGTACTGGCCATGTTAAGTCATTTCTCATTCAACTTCACCTCCTAACAAATCACATCACGTTTATCCGAAATAACTAATTGCATCATCTAAGCTTTTATGTAAATTCCAGTCTAATTACGACCTCGTTTCTTTTAATTTTTTAGATAATCCTTCCCAGAAACATTTGGAGAAAAGGATACACCTCTCCGATCCTCCTCAAAACTTGGTATAGCCATTGCTTGTGCTGATTCTAAATATTTCATTGTAGATAGCCAACTATCAAATAACGTATCCATATCAGATACTAAGGGATTATTTAAAACATCTATGCAAGTTCCATCGTATATGTAAACCTTAAATTTCATTAATTATTAAAGAGGTTTGGAGTTCTCACTTAATAAGAGAAGAGATAGACGAGAAGAAAACGCCTAATAATCAAAAACTATAACAATTTATCGCGCTACTTTTGGGCAGTAAGTGCCTGAGTGGTTTAAATAATCCATCAGTAAGGATGAAGAAAAATCCTCACTGATGGAAGTTTCACTTTATCCTGCAATCTCAGCCGAAGAGAGCCCCTCATGAATATTTCCGCTTACAATGATAGAATGTCCCCAAAATATATCTCCATCCGAAAAGAATATTTCAAAATCACCTTCTGAATAAACGCTTAAGCTGCTTAATGTGATGGAATTAATGAACATTTCTTTTGTAATTTCGTCGATTTCTGCTTCATCATCATCTTGTAGCCATTCATTTGCTAACTCTACCAGTTCTTTTGCAGCGTACATTTTCATTTTCCATTCATCTTGCTCTTTGAAAAGTGCATGTGCTGTTTCCAGTGCAGACTTCATCATATGTTTGTCTTCACTCCAATCAAAATATAAATGACATTCTTCACCAGCCCAAGATATTCTCTTTTCAAAAGTTTTCACTCTTTTATCGAGTTCGAACACACCCAACATCTCATCATGATAAAAAAGCGGTTTCATTGCATCTTGTAAGATGATTTCCAACTCATCATCTTTATATGGTGTTTCCAAAACCTTAACAAGCATCAATGAATTTTCTGACTTGCGCACCTGTAATGCTACAACTGTATTTGCTGTCAAAATGCCTTTTGATTTTCTCCATTCTGCATCATCAACCAACCATGCCAGTCGTATGTCTTCTTTTCTAATCGTTTCATTGTTATGTAAGTCTTTCCACGCAATCAAATCAATTGACGCAGTCCACAAAATGTTGTCACCGCCTTTTGATGCACCGATTCCTAATGCCCCTGTGACAGCTGCTATTTCAATCACATTTTCTGAGAATCTATTTTCAAATCTACTTATTTCACTTGATTTACTCAATTTCGAATACATTCCTTTCATAGCCCACAGGCATAAGTACTTTGTAAGTTTTCCTGTTTTATTATAATTGGTCATGGTAAAGCCTATATAGAATTATAGCTATAATTCTATATAGGCTTTTTTTCACCTGGAATTTTAAATTTATTTACATCATATTCTTTAATTATATATACTTTTATAGCTTCAAAATCTTTACCAAAAGCAAGAAATGGATTTTTTAAGAAATATATTATTTCTTCGTCGTCATAAATTCGGGCTTTAATTATTTCTTTGTCCGAGTGAAACGATAAATTGACTCCTTTGTAAAAATATTCGTAGTATCCTTCTTCATCCTGCTCACTCTTATCTTCAAAAGGAACAGATTCAATATAATATATATTCCCATTTACATTTATTGATTTCATACAGCACCACTTCCTTTTCAAGAATATTCATAAGAAATTAAATAGTCTCTGTCAATCATACCAAAAATAAGGGATTTACTTTTAGAATTTATAAAAAATATATAGGATTAAATTTAAATCTTTATTTTATTTTTCATATTACTTCATTATCTCTGTCCAATTGTGTAATGTGTCACAGAAGTAGACATATTGCAATGAGTCGCAGTGAAGTGGAATATCCCTTGAGAATATAAAATAAGAAGATCAATCTAGAAAGACTATCTAGTCTAATCTTCTTTTATTGAATTTTTAATTAATGCAATTTTGCCCTTAAAATAATATAATCAACGGGTGGATTATTATTTACATCCTCAAAACTGGTTCTAATTTTAAAGTCAAATTCATTTGTTATATTTTTCAATGAATAAATGTTTGTTCCATCTACACTTGTACGGGGCAATATATCCGAAAACGTAAAACGCATGAAGAATATGTTGCGGAACTATTAGAAAAACGCGGGTACGATATGCCGCAGAGTTTTTAGAAGTTCATAGCGATAATATTGAAGTTATAGAAACATACAAAGGCGCTAGAAATACCACAGAACACAAATGTAACTCATATAAAAATATATGGGAGGCAGCACCAACAAATATTTTAAAAGGAAAGGGAGAGAAACATTATGTCAAAGTTATTACGTGAATTATCTAAAACGGATAGTGAGGCTCTGCGTTCCGAAGCACTAGAACAGTTGAAAGTTACTTCAGGTAAAATTGTAGCTTGTGATCCTCTTATTTTTAATGAAAATCACTTCGAACAAACAATTCAGCCAGGTACATATCCAATTGTTGTTTGGTGGCATAAGGAAGATGGAGTCATTGCTGGTGCTGAATTGAAATTGTCGGAGTCAAAAGCGGTAAGATGGAAGATGGCAACAAAACCAGGACAAAATGTCAGTGAACTGGAAGACGGATATATTTTTGGTTACCCCGTTGATACAGGCTTAGGGTGCTTTGCAGATGTTGAGGCAATTGATAAGTTAGAAGAAATAGAAGATAGGTTACAACAAGAACTAGGAGAAGAATTTACTAGTTTGTATGATGATCTTATAGATGACATACTAACAGAACATGATGAAGATTGGGGAAATTGCGTGGTGTGTGAGGAAACAGGAAGTAATATCATTATATTCCGTTCAGGTTATGGAGATGGATTTTATCCTTCCTATTGGGGAATCGATGAAGCAGGAAAAATCGTTTCACTTGTTACTGATTTTCAAGTGCTACATGAGGAAAATTGAGGACAACATCAATAATGATATAAGAGTCAATATTTTTTCTTTTACAGCGTCAAATATCCCCCGTCTAATATTTGCAAATAACCCGTGGGATAATTTCCTTATATACTACTGGTTCTAATAAATAGGGTTATATTCTTAAGTGAATATAACCCGTCATTTTATCATGATAGAGTTGAACTTCAGACACTCTACGCTCCGAAATTACTTTTTCTATGATTTCCTGGCGATTATATTCTACCTGCACCGTTTCACAGTTTCCCCAATGAGTAGGAGCGGATTTTTCGTTTGACTCAAATACATCTAGAAGACGATTCAATATCTCTTCCTCGTTAAATGCTACAGTCGGATATATTGCGATTGTAAAATAATTCGGTTTCATTTTACTACTCCTTTTATTTGCTTTATCACAGCCAAATAAGTTTAAATCCCTTTCCCACTATTAATCATGTAACTTATTTAAAAGCTCCGTAAAATTATTAGCTACAAAAAATACATTTTCTCTCGCTACTTCCTCTGCTTCCTCAGCCGTAACCCCTTCACTTTCCATCAATATTTCCTTTTCCCATGCCCCCTCATGTTCCCAAAAGACGACAATTGGATCTTCTTTATGATTTTTATAATCAAAGCAGATTAAATTTCCTGCTGGATCAAATGCGAATGGCACCAATGCACTAGGTAATGTGCCATTGTAGTCATTGAATACCTCAATAATATTTTCATCATCATCATCCATATCATAAGTTAGTAATGTACCAAAAACTTTTCTCTTCCCCTCAACTTCAAATACTTCTGGGCTAACATGTGCTCCGTTATTCTTCATTACACATTCTATATAATCTAAAGGAAAATGAATGCCCAACTCTTTTTCCACATTCTTTACATTTTCTCGCAATAAAGGCTTATCTGGTGATCTCCATTCTACTTTATTCATCTCGCACCATCCCTCTGAATTTCCTCAATTAATTACTACACATCTAAAATAGTTATAAGAGACCTTAATAAATTACATTGAAAATCTTATTTATATCTGTCATACAGTCTTTCACTAAATCGTAAAAACCAACATGTACATTATCTTCATATACCCAAAAAAGGGCTGTTCCATATGGTGCTTCAAATATTTCTAGCATTCATATCTATCCCTTTATTAATCAAATGCTGAACAATTTCAATATGTCCTTTCTTTGCTGCAACATGTAACCACGTACCAAATGGTGTCATCGAATGTAAAATTTTGGATTATCACCTATTAGACGTTTTACTTCATTAATGTCACCAAGCTTAATAGCATTTCTTATTTTTTTATTTATATTTTTCTCCTCCACAACATCACCTCCTATATTTCTTTTCTCTTGTCTAACTATGTCTCCTAGATTTGCAGAAACATGAACTATTCAATCGAAGATTTATAAGCAACCTTTACATTTTTCAACCCTTCTATTACATTATTTATTCTTCCCAATAAATCTTTTATTTCCTCTACTGTCAATTCTCCTTCTGCCTCTTGAGGGTTAAACATACTTAGCCTCTTTGTTATACCTTCAATACGCCCAACAAAAACTATATGATGATCGACTACTGCAATTTCTCCTATGGCAGTATCAACTATAACACCTTCAATCTTTCCTAAATTATCAAATTCATCCGCTAGTTTTGCTATAGCATATCGATACCCTCTCTCTTCATCTAATAACTCTTCATACGCCTCCCGAATTGCATGAAATAATTCATTATACTCCCAATCTTTCATACATCCTCCCTCAAAAAAAAATCCCCACGCTTATGTGAAAATAATCTTTCAACACAAATATGAGGACTTCCTTATTTCATTACTATACTTTACACATTTTATTCGTTAGAATCTTCTTCATTCAATTTATATACTCTATCTCTTTTCTCATCACTTTTGACAAAAATAAGCTTTTCTTCTTTAACAAAACCTTCTAATAGTAAGCATACTTGCCCATATGCTTTAGGCTTATTCGTTGTGAATCTCTCATCTGATATTTTACCAGCTCGTATTAATTGTTCGCATAACTCAAGTGCACTTATTTCTTCAGAATTAATTAATTCTAAAATATCCTTTTGTAAGGGCAATAAAGGCACAGGGGTCTCAGCTACCTCCACCTTTTCTCGTTTGTTTTCTTCTTCAAATAAATCTTCGAATGAAATTTGATTCATACTTCTTTTCCTTTCTAACGATTGATTTGTATAACATGAACTGAATCCTATAGCGTATGTATTATTATGTTACCTTTTTTCATAAATCCCAAACTCATGTACATCGTTTCATATAGTATATTCCGATTATACCAAATATACGTTCTGTTTTCTATTGTAGAATTCGTTATAATAGGAATGAAAGTAATAATGAACATTTTCTCGTTGTTAATTGTATACTCTCTGTAAAAAAATACAATTACAATTTATAAATTTGTATAATAAAATAGTACGAGTAAAATTTTATTATAGAAAGGTTCTGGTAATATGTTAGGTATTCATGTTGAAAAAACAAAAGATGAACTAATTATTTCATGGCAATTCTCTAAAATTCATATTCCATTATGTGAAATCACTGAGGTAACGGAAGATAATACATATGCTGGTGTTGAAGAAAAAAGCGTAATCCGAATTGGAACAGCATATGGTACAACTGATCGTATTTTAATTAAGACAGTAAAACAAAATTATTTATTATTCACTACTAATAGAGTATCCATTTTAAATAAAATAAAAGCTTAATTGTTTTTCTTCCTATATTTAAACGTTAAACACTTTCATTCTATTATAGGAAACGCTACAAAAGGTTCGTTGATTACTCCTGCTCCTAATTCGGAAGCATATGGTGAAACTATATAACACAAACACCCTAGCTCTTCGCTAGGGTATTCTTAGTTTTATCTATAATACAGTAGTTCTACAATTCTTATTTATTTTTATGAACTCCTTGTAATTGACTAAGAACCTCATTGGCAGTCCTCTCAAATCTTTTAGGGTTATCAGCAATAATTTCATTAAGTAAATTAATTATCGTTAGTTGTATATCATGATTCATTCCTACAAGTACTTTAGCATACTCACTTCTATATAAATCATTATTTAAAATTCTTATGTTTAGTAGCATTGCCCACTCTTTTGCACTCTCAAACATTACAAGAATTATATTTTGCTTTTTATAAAACTTCTCCCTTATTTTATCACGTCTTGTTTTTCCTCTATCACTATCTGTTAGTTAATTCTTTGGTGATTGTTTCAGCTTTATATAATTCTTCTAATAATGTATGTGGATAATCATTGTGACTGTCCATATATGCACGTACGCCACCCACAATGGTTATTCCCTTAGTATCCTCGTTATTCTCTAATATTTCTAACGCTTTCTTATATCTTTTATATATTAATTGTAAAATACCACTATTAATATCTTTCGCATAGTCTTTCTCCAACTTATGTATCACGACTTTTACTTGTTGAATTAACTGCCTTTTCTTGTTCACTATGTCCTCCTATTTAATTATCATAAATTTTATTTCTATTTTTCACCACTCCAACAATGGCCTTTCCTCAACTAACTTAGTATTTTCACCATACTTCATCCCTGTAGCCACCTTCCGCGTCCATCGTCCTTCGTTCCCATTCTCCATACTGTATTCACTTATGGATATTCTTTTGAATTTCATTGATTTTTTGTAAGTATCTTTACTCATGCAGAGCTACCTCGAAACCCCATTGCCCTCGCTTCGAAATAAATTCTAATCAAAAACAACTCTCAATCCTAAGTTTTACGATAAATAAAAAACATCCATCTTGAAAAAAGATTGATCAAAATGGATTCTTCTTCAGCAGATTTTTGTTTGGACTTTATAAAAAATCCAAGCATTTTCTGCCTGTATCGCTCTATCATCGTTCCTGATTGTTCTCGCTAAAGTAAAGAGGCATTATTAAACTTTCTTAATATACTCATACACTTCTTTAGGTTTTATATTAAGCATGTGGGCAATTTCCGTTATTTTCTTTCCTTCTTCCTTCATCTTTTTGATTTTTCTCTCCATTGTTTGCTCATATTCTTCTGCGATATCAAATAATGGACTTAATAAAGAGTTCCATATTTCAAAATCAGTAAATTTATTTCTTTCCAAAAACTCATTTAACAATATATCCAATTCTTTAGTTAGTATCATTCTTTTACCTTCTAACACTTGTTTCTCAGTTAGAAAATCACCTATATCTTTCATAAAATTAATAAATGATTCCATGGAATCTGCAAGAAAATCGCCACCACTCCAACTATCCATTCCATGCATGAGTGAAGATATAGGGTATCCTTCCTCACTTAAGTCAATAATAATTGGATCTCCACACATAGTTTCATATGCAATAACAATCCAATTTGCATCCCAAGTATCTTCCTCATCGGTTACAAGGGAGTTTCCATCGGTGTCAATGCTGTATCCTACTTGAAATTCATCTAATTGCTCAAAAGAACATACATCAAAATTTACATACTCTCTAATTTTTTTATATTCTAAGTTCATAAGTTCTAAATTTCTCTTTATCTCTACTTTTTGATGATAAGAATTAAATTGTATCATTGTCATTTTTACTACATCCCTATTCATACTTTATATGTATTCTTTTGTATCTGGTTGTTTACTAACAAACTAAGCCAAGAATATTAATAATAGATATTGTTATTTTTTCTTTGCTGTATTCCCTATAGTTATTAGAAAACAAATTACAATGAAACTATAACACCAAATTCTCTACATGTTCTCAAATGTCTAATAAGATATTCACACCTACATTATTTACTAATAACTCGGTTAAAGATGGTGCAATTTTAACTGCATCCTCCATGTCTAAATTTCCAAAACTGTTATAGTATATACCAAAACCATCTTTACCTTGTAGATAAATTAATGCACCCCCACCTTCATCATCACCAATTGCGAGTGAATAAAGAAGGTAATTCTGCACTTTATAAGCTTCATTCATTTCTATGCAATCCGAAGCTCCCCATATCCTAATATACATTTGGTCATTAACATTAATTTCAACATTTGAAGCTAGCTGAATCATTTCTATATATTCTGTAGGTACATCTATTACTGAGAAATGCTGAAGCGCTTTAATTTCTTTTTCTTTCGAAGGAGGTTCTTTTGTATCAACAGTATACATAGCACTGATATTATGTAGTATGTTCATTTTAATTTTAACTTTCTATTTTTGTTGAGAAAACAGTGATGAAAAAGACGAGCTTTTTTATTTAAACTGATTGATTCGAGTGTATGTTGGAAGTGGTAATGAATGCTTCAGAGCATTTACAGAACTTCTTTACAAGCAACGAATCGAACGAGACATGAGAAAAGCTATCCTTGAAGTTCGTAAAAACAAAGAAACCATTAACTTAAACAAAGATGATAAATAACTCTTGTCATGAAATGACACTTAAAAAAGTCAACAGCTACGTTCTCCTAACGTAGCTGTTGACTTTTCTTATTGGAAATGTATTTTTGGCAGTGCCCAAAGAACTCACAAAATAGCATCAATTTCCTTTTACAATTTGACCAATATCTTTCTCATCTTCACTTATCAAATCATAAAATCCTACATGAACACCTTCTTTATACAACCAACATAGGTCTGTTCCATAGGGAGCATCAAAAATTTCTAACATAACTGGTGCTATTTCTAATACAGAGTTTGCTCCTAAAACTTGAAAGTTACTAGAATCATTTACATATTCATCATTATCTTCTGAAGAGTAAATAGTCCACCCATGTAATTGAGGAACTTCTGATTTTTCTCTAAATGTATAACGTATTGGTTTTCCTGCTACAACATTCTTAGAAACAATAAAACCTCCATAGTCAGAATTATTAACTTTCATATTCATACTCCTCAATAAGATTTAATAAATCATTTCTCAAAGAATACTCTTTGGTATAATCCACACATGATCTTTCAAATGATACTTTGAACCACTACTAATCCACACCTTTTGCTCTTCTAATTTCAATTATACAATATTAACAATCTATTTTCTTTTATTAATATATACCGCGCATTATTCATTAAGTTTACATACATCTATGAAAAAAGCACTTGTTGTCCAAAATAACAATCAAGTGCTTTAAGTTCATATGTTTTTAAGTAGCATAAATTTGTAAGTTTTGTAGTAACAGTATGACACCTTTTGTATATCATGACAACTACTACATTAAAACTTACGAGTTTGTACGAGTTCGTTAGTTTTATGTCCATTCCATGTGTTTATATTTATCGCCATGTAAAATGTCATCTCGCCTAAGCTCGTACTTCGTTTTCTATTCTACCATTGCACATAATACTCTATGATGGTACAACCATCATGGAGTATGCACTTTTAAACAACCTATTCTTTTTCTTTCCACTACAATAATAAGTTCTTTTGTTGTTGACTTGCCTTATGTGCTTTTATATCTTTTCAACTTTAAACATTAGATGCTCTTAATTACCTCATTAACAGATTCACTAAACATATCAGGGTCTTCATTTTTTATATCAATCAATAATTCTTTAATACTAATCGTAATTGATGGATCAAATCCCGAAAGTACTTTTCCATATGCTAATCTTACTTGAGGGTGATTAAGAATTCTATAATGTAAAATTTCTACCCATTCTTTTGCTGAGTTAATCATCTTCGGAACAGCTTTAGCAATACATACAAGTCCTTCTTCTATATTATTTTTATATAAGCTCTCTATTCCATGAATCAAACCAAACATAACCTCAAATTGCTCAGTCTCATCATCCAAAACTAAACATAAATCTGTAATAACAGAGACGTCGTTGTACTCTATTACTTCCATTAATGACTCATTAAAATCTCGTATCTCATTTTCATTTTCTAATAAACGATTATCGTATAGTCTTTTTAGATGACTCTTAATATCCAAAGGTAATCATCCTTTCCATGTTTTATTTATCAAATAAATGCGGATACAGCTCTTTGTTTCTTTTAATAACTTCTCTTAAACCTTCTCTTATCTCAGCAGTATATAAACCATCTTTTATATAAATTCTTCGAGCATCCAAAATATCATGAGCTAAGGCATCACGAAAGCTAAGGTTTAAATACGCCTTCGATTTTTCTCCTGATAGACCATATGTATATGTTTCACGATGTCTCCCACCGGTTCCAGGATGAGGTTGTTCCATATTCATACTCACACCATCATTCCTTTTTATACCAGCTTGTTTCATTTTCTCTGCAGAAGGCATATGATGTGGAGTAATATTATCAAAAGCAGTTCCTTGTTTCACAAGTTGTTTATAGGTTCCAACTTTTCCTTCATTAGTCAATAGAGCTTTACCCGTACCCTTAACCCCACTACTCTCCAAATTCGAGATCCTACTCTGAATACTCGCCTTTGAGGCATCATGGGCTTCTTTTACGCTTTCACTGAAGTTCATTCCACCGTATCTACGTACGCTTCCATCAAGTAATACTTCTTCACCTCTAATGAAGGCGGTTGTTTCGTCCACACCTTTTACTAATGTATTTTCAATTATATAATACTAGTAATTTGTGTTAGCCCTAATTTATAGCATGCTTACCTATTAAAAAAGCACTTGTTGCCCTTCGTAGACAATCAAGTGCTTTAATTTCATATGTTTTATAAGTAACATTAATCCGTCACTATTCTTTTTTCAATAGTCCAATCTTTATCACCAAGATCTTTGTCGTTATCGTGGACAAATACTATGATAAAAACACCTTTACCTAGTTACGCTTCAAAGCCAATTACAATCCACTCATCTACATAACTCCAAAAACTGATTTTATATTTGGGCTTTAATTTTGCAGACCAAAAGGTAGCAGTGTTATCAATACAATTATTGTAATCTATAGCTACGTAACTCCCCATACCATTAGTGAAAAAGCCAAACGATGAATCTAGGTTGATTTTTATAGGCTCTTCTAAATCATCAATAATACTCCATTCAATACCCTCGTCCCCAAGATATGTTACTGATTCAAGTGGAACTAAGCCCATTGATTCACTCGCATAGTAATAAAATCCATCATGAACATTTTTATAAAAACTTCGAATTGAAGCAGGTATTTTATCCCATGCATCCTCTAATTCTATATTTTTTTGTCCCTTTTGAGGATTACACCCTTCGTAATATAATATGTCTCCTTTGGAATTTCTTATTGTGTATAAAATCGAATAAGCCCCTTCTACATCCATAATTTCAACATTTGTTAGATGTTTATTTAGATAAGAGATCGTATTCCGTAATTCAGTCCCTACATTTCTCCCCCATATGTTCAGAAGTAAATCAATTCGCCCTTTAATATCGTCATTATAAAACAGTTCTCTCCATTCAATTGGTATCTCATTATCACCCAGTCTACTAATTTCATCGATTGTTAATATTCGAACATTTTTATTGTACCTTTTTAAATAAGTAAGTTTTTGACCCATCTACTATCCATCTCCCATTTTTCATTGTTTATTAAAGTCGTTAATCTGTTTTTGTATCTTTCTTTCAAGTTCTTTTTCTTTAACTAGCATTTATTTGAGCTAACCGATCCTGCTTTATTTAGATTTTTATACGTTCCTATGTCACCTTCTCTTGGTAACAGTTTTTTGAAGCTACTTCTTTTACAATATTACCTGTTCCCTTAACAACACACCTTTCCAAGTTCGAGGTTCTACTCTGCATACTGAATACCCTCCTTACAGGCCACAAGAACTTCTTTTTACACTTTCATTAATTCATACTTCTACCCCTTTAATGAAGAGTTATTATCACAATATTTCGCTAGTTTATTTTTAATTATATAATACTACCAATATATGTTAGACTTAATTCATAAAAATAATTAAATTTATAACATGCCTATGTATAAAAAAGCACTTGTTGCCTTTCGTAGACAATCAAGTGCTTTAATTTCATATGTTTTTTTAATAGCTTAAATTTTGTAGGTCTTAGCTTGATCTTAATCACATCTTTCTATAAAATACTGCAGTCCAATTGTAGCTAACACTCGGTCTACACTTCATATCAAACCTTTTTTCATATAAATGTTCTTAGTATATTATTTTTGTAACTTTAAATTAGAAATTAACTCATCTAGACTATCCGAAAGCGCTTCAAACGAACCTCGTTCAAAATCCTCCAATTCAACCTTACCACTTACATTATCTAACACAACTATCAAACCGTTCCCTTCTACACCTATTGGAATCTTATCAACCTTATTATGATTGTTTTTATACCCTTCTAAATTACTTTCGAAGGAATCCAATTCAATATTTGGTAATACAGGTTCTAACCTAATATAATGATTTTCAACAAATCCATCTAAATCAGCAAACCAATAAGAATTAAAATAATCATCAATTGAAGTGTGCAATTTAATTTCAAATTTTTCCTCAATCGTCGTTAAATCATTCTTATTATTTTTTTCAATAGGTTTCCATGAAATTTCTTCTTCATCATCCATTTCACCTATATATATAAATGAACCCACTTCTTCGTTATATGGCGTTTTAAATAAAAAATCTAACCCTTTATCAAAATATTCTTTTCTTAAATTAAAATATTTGCTCATACCATCCTTCATTCCCAAAATAATCACCCTTACTTTTCTAATAGTTCAGCATATTTTGGTTATTCCCCCAAATTCCTGCGCTTTTTTCAGCATTATGAATCCCTCCTAAACCTGGATGTAGCTTTGAGGGTACATCAACAGTTTGACCTCCACCACCAATGTGATGATGTAATAAAGTGTCATTATATAATTCTTTTAAATCATATTGGTGGAAATGTTTTCTAAACCTAAAAATCTCTTTAAGTTTATAGACTTTGTATCAAAATTTTAAGACCCTTTTATTCAAAACCGATAACAATCCATTCATCTACAAAATTCCAAAAGTCAACATTATATTTAGGTTGGCTCTTAGCTGACCAAAAAGTAGCATTGTTATTCTTACAATTTTCATAATCTATAGCTATGTAGCTCCCCATGCCATTACTAAAGAATCCAAAAGATGTTTTTAAATTAATCCTTATAGGTTCTTCCAATTCATCTATAATCCCCCACTCTAAGTCATCATCCCCAAAGTAAGTTATAGTTTCTAATGGCATCAATCCCATTGATTCACTTGTGTAATCATAAAATCCATTATGAACATTTTCGTAAAAGTCCCTAATAGATTCAGGAATTTCTCTCCATGAAGATTCTAATTCCTCATTATTAAAACTATCTTTAGGATTTCTTCCTTCATAATATAAATCTTCTCCACCTTGATTTTTTATTGTATACAAGATTGAATAGGTGTCCTCACTTACCATCAGTTCAATATCCTCAAGGTATTCTGATAAGTAAGCAATAGTATTAGATAAATTATTATCTACATATTTTTTCCATCTACTCAAAATTTTCTTGATTCTCTTTTCTCTATCCTGTTCACTAAATACTTCCACCCATAAATCAGGAATTAAAGGTGAATTTATATTCTTAAATTCATTTGCATTAATCAATTGAATATCTTCATTATACTCTCTTAATATATCTAACTTAGAACTCATTTTTTCCCATCCTTTTTAATATTATTTTATATTATTCTTTGTTAAAATCATTAATTTGTTTTTGCAATATTCTTTCAATCTGTTTTTCTCTTGTAATCATCTTGCTCCTAAAATCAGGACTAACTTCTATTTCATCTGGTGTTCCCTTTTTATAATGTGTCTTAATTCGTTCATTAATTTGTCCAGGTGTTAACTTACCAAATTTATCATGCAGTTTATCCAAGCGATTTGCATATTTTCCTCTTTGAAGCTTTTCACCTTCACTCGTACCCTTAACCCCACCACTCTCCAAATTCGAGATCCTACTCTGAATACTCGCCTTTGAGGCATCATGGGCTTCTTGGAATTTCCCGCTATAATTCGTTCCAGATCTAACGACACTTCCATCTGGCAGTATTTCTACACCTTTAAAGATTGGGAATACGGAGTCCGCACCTTTTGCTAGTTTAATTTCAATTATATAATACTAGTAATTTCTGTTAACCTTAATTCATAAAAATAATTTTTAAACATTTATAACATGCCTATCTAATAAAAAAGCGCTTGTTGTCTTTCGTAGACAATCAAGCGCTTTAAGTTCCATTTGTTTTTAAGTAGCGTAAATTTCTAAGTTTTGTAGTAACAGTATGACACCTTGTGTACATCATGACAAATACTATCTTAAAACTTACGAGTTTGTACAAGTTTGTACGAGTTCGTTAGTTTCATATACATTCCATGTGTTTATATTTATCGCCCGGTAAAATGTCATCTCGCCTAAGCTCGTACTTTATTTTCTATTCTATCATTGCACGTAATACTAATTTTTTATCCATATCTAAATTCTTCTTTATCACCTATTCAACGTAATACCTCGGTGAACTCCTATAATAAAATTAAACTATTTAATCAGTAAAACAAATTTTCATATAAAGTTTACATAATAGTAATACCTCTTAAACTACCAATTCTACTTTTAAATTATTTATCAATTCAGCAAGTGAATTAGCAAGAAATTCGTTTTCTTCCGTTTCAAAATTCTCTATCAATATCTGTCCTGTTTTATTGTCAAAGATAATAGCCATATCTTCTGGAAAGACAAATCCTATTTGTATATATCTAAATTCTCTTCCATTGTTCTCTTCATATTGTTTCATTACTTCAAAAAATTCTAATATAGATTTACACGGTTCTATGGGTTCAAGATTAACTAATCTTGAACCGTAAAAGCCTTGTAAGCTTAAGAACCAATACGAATTAAAGTATTCTTTCATTGCATGGTGAATATTCATACCCAGCTTTTTTTCAATTTCTGTAAAATCATCTAAATCAACTTTTTCAATAGGTTTCCAATATACATATTCTTCTTCATCTGGATTACTTAAATACAATCGAGGATCAATCTCTTCATCCCACGGTGCTTTAGGATATGTACCATATTTTGTATCCCATACATTTATGAGTTCTTTAAAATAATGTTCTAATGCTTTTTTTATGTCCATGTTATACCTCCAAAAAGATTACTTAATAAATACTTGAAGACGTTCAGCGTTTTCTTGATCTTTTCCCCATATACCTATTTGTTTCTCTATATTATGGATTCCTCCACTCCCTGGATGCAACGGTTGTGGAATAGCCATTGCTTGTCCCCCACCACCAATATGATGATGTACTAAAGGTTTTCCTTTTAATCCCACAATATCATATTGAGGGAAATGTCTCCTAAAGACCGCATCATTTACAATAGCCCATCCATTATTAAGATTTTTGATGTTAGCATCGCTAAAATACTCAGGATGTAATTTATATAGTTCATTAAAATAATACTTGTTATCTCTTAGCCATCCTTCTGAATTTGTACTTTGCTTCCCCTTACCTATATAAGGCATATCCACAACAAGTTTTTCATCTGCTACTATTTTAGTAACAAATGTTCCTTTTCTAGTAATTATTTCATACTCTTTATTTAAAACGGTGTCGTCAATATCACGGTATACTCTCACTGGATGGTTTGTATTACCCGTACCCTTAACCCCACCACTCTCCAAATTCGAAATCCTACTCTGAATACTCGCCTTTGAGGCATCATGGGCTTCTTGGAATTTCCCGCTATAGTTCGTTCCAGATCTAGCGACACTTCCATCTGGCAGTATTTTTACACCTTTAACGAATGGGGTTACGGTTTCCGTGTCCACAACTTTTACTAATTATATAATACTAGTAATTTGTGTTAACTTTAATTTACAAAAATAATTTTTTAAATTTTATAGTATGCCTATCTATAAAAAAAGCACTTGTTGCCTTTCGTAGACAATCAAGTGCTTTAAGTTCATATGTTTTTAAGTAGCATAAATTTATAAATTTTGTAGTAACAATATGACACTTTTTATACTTCATAACAAATACTATCTTAAAACTTACGAGTTCGTTAGTTTCATATACATTCCATGTGTTTATATTCATCATTCAGTAAAATGTCACCTCGCCTAAGCTCGTACTTCGTTTTCTATTCTATCATTGCACTTAGTACTTCATGATGGTTGTACCATCATGGAGTGTATTCTTCAAAATAGCCATTTCTTTTTCTATTTACTTCTCATATATGTTTATACATGTTTACGCTAAGCCACTACAAACTTTTATCATATATGATATTGTACTCATTTTTTGTATCTTCCAGATTTTTAAGATGCTTTTCTAAGTATTTTTTCCCTGAATTACTTTTAGGCATAAGACCAAGATGTTCATATTCCCAAATAATCATTCTCTCGTGGGAATTTTCATCTGAAAGGTCATCATAATTAAAGTCAATATCAAACTTTCCTGTATTATCAAAAATCATAGTGAAATTTGTCCAAGCTTCTTGATCATTATCAATAAACTCTTTCTTCATTCTCTTAATACAATCTAACAAACGATGCCACTTCTTAAAATATTCTTCTTCTGGGACATTAAAGATTTCAAAAATACTATGACTGTAAATAGGAGTACTATTCTCTTCAGTGTAGTAATAAAAATATGCCTCTTGAGCACCTTCCCCAACCTCACCATACAGGTAAACCTTAAACCACTTCTCTGGAATTGTATCAATTACAACCTCTGCTATTTCATTGTATAACTTTCTTAATTTTTCATCATTCATCTAATTTTCCTCCTGGTACATTATCAAAATCCCTCAATCTCCATCTATCTTCATCACCAATTTTATATCTAATAACAACACTGTCTGGACGTTTTGAATTCCCGCTATAATTCGGCGTTATTTTCACTCTAACTTTATCACCATCATTAAGAGCATTAGCCCATTCATTCTCTAGTTTTTTCCATTCTCCTCTGTTTAAGTTACAATTCATTGGAACTAAATTATCCATATTACCAGAGTCTTTAAATATAGTTGCAATTAAATGTCCGCCGTCATCATCCAAACGGTCATTCCCACCTACCACTCTCTGAGCGTAGTTATTCCGCTTACCATCACCTAATTGAAGGCTACCCTCGCAACTTGCAACACGCCCTTGACTATCTGTTGTATATGTATATCCTTCTTTACTTGTATACTCAACATTTGGCTTTAATATCTTTTTACGTTTTTCTCTAGCATATTGTTCTCTATAGTTTACTTTTACAGGCCCTTCACCCGTCCCCTTAACCCCACCATTCTCCAAATTCGAGATCCTACTTTGAATACTCGCCTTTGAGGCATCATGGACTTCTTGGAATTTCCCGCTATAGTTCGTTCCAGTTCTAGCGACACTTCCATCTGGCAGTATTTCTACACCTTTAAAGTTTTGGGATACGGAGTCCGCACCTTTTGCTAATGTATTTCCAATTATATAATACCAGTAATTTGGGTTAGCCTTAATTCACAAAAATAATTTTTATAAATTTATAGCATGTCTATCTATTAAAAAAGCACTTGTTGCCTTTCGTAGACAATCAAGTGCTTTAAATTCATCTGTTTTTAAGCAGCATAAATTTGTAAGTTTTGTAGTAACAGTATGACACCTTTTATATGGTAACAAGTAATACATTAATACTTACGAGGTCATTATTATTATGTCCTTTCCATGTCTTTTCAATAAAATATCATCTCACCTAATTCTCACGCTTTTCTTTCTAATACAGTTGTAAAAATAAAAAATTCAATAGCCACTACGTTCTCCTAACGTTGCCATTGAATTCCTTTACTAAGCATGTACCTTTGTCAACGTGCAAGTAACCAACAAAATAGGCACATTTCTCAATTTATTTTCTATCTCTATTATCACCCCTCCCAAATCCAAAACATTTTTATTATTTCGAATTCAGGAGGTGAAAAGTTTAAATGCATTTGTAGTAACACATGGTGTTATTAAAATTGTACGTGGCCAAAAATAGCACATTCTAGGTGGTTATGCAATCTTGATATTAACTTATAAAAAAATCTTGATCGGATTCAAGGGTGAAGGCATACAACCTTAGGCCTATCTATAATATTTGATACACCTTTCTTGAAAAGGAATTCTATCATCAAGCAACACCTCTTCTTGCAGGATTTTTGTTATATTCTCTATTTTCCCAATGAATAATGCATAAAAGTCGCCCGAATTTGGATATAAAAACAGACCAAATCCCTTTGGTGACAGTATTTTGTTGGCCATCTTGATCTTATCGGGTAAAAATTCATAATTAAATGCTTCTAATCTCTCAAGTTCTTCTTGTGTTGCTAATTCAATTTGGTGGGCAAATTCGTAATCAAGAATAAAATTGACAATTTCTTGGTATTGCTCACCTTTATAGTCAACGTATAAAAACTGTTTCGTTGTCAATCCATATTTTAATAGGTCTTCATGTAAGTCATAACTTCCTTGTTCCTTCAAAATTGTTTCCAAATCCTTGCTATCAGGAAATATAATCTGCGCTATCCCTTGATCAGGCATCTTAGCTTCCTCCCTTTTATTGAAATAATTCTCCATGCTTGTTAGGAATATATTCCGGATAGTTTTCACGATAAAATTGATCGATCATCTGAAGTACGGGATCCCATTCAGGATATGACTCATGTTCCCCAAATACCATTCTAGCTTCTGGAGTATTCATCAGGAAATTATCGATTTGAGTAGGTACTGGCAACCCTAGTTGTTTCCTTACATGGATTAAAAATAATATTTCAAAAGGATAAAATCCATATCTGAAATCACCAAATTCACCTAGCTGTCCGATTTCAGAAGCTAATGCAGAATGATACTGTGACATTATCGAAATTAGATGTTCTATTTCTTCTAAATCACCAGTCGACCAACGTTCCAGCACTTCATCATAAATATTCAGGTCTTCAGGGATTGAGCCGCACCGCAGTTCAGCTTCCTTAAACTTATTTTTCACAGCTAGATGCAATTTTTTATTCGTTCCCATGATGGTTTTATTTCTATACTGCAAGTACAGCTCTAGCAAAAACCAAATATGTCTATCCTCTTCATTGGCATCTATTAAATGTTCACCGAAGTGATGAGTCATAAAATCATATAATATATTTTCTTCTTTCTCCCATCCATACATTGCAAAATGAACTAATGTGAGGACGACTTCTCTAAACGTATACCCCAAAATCATCTTTGGATATCTGATTTTATAAAGATCTTGTCCCATGCACTGGTAAAATAAGACTTTCTGCATGTTCTTTAATCCTTCTACATTGTTTCCACCGCTTATCAATACATCGTTTTTCCATAGTGACAAGTGATATGAGAAAATTTTGCTTAAATTTATTAGTAGGATGTGATCTTTCTCTGTTTCATTTTGCTTAACAATTTTCTCAACCTTACTTCTACTGACATTATATTTATCTTTCACATCTTCAAATTTGATTCCATCCACAAAATTTTTACTATATCTTTTAAAAGCCATTTCTAACTTTTTGGGGTTCATCATTGCATCCTCCCTATGAATTAATCTATTTTCTTATTCCAGTCCTTTACCTTTAACTCATCAACACCGAATCCAGTATCAGTAATCTTTATATCTGTTTCAACTCTAATAAAATCGAATTGTAGATCCGGACTCTCCAAATTCGAGATCCTACTCTGAATACTCGCCTTTGAGGCATCATGGGCTTCTTGGAATTTCCCGCTATAGTTCGTTCCAGATCTAGCGACACTTCCATCTGGCAGTATTTCTACACCTTTAAAGATTTGGGATACGGAGTCCGCACCTTTTGCTACTGTATTTTCAATTATATAATATTCCCGACTTAATCTATCTAACAATCCTTAAAAATAATCTATATTGATTTTCACTTATTTATCAATCTCTACGAAAAAAGCACTCGCTACCAATCATAGGTTTTCGAGTGCTTAAATGTATATACTTCCCATCATATTTAAATCATTTTTAAGATTTGTTCCTTCACATTTTCGTCAAACTTGGCTCCTTCTACCTTTGCTCCTGTCCAAACTACATTGTCAAGTTTAGCACCGGTAAAATTCGCGTCAGTAAAATCACCATTTAAAAGGGTCGCTCCTGTTAAATCCGCGTTTGTAAAATCTGTATTTCTAGCATCTACTTCTGATAAATTAGCATCTTCTAAATATGCTTTTTCAAAGTTACCTTCTGTAAGATTCGCGTTGCTGAAATCCGTTCCCGTACAGTCGGCCTGTTTTGCATCTATTTTATATAAATTTGCTTGTCGAAAAGTAGCATGATTTAATATTGTTCCAACTAATTCTCCATATGAAAAATCAACTTCATCAAAACATGTTTCAAAACAACTACTTATATTTACCTTTGCATATTTCATATTGGCTTTAGAGAAATTAGCTTCACCAAATCTACAATCTGCAATATGTATTTCCTCTAAATTACAGCTCCTGAAATCAGCAAGCTCAAAATCACAATCAAAAAAAGATGCTCTCATTAGTGAAGAAGCTCTTAAATGGACTTGTTTTGCCATGATACCCTCTGCCATCACCTCTGAAAAATCTGAAAAAGTAAGATCTAAATTGCTCATATCTAGCCCATCTATAACCTCATCATTGTATTGAGATCTATTTAATATTTCCATGACTCTTATTCTATCATTACCATTCTCATTCATTATTACGATCTCCTTTCATTTAGCTTTTCAGATAGTCCTTCCAAGCAATATTTGGAGAATAAGTTACACCCATTTGATCTTCATCAAAACTTGGTATAGCCATTACTTGTGCTGGTTCCAAATACTTCATTACTTGTAGCCAATTATCAAGTAATGTATCACTATCACTCCCTAATGGATTATTTAAAATATCAATACAAAGGCCACCCCAATCTAGCTCAGATACCACAACTGGACTATTTTGTAATAATTCCTTATCAAACATTTCTAAAATATGACCGCTAAAGTATGTTCTAGCCCCTACCCCTAAGGGACCGTTAGGAAGAAACCTAACTGGTATTGGTTGGGAAGATATTTCCATCCACATTTGTAATCGTTCACGTTCGGTATTCCACGGATATGATAAAGGCCAAAAAATTTGAGTTACTCCATAACTTGGTTTCGCAATTTCTGCAATTTGGTCAGATAACTCAAAAAAAGCAGGCCATAATTTTTTAGGTATCGATTTATGAAACTCAAACTTCAAAAATGAGCGATGACTCCAGTTAACTTCAAAACTCCCACTATAGTTCACCGATTTATCACGATAAAGGTAAACTTCTGATACTTTATGCTCTGAAACTACTTTTTCCAGGATTTCCTGACGATTATATTCTACCCGTACGGTTTCACTGTTACCCCAATGAGTAGGAGCAAATTTTTCATTTGACTCAAACACATCCAAAAGACGACCTAATACTTCTTCTTCGTTAAAAGATACTGTAGGATACATTGTAATTGAGAAAAAATCAGGTTTCATGTATATCCTCCTTAATACTAAAAAATATAGTCACATAATAATTTTTATTCATAGTTTTTTCCACCTACCTCCATCAGGTAAACGTGTATTGTTCTCCCATTTATGAGTCACTTTACCGCTATTTGGATCAGTGTAGTAAATCTCACTCTTTTCTCCTAAAGGCCTACTTGGTCTTGGATGAGGAGGAATCCCATTCAAATCGGGTTTATCACTTGATATTGTCACAATATGACTTCCATTTTTATCTTCGAGCATTTCCCTTTCAGCTCGCATTTGACTGTCATTATGAATAACGTGTTCTTTGTCACTTATTTTGTGTTTGTGATCATGAACTAAATCGATTTCATCCTTAGCATTACGACCTATAGCGTAAGATGCCCTTCACTGGATGTATACGTAACAACCTTACCAAGGTTATTGTTCTCTAGCTTACGGTCAAGATGTTCTCCTAAAGCTTTTCTTCCTTTTATTTCTTCTTCCCTACCACACTCTGTGATTTTTTTTAGATTCTCATTCCTAACATCCCATTTTTCACGATCTAAAGGTGGGATCGTTTCTTTACAATGACGTTCATATCTAATATCATTTGCTACTTTATACTCTCCCTGAGCCTCAGCTTCATCTATTTTCTTTCGATAGTATTTTTCTCGTTCTGGAGTTAGTTTAACTTTTTTGGGTTTTGCATTACTACCTTTACCCGTACCTTATTTAAAACCAAAAGCGATAATTGGGTTACCAATTATCGCTTACTAAGTCAAACCATTTGATGTACTATAAAGTAACAATTATTTTATTATCTATGATAGTTCTAAAATTGGTGTAATTTCTCATCATATTATTACCATATGCACTAACTGCTTCATTACCACACACCATACTTTCATAGTTATCTTTAAATTCTTTTTTTATTGACTCTTCCAAACTGTCATAGTATCTTTTGATAGCTTCCTCTGCCAATTCACGCGACCCGTGCGTTAATATAAAATTAATATCTACCATATAACCCTTTTGAGGATAAAAACCCCTTTCAACAACCTCTTTTACAAAGTTGTTCAAATCATTCGTACACCTTTCTACAATTGGCATAAATACACTATTTAACCAATTAGTGAATTCGTTAACTGTCCGCTCCCACTCTTCCTCATTTGCTATGTTCCAATATAACTGACCGCTTGGTACATTGCACTGACGTGTATTAATATGAAATATTTTATCTTTAGATTTTAAAGGAAGAATTGCGCATTCACCATAAAATACTACATTTTTATCAGATATATTATTCCAACTTGTATAAAAGAGTACCTTATAAATGAAATTTTTATCTTTTTTACTCATCCAATGACCAGACTTAGAATATTTCCAGCCATTATCTAAATACTTTTCAGATATTAGATTACATACGCGCTCAAATGCTTTATTTGCTTTCATATTACATCTCCAATTCAAACTACCTAAGATTCATATATTTTAAACTCAATCCTCAAATCTTGAGTATTCTTCCTAAAAACCTCCAATAATTTATTACAATTTTCAGTTGGTTTATATTTAAATCTTAAATCGAATATAAAGCCATCTACTAACTTAGCATCCGGATAAACACTATAGATTTGCCCACTTTCAATAAAAGATACATAGGCATTAATTTTATCTTGTAACAATGTTAAGTGCTGAAGTTCATTTTCCCAATCTAAATGATCTGCAATCATTAATGCTAACTTATTTTCACCCATACTCTTGCCAATTCCATCTATTTTATTTTTGTCTAATATTGACACTTATCTCTCACCTCATTTATTCATCAAAATAAGTTGTCCCTTCAGGACGAACAATTTGCGGCCTTGTTCCACTAGGCACTTCGTATCCCCCTGAAAAATCTCCCTTTCCTTCACCTACGACCTTTCCACCAGAATTCTTCAATTCAGGGAATCCCTTTTCTTGATTAGTAGTATAGGGAGCAGTAGCGGAACTTTTATATTCTTGTATAATAACATTCCCATATTCATCAGATGCAATTGCGTCAACTCTTACCTTAGTCCCTTCATGTGTAACAATGGTTATTTCTCGTTCAGCATTTTCATATTGTTGTGAAAATAGATTAAAACTTTCATCAGAAAATTCTTGCCCCTGCTCTTTAAGTGATGCCCATTTTTCACTTGCTTCTTTCCACTCCAGTGGCTCTTTAGGCGCTTCACTATTCTTATATTTCCTTTCACAATATACATCATACTTAGATTGCAACTCAGCATCTTTAAATCTACCAGTATTATCAAGTAAATCAGAATTCCCTTTTCCACCTTCACCCGTACCCTTAGCAAGTTGATAAGCGTCATCCTTAGCTGTCGTACTTGCCTTTGAAAACTTTCCAGCTACTTCTCCAACAGTTGAAGATTCTATATAAGGAAGCTTCATTCCTATTCCAGTATCCACCGTCCTAACTGCTACTGGAATAGGAGTATTTTTCATAGCATCTAGTGCATTTTTTAAATTCTTATTTTCCTTAAGCGATTGTACCACATTTCCACCCAAATTTGGATTAAAACCAGGCATTCCTTCTTTGAATTTTAATAATTTGGCTAAATCAGCTAATTCACTCGTGTCTTTGAATGCTTTTACTCCTTTTGCTACTGCTCCAACAACTGGGATTGCGTCTAATCCGCCAAAAATGATGTTTCCTACCCGCTCTTCTTGGCTCAATTTCCGGTGTGTTCCCGAGTCTTCTCCGTCGATACCACTTTTGATTTGTACAGCGCCGTATACAACTGCCGCAGCGGTTCCGAGTGGTGGGCAAAGGATTGTTGTGATGATGATTCCTACGCCTATTCCTATGTCTCGCACCATTTCTAGTTTTTTCTGTTCATCTTCTATCGATTTGTATTCAAATCCTCGTGTGGATGGGACTACTTTCTTGTATTCTTCATAATTTAATTTTGCATCTGGGTTTTGTTTTTTTAGTTCTTTGTATTCCTCTCTCAGTACGTTATCAAATGCAGGTGAATCTCTAAAAATATCTTCTACTGTTATTTTATCTTTTTTTGTTTTTATTGTTTGTGGTACACTTCCGTACCCTGCGTGCGCATCTGGTAATACTGTCGTTGTTGTGGAGCCAATTCGGTTATCTGTTTCGAAACTGAGAATAGATGTATCTCTCATTTTTTGAGCGAATTTATCCATTTCTACTAAAAAAGGTTTATCTATATGTTCAGAGACCAATCGCCCTACTTCTCCGCAATATCTTTGTAATGTCGAATAGCTATCAAGTAATTCCCCGATTTTTTGCGATTGATCTTTTGGGTTAAAATGTATACTGCCATCTGAGTCTAAATCTCGTATTCTTCCATCAATTTTTTTCAATAATTCATTTGCGCGCTGTAATTTTATGAGTGCATCTTTTGTAATTCGATTCATACCATCCCCCATGTTTTGCCATGGTTCAGGTCTATATTTCACATCCATTTCGTTTTCATCTCCCCAGCCGTATGGTGATTTCTACAACTTACTTAATATTTCACGTAATTGTTCGTCCTTTTCAAGCATTTCTACACATGCGACCCTTACAAGTCTCGCCGACCTAGAATAGTGTTCAGCAAATTCAAGTGTTTTGTGTAATATATCAGGATATTTTTCAATTACTCTCATCGCTTCACCTTTTTGATAAAAATCACTGCTTAATAAACTCTCAATATTCGTTCCAATGACGTCTACATGGATTTTATATATATCTTCTAATTTCATTACTATATCAAGTAGTTCTTGAAAATTAACTAATACTTCTTCTCCACCACCAGAACCACCATCTCCCATTGATACTTGCATTATTCAATACCTCCTAACGAAAATTGTCTCGGGTCAATTAATTTTTTATACGGCATTTTTAACACGTCATACAATTTCTTATTTACCGCATAGAGACTCACCCAGTCATACCGATTACGTTCTACATCAATTTGAACGAAATCTTCTCCTTCAGTGAAATATAAGAAACATTCCCATTTTCCTCCTCTGTTACTCCGAGGCCTCGTATATGTTTCTATCGCTATAACATCTTTATTTGATAAATCTTTTTCCTCAAATGTTTGTCGTTCTTCTTCTGTCATTCTCTTTGAGAAAAATGTATCTTCTATTTCCCTCGGTTCTCTCAATAAGAAAGGGATGCGTGTTAATAAGGAAAAATATACGTCTGGCTTTGGTATGTAGTCGATCTCGTATTTTTTATTTGGCTCTATTTCCGTTAATACAGCCACTCGGTCTTTATCCTCTTTCAAAAAGCCAATTAATACATTATTCATTCTCGTGTATTCATGACAATTTTCATATTCTTTTAATAGCTCAATCATTTGAAAAGCGGCAGGGGTAATTCCATTTTCACTTGTAAGTAAGCCCTTTTCTTTTAAACTCGTAGTTGCTTTCGTGACACATTCTTCATCAAGTAAAATAATTACGTCACGGTTTGGCAATCCAAATATATCGGTAACCCCAGCTGCACCTGCGAGAACATATAATTCAGCAGGTGCAAAAACCATTTCTTTCCCCATTCTTTTATCCCTCATTTCTCCATCACAATTTTTTTATCGCCCTTACTTCCGATATATCGCCATACGTTTGAATACTTTTCTCTAACTCTTTCAAAGCTTTCGTATGTCCTTCAAATGCCTCTACCATTTCTGAGTTATATTGAATGATTAAATCAAGATAACTTAAAAAGGCATCTCTCGTTTTTCCATTCCATTTCGCACATGTAACGTACGCTTTTAAGTTTTTCGCTTGATTTAAAGAATCTTTCATGCCGTTCTCTATGTTTTGTGCGTAAGAAATGGCACTTGCAGTGTTACTTCCTATAATTTCAACCTCTTTACCACTCATATTAGTTCCCTCCATTCTTTGTATACTTAATGGATAAGTTTTTCAATTTCCTTTTTCTTTTCTTCAAAAGCTCTGGTCGCTGCAGCGTATGCTGACGCTTTCTCCGCTTCTGCTTTCGCTTTATATTCCAAATACTTTGCATAAGCTGTACCTATCGCAGATCCAACATTGCTTAATTCACTTTTAAAATAGGATAGTACTGTATTTAAGTCTTCATCCTTTTCATGACGTTTTTGTTCAAATTCCACTGCTGGAATTTTATTTGCTTCTAAGCCATTACTTTTACTCTCATAATCTCTCTTCGCTGATTCAGCCTCTTGAATGTATTGCTTTAACTCTCTTTCTTGATCTTTTAAATAATCATGTAATGTATCATACTGATCTCGTTTCCTCGCGCTTTCTGTAAAACCCGATGCATTTAAAAAAGCATTATACAATTCATCTAACATCTTTCTCCCCCTTTATTACAATAACTATGTAGTTAAATTCGTATATTCGAACATGAATATTCATTACATTGAGAATTTATAAATAATTATTTTTGCATATTGCTATTTTATCAAAGGGGTTTTAACATTTCCATATTTTATAAAAAGGTTTCGCATTTTTCTTCAATTAAATAACAATGAATATTTATTATCTAAAAATTGTAGTTTCATATAGATTATTGAAATTTTATCCACATTAAGGAAATGAATAACAAATAACCATCATTTACATGTTATAATTGCGATGTATACATTTAATTGTATTAAATGTATATGTGTAATACGTATGTTTAATAAAGTTAAATTAAACTGGGGAGGCTTTCGCAAATGGGTAAGAAAGCAAGCAAAGCTAAAAAAATTTTCGGATTCTTAATCACCACAGCACTAACAACTACAATGATGGTAGGCACAGCAAACGCACAAACAACTACGAATAACTATAAGGTAGCTGGCAATGCGAACACTGTATTTACAGATGTACCAAAGGATCACTGGTCAAAAGATGCTATTGATTACTTAGCAGCAGCAGGACTTTTTAACGGATATGGAAATGGAAAATTTGGTTTTGGGGATCATATTACTAGAGGCCAGGTAACTTCTTTAATCGCTCGTTATTTAGGTTTAACAGCAAATAATGAACAAAGTAATATGTTTAACGATATTAAAAATCATATGTTTGAAAAGGATATTAAAGCTATTGTACAAGCTGGAATTATGACAGGTGATGGAACAGGTGCTTTTCGTCCAGATGATGCATTAACTCGTTATGAAATGGCAGTAGTATTACAAAAAGCATTTCAATTACAATCAAAAGGACAAAATAACTTTAAAGATGTACCTCAAGATCATTGGGCTTATAAATTTGTAAATACGCTACGTAGTAACCGAATATCCTACGGTGATGAGGCAGGTAATTACAATGGCAACACGCTTGTGAAACGTGAAGAGTATGCACAATTTTTATATAATGCAATAGCAAAAAACAGAAATTATAATTTCAACATCAATTCAAAAGAAGAACTGAAACAAATGTTAACAACCGCTTTACAGAATGGAACGTTTGGTCCATTTACATTAAATTCATTGCGTAAAGATATATCTGAAGTAAAAAAAGAATATGGAGTGCCTGATGTTTTGAAAAAAGCACCATGTACAGAATGTGATGCACCTAATATAGCGGTATACGGCGATTATAATATTGATATGTACCCTTGGGACGCTAGATATATATGGGTGAAAATGGATATTTCTATCGATGAATTAAAAGAGTGGTTTGGTGAGCCCGATTTAATCGGAGAGGATATGACTAGCGAAGGCTTTATATATAATCGCGGAAGCTATTCTCTTTATTTCAGCTTCTCTGATGGTTATATTCAACGCGCTGAAATATCTAAACGTGAAGATCGTTAATAAGTTACAAACAATAAAAAAATCCTTCAAGAACATGCCTTTTCTTGAGGGATTTTTTTGTCTCTATCTATTTAACATAATACAATGCTATAAAACCCCTACTGATTAAAGTTTCACTTTATTCTTCTTGGTGCTCCGCTTCCCATTCACTTAAATACGTTGCATATTCTAATTCATCTGGATCATCATATAACATAGAAATAAACTCTAATTTATTTCCATCACAATCTAGAAAATATACGCTTGCAGCTGGCATCCACCTTTGGACAATTGGCTCTTCATTTCCTTTCCCCTGACTCCCTACTACCTCTATTCCACACTTCTCTAACCACAATTTAGAAGTCTTTAAAAACGCTAAATCTACACGAAAAGCGAAGTGTTTCGTCTCAAAATTTTCATTACTATGTACTTCCCATAACCCGAGCATTTGCTCTTTATTTTCTCCTACCCAAAAGAATGCAACTCGTCTTTTCGATAGTCTTTTTGCTAATGATAAACCTAATTTATTTTGATAGAAATCTATTGCCTTTTCTAAATTTCTTACATATAAATGCGTTTCATATATGCTTTGTATCATATTATATTTTCCCTCCTCTACATTCTGATTTTTAAAATATATTTTGTTTTTATCATACAAATATTTATATTTTTAAGCATCCTACTTTTGTATCATTGTTCTTTCCTACAAAGGTATATATCTAGCTTTATCATTCATATACCAACGCCAAAATTCAATAAAAAACATATTTACATTCTAGCAAATACATTCTTAAATTTTTATAATGTAATAAAAGTAACATCTTAATAATAGAGGAGGAACCATTCTGGATAAAACCAAAGTTATGGCTTATTTTAGTGCAACGGGTGATGTGTTTCCTGTTGAAGCAATTACCAATGCCCTAAGTATCGAGCCTACAAGAACTTATAAAAAAGGTGATGTTGTTGCAAGACGTGATAATCCGAATCTTGTATCCACCAAAACCCTATATAGAAAAGAAACTAATTGGACTTTAAGCACTGGCTATCAAGAATCATACGATATAAATAATCAGTTACATGTTATTCTACAATCCCTTGAAGGAAAAACAGAACAATTAAAACATCTCAAGAAGAAGTATAGTTTAGAGTTTCTTTTTATGGTAGTGATTCAAGTGGAGAATAACGAATCACCCACGATATATTTACAAAAAAACATTATTGATTTTGCTAGTTCCATTCAAGCAGAAATTCATTTTGATCTATATATTTGTTAAAAATAAAAACGCTATTGATATTGAAATCAGTAGCGTTCTTATGTGACCATATGTTTTATCTTACTTGTACCCAAAAGCACATTCTTTTTATATAACGTATTACTTCAATTTCCCCTCAAAAACAATCTTCCTACCGCACGGTTCAACTACTGTTTTACCGTCTTTCTTCACTTCATGAAAGATTGGCTCTTCCATGCGACGAGACGGTGCGTAGCCTTCTTGTTCCATACGTGCTAAGCAGTCTGTAATTGTTTCATTTTCGAGTACTTCAAATTTCTTTTTATTAGGTTGTTTTGTCATGCCCTAACCTACTTTCTATTTTTCTTGATGCGAATTGATTCTTCATGTAAATCATATATAACATTGCGAGAATTCCCATTATAATCATAACCGCAATAAAAAAGCTTGTATACTGTATTTTTTCTATAAATACGCCTCCTAATACAGGTCCCAGTATACTTCCTAAACTAAAG
This sequence comes from Bacillus cereus group sp. Bc010, assembly GCF_027716745.1. NCBI lineage: Bacteria > Bacillati > Bacillota > Bacilli > Caryophanales > Bacillaceae > Bacillus > Bacillus cereus group sp. Bc010. The sequence continues at coordinate 89,617 of NZ_JAQFUY010000018.1, forward strand.
GCAATTCCAGATAATATATTACCTGCTGGCAATAAGTGTCTCGGTAATAAATCTGTCATAAATCCAAGTCCTAACGAGAAGCACGATCCAATGACCATACCCGCTAACAACATGCAGGCAAAGACGATCCAATAATATTGATCAAATACGGCTGCCAGCAAGAAAATGCCCGTACTTATGCAGAACGTCCACGTTAAAATACGATCCCTTCCGTATTTGTCACTTAATATACCGAGCGGAATTTGTGTAATAATGCCCCCAACTGCAAATGCTGGTAATAAGAAGGATACTTCTGAAACAGACCATCCTTTTCGAAGCGCGTATACTGGTAAGTTACTGTTTAACATTGCTTCCAGTACGCCATATGCAAGTGGTCCCAGCAGTGCAATCCATCCTAATCCAACAACTTGTTTATAACGAGAAAATGATGATTCACTCTTCACTTCTCTTTCATCTTGCGCCGGGAATGCATTTTTTGTTGGTAATAATAACAGCCAACCTATTAGACAAAGTATAGTAGATATAATAAATGGCGTTGCAAGACCGTACTGAACTGTGCTTGCTAAATATGGACCGACGGCAAAACCAATTCCGAAGAATACACCGTATATCGATACTTGTCTACCTATTTTACTCGGATCCGATGTTGTCGTAATCCATGTTTGTGTTCCGACATGTAGCATATGATCTCCCACGCCAACTAGAAATCTAAGGATAAACCATACCCAAAACGAAAATGTTTGTGTAAAAAAGAATAATGAAATAATAACGAGAAACCCACCAATCACGATAATTGGCTTCATTCCAAACTTTTGCATCGGTTTTTCAAGAAACGGTGAGATCACTAATATCCCAATGTATAGTGCTGTCGCATGAATACCGTTAATACTTGAACTAACCCCTTCTTGTTCAAAAATCATTGCAATGGCCGGTAAAAGCATTCCTTGTGACAAACCCGAGATTGCTACAATCCCAACCATAATCCAAAAAGTAAAACGCAGTGACATCCCTTTCCCTCTCCTTCTCACGCTTTCCACTTTTCATTATAAACTGTTTCTGCAAATGCGTGTACGAATATTCGCAATTAAAAAGAAGCTAAAAGAATGAATCTTTTAGCTTCCTATCCTTCCCAAACTTGTGCTTTCACATTGTTATGAAATTGCTTGAAGTACGGATTTTTATAAAATGCAGTTCCATATACGTGTTGCTGTGCGCTAACGATTGGTTGTTGCGGATATTGCATTTGTAACGGAACTACAGCTGGTGAAATCTGCATATACAGCGGAGCTATCATCAATTTTGTATATATATGATGATTATATGGTGAATGCGCAATTAAGAGCGGATGATGCATGGATAATCTCCCCTTTTACATACAATGTTATAGCATATGCAATACCTTTCATTTCGGGGATTATTTCTGTTCTAACCAATCCTCTACATGTTTTATAAATACATCTAAACAATCAATAAACGGTGAATGACCGCAATCTTCTAATAATTGCAATTCAGCATTCGGCAAATGTTTCGCTAACTCCTCACCCACTACTTGCGGTACGACATAATCTCTGTCACCTTGTATGACAAGCGTCGGAGCTTTAATACGATGAATTTGCTTATTTCCCTCTACAACCCCGTTATGTTCATCCGAAATATTAAATGTAATGAGCGCATAATTCACATCTACGAAATTACGTTGCGTTAACATATCGTCTAAATACTTTTCATAACGATCTGGTTCAGGTTGATTATGTGTATATATTAATAGATTCCATACTGTTCGGTAATATAATTTATTCATATTTTTTATCGCATCTAGTACTGGAGCAATTTGTACAGGATCTTGTGCAACCTCTTCCTTCGTCTTTACTAAACTTGATACGATTGGCTGCCCGTTTATATCTTTTTTAAAAATTGGATATCCCTTCATGCCCACCGATTCTACTAAAATTAACTTTTCGACAAACGTTGGATGATTCGCTGTAAATTGCATCGCAACACCACCGCCCATTGACCAGCCCATTAATGAAAATTTCTCTAGTTTTAATTGATCAATAAATAGTTTTACATCTTCTGCAAAATCTTGTATGGAATCTATCGCTTTATTATATGTTGATTGACCAAATCCTCTTAAATCAAGAGCGTAAATATGGTATTGATCTTGCAGCTTTTCAATGACTAAATCCCAATGTTGTGACGATGTCATGTTTCCGTGAATGAGTACAAGAATTTCTGCATTTTGCCTTCCAACTTCCTGATACGCAATCGTTTCTCCGTTCGATAGTGAAACAAACTCCATTGTTGCAGGCTTAATCATCACAAGTTCCCCCATTCTTTTTAATAGAAAGAAAATTCTTTACTTAATTAAAGAATAACATGCAGAATGTATGTTCTCAACAAAAAAGCGATACGAAATTTTTACATAAATCAACATGTCTATTACTAGACAATTATAATAAAAAAGTATATAGTTAGCTAGGTAACTAATTTGAAAGGATCAACATACATGGACGAAAAACAACATTTTTTTCACATTGTCAGCCAGACTTCTCGCAAGTTTACGAAGAAATTTAATGAACGCGTATCTCCCACTGGGTTATTTAGTGCGCAATGGGCTGTAATTTTCCGTATTAATCAAACTGGTTCTTGTACGCAAACAGAATTATGTCAGTATTTAAATGTTGAATCACCAACGATGACTCGTACGTTAACACGTATGGAAACGATGGGATGGATTATTCGTACTGAAGGAAAAGATCGCCGTGAGAAGCTCATTTCTTTATCAGAAACAGCGATAAAAATGATTCCGGTATGGCAAGAAGAAGTTGATACTTTCGAAGAAAAGACGCTAGAAGGTATTAACGAAGATGATTTACATCAAGCATTTCAAGTGTTACAACAAATTATTAAAAACTTAGATTAAATTGGAGGGATGACGATGCAAAGTGAAAAACTTTGGACGAAGGATTTCCTCGGAACTTGTTTTAGTAGTCTATTTCTCTTCTTAACATTTTATATGCTTATGACTACTTTACCCGTCTATGTAATAGACGGCCTAAAAGGAAAACCTGAGGAAATTGGTTTAGTTGCAACTGTATTTCTTATTTCATCTGTATTATGTCGACCATTTACAGGAAAATGGCTCGATGATTTAGGAAGAAAGAAAATATTATTTATTTCACTTTCTTTATTTTTAGCTGCTACTGTTATGTATTTCGGTGCGCAAAGTTTATTTTTATTACTTGCCCTTCGCTTCTTACATGGTGTTGGGTTCGGTATGGCAACAACAGCAACTGGTACGATTGTCACGGATGTTGCGCCAGCTCATAGACGCGGCGAAGCACTTGCCTATTTTGGCGTATTTATGAGTTTGCCGATGGTAATTGGTCCTTTTTTAGGTTTAACAATTATTTCTCATTTTTCATTCACTGTACTATTTATCGTTTGTTCCATATTTTCATTGCTTGCATTTTTATTAGGACTACTTGTAAATATTCCACATGAAGCACCTGTAAGCAAACAAAAACGAGAAAAAATGAAATGGAAAGACTTACTTGAACCATCTTCTATTCCAATCGCTCTTACAGGATTTGTTTTAGCCTTTTCTTATAGTGGCATTTTATCCTTTATTCCTATTTATGCAAAAGAGCTAGGTTTAGCTGACATTGCAAGTTACTTCTTTATTTTATATGCACTTGTTGTTGTCATTTCTCGTCCATTTACAGGTAAGATTTTTGATCGCTTCGGTGAAAATGTACTTGTTTATCCAGCTATTATTATTTTCACAATTGGGATGTTCATTTTAAGCCAAGCACAAACTTCATTTTGGTTCCTTGGCGCAGGTATGTTAATCGGTTTAGGTTACGGAACATTAATTCCTAGCTTCCAAACGATTGCGATTTCTGCAGCTCCAAACCATAGACGTGGTTCTGCGACAGCTACGTACTTCTCATTCTTTGATAGTGGTATTGGCTTTGGTTCTTTCATTTTAGGTATCGTCGCAGCGAAATCAAGTTACCATAATATGTATTTCATCGCAGCCATTATCGTTGCGTTCACTTTACTTCTTTATTATGGATTACACGGACGAAAACAAAAGTTCAAGAAACAACATACAGACGGAAAAGTTTCCGCTTAACATAAATAAGGAAAGTAAACTTCCCCGTTTACTTTCCTTATTTTGTATTTCTTTCAATTGAAGCGTATACTTATAATAGAAAAAACAAGGAGGGACCGATATGAAACTTAAAAAATCTCCCCTACTCTTACTCATAATCACATTTATATTTGTAATTACAGGGCTCGGTTTTACATACTTCAAACATAATAAAACGACTCCATCGAAAAATAACGTGACGAAGAAAAATTGGATAGATGACCCGTACTTACGTTGGTCGTATACACATATGAAAGAATTCACTTTAATTAACGAGGTGAAAAATAACCCGGATCACGTTTTTCACTTCTCTACCGCATTGCAAAACTTAGACGATTTTGCTGTGGAGCGTAGATTTGGAAATACAACTCCTCTAAAAAAACTTTTAGATGATAACAAAACGGATGCTTTCGTCGTTGTACATAATGGACAACTTGTATATGAACGATATTTCAATGGATATAACGAGAGCGAACCTCATGGTATGGCGTCATTAGCAAAAGTATTTACCGGGGCAATTATACAATCTCTCGCTGAAGAAAACCGTATTGACTTAGAAAAAACAGCTGACACATATATAAAAGAATTAAAAAATACACCGTTTGGTAAAGCCTCGCTTCAGCAATTATTGGATATGCAAGTTTCTGTAGAATATCCTACTCACGGATATGAACATCCAGCATTAGAAAATCAAGATGCACAACTATATTTAGCGAGCAATATTTTACCTCGAGGTAAAAATTACGACGGCCCGATGAAAATTTATGATATGTTACGAGAAGCAGAAGAAACTGCACCGCCTGGTTCCGATTTTTCTTACGATAACGGATCAGCAGAAACACTCGCTTGGGTGATTCGAACGATCACTGGTAAATCATTAGCTGAAAATGTTAGTGAGCGTATTTGGTCTCAAATTGGTATGGAAGAAAACGCGTATTACGTAACAGATGAAACAAAAGTTGAACAAGCTAGTGCTGGTTTAAATGCAACTGCTAGAGATATGGCTAGATTCGGGCAATTACTATTAAACAACGGGGAATATAACGGAAAACAAATTCTCCCTTCTTCTATTACTGAAGATATAAAAAATGTCCAAGAAGGTGAACTTGCAGTTGGCCCTGGCGCTTCCATTTCTTATCATAATCAATGGTGGATTCCGCACAATGAACAAGGTGCTTTCGAAGTGTTAGGTAGTTACGGACAAACACTTTACATCGATCCGAAAGCGAATATGGTAATTGTCCACTTCTCTTCTAACGCTACGCCAAGTAATGAAATCCACTCCGTTTACTCTAATATGTATATTGATATTGCACATCATTTAGAGAAGCTTCCACAGTAGTGGAAGCTTCTCATTGCAGTACATTATTTACACTACTATACCAATTACCTTTTTGTTATTAGAAGATGTTGAAAAAATAATTGCTTAAAATACGCTCAATTAAAATTTTATAAGCAGTTTACAATTTTAATTGAGCGTTTAACTAATACATCTACATCTTTTGGAGAATGTATTAAAACACTTCCCTTACAAAGATTGTCTGTTCATATTGGTCGAAAATTTCTTCTATAGATGAAAATAAAGTTTCTTCCGGTATGATGAACTTTATTTTTTGATCATTTTTTAACATAAAGGAAATTGTTCCATTATCATTAAAACCTGTATGAAACGTTCCTCGTTTATTTAATAGTACCTCTTCAATTATATTTATTTCAATTGAAAAGTTATTCTTTAATTGCAAGAGTTCATGTATATTGCCAGTATGTATTTTTGTATCTATTTCAGTTTCTAAGTTTAATTGTTTTTTCTCAATTTTTTTGAACCAGAACAAAAACAATAGCTCTGAAATACCAGGTAATTGTTTTTTATAAGCATGTCGACTATGAAACTGTCCGCCAATCTTTATAAAATATATACATTCACCTGTAATAAAAACTTTATAATATATATCTGCCGTAAACATTTTAGGCTTTAAAAGATAAAAACTTTTAATCATGATTCCTCCATCAATTTTAAATGTATTTGTATAAACATTTTTAGCTAGATTTGCGCTAAAACATATTACTCATGTAATGCAACACTATTGTATTGAATATCCTCTCCCTTTGCAATAGTTGCTTTGAAATCAGCTAGTAACCTTTCTCTATACTATCCCTATAAGCGCTACCCCATTTACAACCGTTTTCTTCTAGCATTTTAAAAGCAGAATCTGATACAAGGCTCTATATTAACCTATCAATAAATTACCACCCTTTAAATATCTGAATTTTCTTTATATTGAAGGTTATCCCCCAAACAACCTCGAATAATTGTAATACATATACATAAGGAGGTTGATCTATTTTGTTTCGTTCTTTTACTAATGGTTGCGTCGCCTTAGTGCAACGTTTCTTGCCAGAACCGTTTATTTTATCATGTTTATTAACCGTATTTGTTATTTTCTTCGGCATGTTTGCAACGCATCAAACACCTGTGGAAATGATTAATCACTGGGGGAATGGCATTTGGGGACTTCTCGCCTTTTCTATGCAAATGGCACTTGTACTCGTGACAGGATCTGCTTTAGCAAACGCTCCTCTCATTAAAAAATGGTTAACGAAAGCTGCAAAACTACCGAAAACGAATGGACAAGGTATTATTGCCATTTCAATCGTAAGTTTACTAGGGGCGTACATAAACTGGGGCTTTGGTATTGTTGTATCTGTTTTATATGCAAAGGAAGTAGCAAGGCAACTTGAAGGATTAGATTATAGGTTAGCCATTGCCTCTTCTTACTCTGGATTTCTCATTTGGCATGCGGGGCTTTCTGCTTCTATCCCTCTCACGTTAGCAACTGGAGGCGAAACGTTAATGAAAACGACAGCTGGAAGTATTAAAGAAGCGATTCCAATAACAGAAACGTTATTCTCACCATACGCTCTCGTGCCAGTTATTATTTTTCTCGTTACGATGCCTCTCATTAATAAAGCGATGCATCCAGATGAAAAACATACGATAACGGTAGATCCTAGCGTATTCCATGAAGAAGCTGCCGCTCAAGAAGTAGGGAAAAATACGTTCGCTGAGAAAATGGAAAATAGCATCATTATTACACTTTGCGTTGGATTGTTAGGTCTCATTTATATTTTCAATTACTTTTATACGAAAGGCTTTAACCTTACACTTGATATCGTTATTTTTATGTTATTAATTGCTGGACTTATTTTCCACCGTACTCCGATTCAATATATTCGTGCTTTTTCAGATTCTACAAAAAGTGCTTCTGGCATTTTACTTCAATTTCCGTTTTACGCAGGAATTATGGGGATGATGATTGGAGCAAATAGTGAAGGACTTTCACTTGGAGGAGCTATTTCAAATTTCTTTATTAGCATTTCAAACGAAACGACTTTCCCACTCTTTACTTTTTTAAGTGCTGGCATCGTTAATATTTTCGTTCCATCTGGTGGCGGTCAATGGGCTGTGCAAGCACCCATTATGATTCCAGCTGGTGCTGAACTTGGTGTACCTGCTGCAAAAACAGCAATGGCCATTGCATGGGGCGATGCTTGGACGAATTTAATTCAACCTTTCTGGGCATTACCCGCATTGGCAATAGCTGGTTTAGGCGCTCGTGATATTATGGGATTTTGCGTCGTGAACTTACTATATGCAGGATTTATCATAAGTCTATGTTTCTTATTTATTTAAACGAAAAGCTAGTTTTATACTAGCTTTTTTATATAATAAATCTCTTATTTCCCACGCAATTTATAATTGTTTCCCACCTACCTCCGTAAGATGTAATGACTCAAATGCAAAAAAATCTTCGCAAATTTTTCCGATCAGGTGTGGATGTTCCCTCAAAAAATTCCACTGTAACACTTTAGGAAGAAAATATGTTTCATATTCTTTACTTCCCATTACTATCTCATCAACTTCTCTTTCACAAATTCCTCTTATTAAATAATCATTTCTTAATTGTTTTTGAATTTGTTCAAACGTTTCGCTACATTTTTTCAATTGAAGTAAACATTTGAGACTCCCACGACTAAAGTCGCAAGCCCTAATCCTTACGGATTGACGGGTGGGATTCTTGAATGACTAAACGTT
>NZ_JAQFUY010000019.1:0-93602 GCF_027716745.1 Bacillus cereus group sp. Bc010
CCATTAGCTCAGTTGGTAGAGCATCTGACTTTTAATCAGAGGGTCGAAGGTTCGAGTCCTTCATGGCTCACCATTTTCGCGGAAGTAGTTCAGTGGTAGAATACAACCTTGCCAAGGTTGGGGTCGCGGGTTCGAATCCCGTCTTCCGCTTAATTACTAAGGGGCCTTAGCTCAGCTGGGAGAGCGCCTGCCTTGCACGCAGGAGGTCAGCGGTTCGATCCCGCTAGGCTCCATCTAATAGAGAAAGCTTACATCATATGATGTAAGCTTTTTTTGTGTTTAAAAAGACAACTTTCATACTTGTCATTTAAAATGGAGAAAACGTGAAAATAAAGGATGGGGATAATTATGAAAGTTGTTATTGCATCTGATTCATATAAAGAAAGCTTAAAAGCTATAGAAGTATGTGAAGCTATTGAAAGAGGTTTTGGAGCAATTTTTCCTAAAGCAGAGTATGTAAAAATACCAATTGGAGACGGAGGGGAAGGAATGGTTGATTCCCTTGTTGATGCTACAAGCGGGAGGATTATATCATTTCATGTGACAGGACCGCTTAGAGAGAGCGTACAAGCCTTTTACGGTATGTCTAAAGATAAAAAGACAGCGTTTATTGAAATGGCAGCAGCATCAGGCTTACAACACGTTCCAGCTAAAAAGCGAAACCCACTTATTACGACGACGAAAGGAACAGGAGAACTTATACTACATGCGCTAGACGAAGGAGCTGAGCATATCATTTTAGGACTGGGAGGAAGTGCTACAAATGATGGAGGAGCGGGTATGTTGTCAGCTTTAGGAGTCAGGTTTATAAATGGAAAAGGAGAAGTAATAGAGCCGTCTGGTGGAACGTTACATTCGATTGTCTCTATTGATTTTTCACAAATGGATTCACGCTTAAAGCATATAAAGATAGAAGCAGCATGTGATGTAGATAATCTGTTAGTTGGAATAAGAGGAGCATCTTTCGTATTTGGGCGACAAAAGGGTGCGGATGAAGAGATGATGAAAGAGCTGGATGAGAATTTAAAGCATTATGCGCATATCCTTAAACAATACCTATTTTGCGACGTATCTAAAATACCTGGTGCAGGAGCTGCAGGAGGTATGGGAGCAGCTGTTATTGCAGTGCTGAAAGGAAGCTTGCGGAGGGGAATTGAAATTGTATTAGATTATACAAATTTTGATAAGCATATAGAAGGTGCAGATTTAATTATAACTGGCGAAGGGAGAATAGATGAACAAACAGCATATGGAAAGGCCCCAGTAGGTGTTGCGGAGCGTGCAAAGCTTTTTCATATTCCTGTCATTGCGATTGGGGGATCAGTATCTCCGAATTACTCGGCTGTTCATGAAAAAGGAATTGATGCAGTATTTAGTATTACAACAAGTCCGATGACATTAGAGGAGGCATATAAAGTAGCAGAAGAGAATATTGAAATGACAGCAAAGAATATTGCAGCAGTGTGGAAAATAGCATCAGAAAAACACTTCTAAATGCGGGAGTGTTTTTTATTATTATCTAATAATAATGATAGTAGTTGTTTCATTAAGTTAACTTTATACATAGAATAGTCTTAACATTCGGATTTTGAAGCGGATATAAGTGAATAATTTGTATATCCATACAGAAAAATGTCGAGTTGAGTCAGACTATATAAAAGATTTAAAATATTTAGTGAAGGCACAAAAGGGGGATACTATCTATGAAAAAAGAAATTTCAGTTATTGGAGTTCCAATGGATTTAGGCCAGATGCGTCGTGGAGTTGATATGGGGCCGAGCGCAATCCGTTATGCAGGTGTAATTGAAAGAATTGAAGAAATTGGATATGACGTTAAAGATATGGGAGATATATGTATAGAGAGAGAAAAAGAAGTAGATGTAAATACAAGCTTAAGAAACCTTACACAAGTTGCAACTGTATGTAACGAATTAGCAAGTAAGGTGGATCATATTATAGAAGAAGGGCGTTTTCCACTTGTATTAGGTGGCGATCATAGTATCGCTATTGGTACATTAGCTGGTGTTGCGAAACATTATAAAAACCCAGGTGTTATTTGGTATGATGCACATGGCGATTTAAATACAGAAGAAACTTCACCATCTGGAAATATTCACGGTATGTCACTTGCAGCAAGTTTAGGGTATGGACATCCGGCGCTTGTAGATTTATACGGGGCATATCCAAAGGTGAAAAAAGAGAATGTTGTAATTATCGGTGCACGTGCATTAGATGAAGGAGAAAAAGACTTTATTCGAAATGAAGGTATTAAAGTATTTTCAATGCACGAGATTGATCGTATGGGTATGACGGCTGTTATGGAAGAAACAATCGCGTATTTATCTCATACTGATGGTGTGCATTTATCATTAGATTTAGATGGTCTTGATCCTCATGATGCACCAGGAGTTGGAACACCTGTAATTGGTGGCTTATCTTATCGTGAAAGTCATTTAGCAATGGAGATGTTAGCGGAAGCTGATATTGTTACATCTGCCGAGTTTGTTGAGGTAAATACGATTTTAGATGAGCGAAATAGAACGGCAACAACAGCGGTTGCTTTAATGGGTTCTTTATTCGGTGAAAAACTAAAATAAATGTAAGAAAAGCAACTGAGAAGTTGCTTTTTTTATTTGAAAATAGGCGTATAATAATGATTTATATTATACTGTACGATAAGAATGTTTGACATCTTACCAATTTAGACTAAAGGGGGTTGTTTGTAATTGTCGTTTGTTTCATGTATGGTATAATTAACTAGTTGTTGGAAATACATACAGATAGAGCATAAAACAATATTTCAATATATGGATAGAATTGCTCGTAAGTAGGAGGAAGGGTTAGCATGCCTTTTGAAGATACGACCATTTTGAAATATCTTAGTACGGCATTAGATATTGCCGTTGTATGGTTTATTATATATAAGCTAATTCTCATAATCCGAGGGACGAAAGCTGTTCAACTTTTAAAAGGGATTACAGTTATTATTGTCGTTCGGATGATCAGTATTTTCCTTGGATTGCGAACGCTATATTGGCTAACTGAACAAGTATTAACGTGGGGATTTTTAGCCGTTATTATTATTTTCCAGCCAGAATTGCGAAGAGCGCTTGAGCAGCTAGGACGCGGGAGTTTATTTTCGCGTACTGGAACTCATGAGGATGATGAGCCTGAAATGGTTGCAACAGCGATAGCGAAAGCAACGGAATATATGGGAAAACGTAGAATTGGTGCATTAATTACCTTGTCAAAAGAGACCGGTATGGGTGATTATGTAGAAACGGGTATTCCGCTAAATGCAAACGTATCATCGGAATTACTCATTAATATTTTCATTCCAAACACACCTCTTCACGATGGAGCAGTAATTATGCAAGGAAGTACCATTAAAGCAGCAGCTTGCTATCTTCCGTTATCAGAAAGTCCATTTATCTCTAAGGAGTTAGGAACTAGGCATCGCGCTGCAATGGGAGTTAGTGAAGTTACTGATAGCATTACAGTAGTTGTGTCGGAAGAAACAGGCCAAATTTCTTTAACGAAAAATGGTAAGTTGCATCGTGATTTGAAGACAGAACAACTGAAAGATATGTTGTTAGCTGAATTTAGTGCGAACGAAAAAACGACTTCTTCGTCTTTATGGAATTGGAGGAGAAAGCGTCATGGATAAGTTAATGGAGAATCATTGGTTTTTAAAGGGGATCTCATTACTATTGGCGTGTATGCTTTTTATGTCAGCGACTTTAACTGAAAAAAATACGACATCGGGGATACTACCTTTTGCAAATGATGCGAAAGAAACATTAACTAATTATGCTATTAACGTTAAGTATGATGAAGAGAAATATATTGTAAGTGGTATTCCGGCAGAGGGCGTTAAGGTGAAGTTAGAGGGTCCAAAGGCAGCAGTTGCTACGGCAAAAGCGAAAAAACAATTTGATATACCAGTTGATTTGAGAGGTAGCGAAAAAGGAACGTATGAAGTTTCTTTGAAAACGAATGGACTTCCAGATGATGTGAAAGGAACAGTTCAGCCATCAACAATTAAAATTACTCTTCATGAAAAAGCGAGAAAATATGTTCATGTAGACTTGAAATTATCAAATGAGGATCAGATGTCAGCTGGTGCTACGCTCGAAAAATCAAACATTAAACCTGATACGGTTGAGGTAGTTGGGACGAAAGAAGAAATTGAAAGTATTTCATCTGCTAAGGCGTATGTTGATTTAAAAGGTGTTAATAAAACTGTTACAAAAACACCCGAAGTGACATTATACAATAAAGAAGGCAAACGTTTAAATGTAAGAACAAGTCCATCTAAAATTAGTGTAACGTTGAATGTGGCGACGCAAGCTACGGCCAATAATACTGAAAAAACTGTTCCTATAACATATGCGAAAAAGGGGAGTTTACCGGAAGGATTGGCCGTTACAAATGTTAGCGTTGAGCCTAGAGAAGTAACGATAGCAGGTCCAAAAGATATATTGGATAATATACAATCGATAGAGGGGGTCGAAGTAGATCTTAGTCAATTGACAGAGTCTACAACATTCGATACCTCTGTTTTATTACCAAAGGGTGTAACAAGTGCGAAGCCAAATCAAGTAAAGGTTTCAGTAGGCGTACAAAAAACAAAACAAACGAAAACAAGAACGATTGATGGTATATCAATTCAAAAAAATGGACTTTCTAAAGACGTTACGGCCCAGTTACTTTCGCCGCAAGATGGGAAGATAAGCGTTGATATTTCAGGAGAAACAAGTATAGTAGATAAAATAACAGCTGCTCAAATAACAGCAGTGATTAATCTACAAAATGTGTCTCCTGGGACGAAGGATGTTGCTATTCAAGTGAGTGGCCCTGGTAATATTTCAATAGAGCCAAAACAAAAAAGTGCTAAAGTCACAATTGTGAAGAAAGAAAATCCTGATAAAGAAGTACAGGGTAACGGTGAGCAACCAAATTCAAATAATAATAAAGATAATCAAACTGAAAAACCAAAAAATCCTGAACCTGAATCTAAGCCTGATCCAGAAAAGGAAAAGGAGAAGGAACCGGAACAAAATAAAGATAAAGAAACTAGCCAAGAGCCAACAGTAGATAATCAAAAAGAGCCAGAAAAAGGAGCGAATCATAATGGGTAAATATTTTGGTACAGATGGAGTACGCGGGGTTGCGAATCAGGAGTTAACACCTGAATTAGCGTTCAAAATTGGACGTTTTGGTGGTTATGTATTAACAAAAGATACAGACCGTCCAAAAGTAATTATCGGCCGTGATACACGTATATCAGGACATATGTTAGAAGGAGCTTTAGTAGCAGGTCTATTATCAACTGGAGCAGAAGTAATGCGTCTTGGTGTTATTTCTACACCAGGTGTTGCTTATTTAACGAAAGCGTTAGATGCACAAGCTGGTGTTATGATTTCTGCATCTCATAATCCAGTACAAGATAACGGAATTAAATTCTTCGGTTCAGACGGTTTTAAATTAACAGATGAGCAAGAAGCAGAAATCGAAGCTTTATTAGACAAAGAAGTGGATGAATTACCACGTCCAACAGGTACGAACCTTGGGCAAGTGAGTGATTATTTTGAAGGTGGACAAAAGTATTTACAATACATTAAACAAACTGTAGAGGAAGATTTCTCAGGTTTGCATATCGCTTTAGATTGTGCGCATGGTGCTACATCTTCTTTAGCTCCGTACTTATTTGCTGATTTAGAAGCTGATATTTCAACAATGGGAACTTCACCAAATGGTATGAACATTAACGATGGAGTAGGTTCTACGCATCCAGAAGTATTAGCTGAATTAGTAAAAGAAAAAGGTGCTGATATTGGTCTTGCTTTCGATGGTGATGGTGACCGTTTAATCGCTGTAGATGAAAAAGGAAACATCGTTGATGGCGATCAAATTATGTTTATTTGTGCAAAGTACATGAAAGAAACTGGTCAACTAAAGCACAATACAGTTGTTTCAACAGTTATGAGTAACTTAGGTTTCTACAAAGCACTTGAAGCTAACGGTATTACAAGTGATAAAACAGCAGTTGGTGATCGCTACGTAATGGAAGAAATGAAGCGCGGAGGTTACAACTTAGGTGGAGAACAATCAGGACATATTATCTTACTTGATTACATTACAACTGGTGATGGAATGTTAAGTGCACTTCAACTTGTAAACATTATGAAAATGACGAAAAAACCATTATCTGAGCTTGCAGGAGAAATGACAAAATTCCCGCAATTACTAGTAAACGTTCGTGTAACAGATAAAAAACTAGCACTAGAAAACGAAAAAATTAAAGAAATTATTCGTGTTGTAGAGGAAGAAATGAACGGTGATGGCCGCATTCTTGTTCGTCCATCTGGAACAGAACCACTTATTCGTGTAATGGCAGAAGCACCAACACAAGAAGTTTGTAATGCATATGTACATCGCATTGTAGAAGTTGTGAAAGCGGAAGTTGGCGCTGAATAATTTAATAAATTTATTGAAAAGGAGCACAATAAGTGCTCCTTTTTCATATGTTTTATAGATGGTGAAAAAATTTTCATTGACGGTTTATCCATGTTTGTTATAAGATGGTCTTGTTCTTTTTCTCAAAGGAAATATTGTAAATTATAGAAGCGCCAGAACTACAAGTAGTGTAGTTGACGAGGTGGGGTTTATCGAGATTTCGGCGGATGGCTCCCGGTTGTTCATCACAACCGCAAGCTTTTACTTAAATCATTAAGGTGACTTAGTGGACAAAGGTGAAAGTGTGATGAGAGAAAAGGAACGGATACAAACTAGCTGTATAAGTATATACGGACTTAAACCCAATCGAGAGGAAGGTGAAAGCCGTTACAAGCTTACAGGGCTAGCAATATGTAATCCGTTTTTTAGTATAAATAAAAATGGTATCGGACTATGTCGTTACATGTTCGCAGAGCAGTGTAAGCATTTGTAACGGCGACTAAACATGTGTGGAATCGTAGGATTTATTGGAGAGCAAGATGCAAAGGAAATTTTATTAAAAGGTTTAGAAAAGCTAGAATATCGTGGATATGATTCAGCAGGTATTGCAGTACAAGCAGAGAACGGTGTTGTTGTATACAAAGAAAAAGGCCGTATTGCAAAACTTCGCGAAATCGTAGATGAGAACGTAGCAACAAGCGTGGGAATCGGTCACACACGCTGGGCTACACATGGTGTTCCGAGCAAAGTAAACGCGCATCCGCATCAAAGTACATCAAAGCGTTTTACACTAGTTCATAACGGTGTAATTGAAAACTATGAGTTAGTGAAGAAGGAATATTTACAAGATGTAACGTTCGTAAGTGAAACGGATACAGAGGTTATCGTACAGCTTATGGAACAACAAGTGAGCACAGGACTAAGTGTAGAAGAAGCGTTCCGTAATACGCTATCTCTTTTACATGGCTCTTATGCAATCGGATTACTTGATGCTGAAAATCCAAACATGATTTATGTTGCTAAAAACAAAAGCCCGCTATTAGTAGGTGTTGGTGACAACTTTAATGTTGTGGCGAGCGACGCTATGGCGATGTTACAAGTTACAGATCAATTTATTGAATTAATGGATAAAGAAATTGTAATTGTAACGAAAGAAAGTATTACAATTAAAAACTTACAAGGTGAAACGATTGAACGTGCACCGTTTACAGCGGAATTAGACGCAAGTGATATTGAAAAAGGAACATACCCTCATTTCATGCTTAAAGAAATCGATGAGCAACCACTTGTTATCCGTAATATAATTCAAAAGTATCAAGATGAAAATGGCGAGATTGAATTAGATCAAGACATCCGCAATGCGATTTTAGATAGCGATCGTATTTATATCATTGCATGTGGAACAAGTTATCATGCAGGTCTTGTTGGAAAACAATTTATCGAGAAATTTGCAAAAATGCCAGTTGAAGTGCATGTAGCAAGTGAATTCTCTTATAACATGCCATTATTAACAGAAAGACCATTCTTCATTTACATTTCACAAAGTGGTGAAACAGCTGATAGCCGTGCAGTACTTGTACAAACAAATGAAATGGGTCATAAAGCATTAACGATTACAAACGTACCTGGTTCTACACTTTCTCGTGAAGCGGATTATACACTTCCGTTATACGCGGGACCAGAAATCGCAGTTGCATCAACGAAAGCTTACACAGCACAGCTTGCAGTACTTTCAATTTTAGCTGCAGATATTGCTAAAGCAAAAGGTGAAGTTCTTGGTTTTGACTTAACACACGAACTAGGACTTGTAGCAAATGCAATGGTACAACTTTGTGATCAAAAAGAAGAAATGGACGCATTAGCAAAACAATTTTTAGCAACAACGCGTAACTGCTTCTTCATCGGACGTAGCGTAGACTTCTACGTAGGATTAGAAGGTGCGTTAAAGCTAAAAGAAATCTCTTACATCCAAGCAGAAGGATTTGCTGGAGGAGAATTAAAACACGGTACAATCGCTTTAATCGAAAATGGTACACCAGTTATCGCACTTGCTACACAAGAGCACGTAAACCTTGGAATTCGTGGTAACGTGAAAGAAGTAGTAGCACGAGGAGCTAACCCATGTATCATCTCAATGAAAGGCTTAGAAATGGAAGGTGACAGCTTCGTATTACCAGCTGTACACGAAGCGCTAGCACCGCTAGTAGCAGTTATTCCATTACAACTTATCTCATACTACGCAGCACTTCACCGCGAGTGTGACGTTGATAAGCCACGTAACTTAGCTAAGTCTGTTACGGTTGAGTAGGAGATTAGTAGGTTAGTAAATATAGTGTTAATGAATAATAAAGTTGTTTAAATATGGAAGTTCAACATCCGTTCGCTTATAATTAAAATAAGTGAACGGATGTTTTTTGTTTTTAAGGAGTGAGAGCAGTGGAAATCACAGTAGAAAAACTAGAACTTTCTAGTATTGATAAGCGCTTGGAACACTTATCTCAAGAACAAATTATTGATCTTATGAAAAAATATTATGATGGAGAGAAAGTTGCAAATATTTTAGAAGAGTATGAGATTAAGATTAGTGCATCTCAACTATATTCAATATTTCCTCCTGTAGCTACAGAGGAAAAGTGTGTCTATTGTGGATCAGTAATGGTGCAACCATGGGAATCTAAGTCATGGTCTACATACATAAACTCACATAAGAAGTATTGTATAAAGTGTGGACATGAAGATTCTCAATACTGTTATTGTACCTATTGTAAAGAAATTAGGGAAAAGGCTCGGTTAGAAGAAATTGAAAGAAAAAAAGCAACAATATCTAGTGTTTATGATGAGAAAAAATGGGCTTTAAAAGCAGAGATTGAATTAAGCTTAGAAGACAGACTATATTTAGCTGTAATTTTAAGGAGTTCATTGTCGGAAGATACTAGATATATAGAACCTTTAAATGAAGTGATAAGTAAATTAGCTCCAATTGAAGAATTTGAAATAGAAATCATTAAAACGTTAACAGGTAGAAAAATCTTAGTTCCACACGTGATATCTGATATAAATGCTTTTGATGTGACTTATAAAGAAGATGATACTTTTGAAATTGCTTACGGAATTTATAACGTTAACTATAGAATTAATATCGAACCATATGATTTGGATTACGATGAAATGATAAAAAGACTAATGTATCCAAGTCTAGATTCAGCTGAAAATTACAAAGAATTTTGTTTCAACATGTGGAAGAAAATTGCTTTAAATGAATGCCTACAATATCTGCTATATCAAATGGAAAAGGTTGGTTACTCATTTAATCCAGGGGAAAAAACAATTAGGGTGTTTGAACATCTACTAGAACATTTTTCTGTGTCACAAATATATGGAATTATTTATAGAGCAGTTGCTAATAGTACACAAAGGTATCAAGCAGGTGAAGTTACTAGGATACATGCTCAAAATTCTGTGATAACTTCATGTGAGGGCCATGGACAAAGAGCAATAGCTCAAGGGTGGAAGCTTTCATATTATTCTAGAATTAAAGATTTACCTGAGTCTTACATTAGCCAAGTTTTATATACATCAGTTATGCAAATTGCCGAGTTAGGGTTTTCTGAAAAACCTACTATAAATTTCTGATTATTTAAAGAGGTGAGATATCAATTGTATAATTCGAAAGGAGGTATAATACTTGAAGAGAAATTTCAAACTACTACACTATGTTGGATTATTAATAGCTTTTTCACCATTATTAATTTCAATGTTTTTTATAAAACAACAACTTGATTGGAAAATTGCAGTACCATTAATTTTATTCGGTGGTACACTTATGTTAATAGCAAAAATCCAAAAAAAAGAAGGCTGAATTCAGCCTTCTTTTTTAATTAATAATACCATTTGCCTAATTCTTTATAACTTAATATCTTAGATTTACCAGATGCTACAACTTGACCATTTTTATATAATAATGTTGAAACTTTATAGCTACCATTATTATGTCTATATAGAGTTTTTACAGCATAATCCCAGGTTTGATTACCATTTAAATAACCTATAATAGACGCCCCTAAACCTAACCAAAATCCGCCAGCTAATGAGTATAAACCTATAAGTAAACTTCTCTCATTTGCTGAATTTCTAACAGTTCTATTACTTACGTATTGATTATAGCCATCTCCACCACCAGGGTTAGGATTGACATATTGAATGTCACCATCATTACCTTTATTTAAAGCGCTTTCGTAAAGTGGTGTAGAAAAATTAGTAACATCTGCATTTACTGTTTCTTTTACATTTTTTTCAACTTCACTTGCTTGTGATATTGAAGGAAAAAAAGATACTACAGAAAATGCACAAGCGGTTGCTGTAACCCCAGATAATATTTTTTTAAAGTTTGTCATTCCATTCAATACCTTTTTTTGAATTATTTTCCTTTTCAAATTAAATGTTAAATTACATTTAATGTAAACGCAATGATAAAAAGTTGATAAAAAATAAACGGAATATTCAATTTATTTAACCGGAGTAATTACTTCGTTTTTAGGTGAAAGTGCTGGCTAGGGTCTGAGGGCTAGTACCAATAAAAGGAGAATTTTGTATGCCTAAGAAAAATACAACAAAGAAAAAGAAGATTTCCTGTAAATTAAGGAATCAATCCTTTCTTTGTTGTTGTTTAATATTAAATGTAGCTTCTTCAAAACAGTACAAATCTATTTTAAATATATATAGCTTTAAAATATATATACGAATCTGTACCCCTTTAGATATGTTATCTAAAGGGGTATTTTTATGCCGAAAAAGAACATCGAAAATTGGTAAGTGGATAGAACCCTATAGATTAAATTTTCACTTTATCAGATTTGGTTTTATTTATCTGAATTTTTCGTTAATATTTTAAGTATCCGTAAACAACTTCCTTTATTATGACAAAAAGAGACGAGAGATTTATGGACATTACAAGGGGGCATATTGATGAAAGTGAGTGAAAAAACATATTTAAGTATAGAAGAGATTATTTCATTACCAACCTTATCAAGTACCAATATAAGCGATGATGGCAAAAATGTAGCATTTGTTAAGAGGACAGCTAACTGGAAAGACAATACATATAGAAATCATGTATGGATATATGAAAAAGGTAAAGGGCAAAGTTATCCATTAACAAATGGGGATATAGATAGTACATGCCCATTATGGTCTCCAAATTCTAGGGATATTGCATACCTTAGCCCTGTTGGTAATGGGAAAAGTCAAATCTTCGTTAAGTCATTAGATGGTTACGGTGGGGTACAAATTACTAATGAGGAAGAAGGGATCAGTACATTCAAATGGGATCCTACCGGTAAAGGTTTTTATTATATTACACAGTCAAAAGAATGTGAGGAAATAAAGAAACGTAAGGAGCTATATGGAGATTTTCAACATGTAGGTAAGGAACATCAGAATAATTGTTTATGCTACATTGAAATAGAAAAAGTGATACAAAATGATAAAGAGGAACGAGAGAGTAACGGTGTTTATCAATTAACGGATGGTAAGGATTTTTATATCCATGACTTTGATATTTCAAATGATGGGAAAAAGGTTGTATGTATGGCTACACCAAGCCTAAACGATCATATGAATGGTGATCTATATATATTAGATGTTGAAGCTGAGGAACTACAAAAGATGAATGTAGATAGGTTGTTGGGCGGGAGCGTTTGCTTTTCTCCTGAGGGCAGTAAAATGTGCTACGCAGCAAGCATAAGAGAGAAGGAGTATTATAGAAACCATATACAAGAGAGTACATTAGAGATATATGATATGCATACTGGAGAGGTAATTCAGCCCTTAACAAACTTTGATAGTACGGTTATGCCATTACAGTGGACAGCTAAAGGAATTTTAATTAGATGGCAGGATAAAACGAATTATCGTATTGGATTACTAGCTGAAGATAGCACTATGGAAGTATTAAGTGACAACGTAGATGGTTTTATAATGGATGCCTCTATAACAAAGGATGGAAATCATATAACCTATAGTAAGGCTATAACAAATGAAACCTTTGAAATCTATTTGGATGATAAAAAAATAACGAATGAAAATAGCTTTTTCGACGGGAAGCTTAAAAGTAACAGGGAAATCATCTCGTGGAAAAATAGTGATGGTCTTGAAATAGAGGGTATTTTATCAATCCCAGTAGAGTTTGACGCAAATAAAAAATATCCTTTATTAGTAGTAATTCATGGAGGTCCGGCTTGGGCATCCTTTCCGATATTTTCAGACTGCTTCAATGAGAAATATCCGATTGAACAGTTTGTTGAAAAAGGCTTTATCGTTTTAGAACCAAACTATAGAGGAAGTTCTGGTTACGGTAATGAGTTTTTAAAAGCAAACTATAGAAAACAAGGAATTGCTGATTATGATGATGTTATATCTGGAGTGGATGCACTAGTTGAACAAGGGATTGTAGATAAAGATAGAGTAGGAGCTATGGGATGGAGTAACGGAGGATATATATCAGCTTTCTGTTCGACATTTAGCAGTAGATTTAAAGCTATTTCAGTTGGAGGCGGAATTACGAACTGGAGTACCCATTATGTAAATACCGATATCCCTTACTTTATTAGCATGTATTTAGGAAATAATCCATGGAATGACCCAGAGATATATAAGAAGACATCACCAATGACATATATTAAATCAGCCTGTACGCCTACGTTAATTCAACACGGAGAAAAGGATGTAAGAATTCCCATTACAAATGCATATGAGCTATATGAAGGATTAAGAGAAATGGAAGTTGATACAGAATTAATGATATTTAAAGGAATGGCATATAGTTCTGATCAGCCAGGAATGAATGTAGCTATTATGAAACAGAACTTGATGTGGTTTTCACATTATATTCTTGGGGAAAGTATGGAGGGATTTCGTACTATATAATGGATATTCGTACAGGGATTTTTCGTTGTGTAATCGGGTCAGATTGTTGTAAACTGTATGCAAACCATTATGATTATAAGGAAACGTAATTCGGAGGACGAATATGATAGCGAATAAAAATGAGTTATCTGTAGAACAACGTGAAGAACTATTAAAAGCATTACAAGCTCGTTTTGAGAAAAACATGAACCGCCATGAAGGTCTTGAATGGGCTAAAGTTGAAGCGAAGATAGAAGCTAATGCTGAAAAATTATGGTCACTTAATGAAATGGAAGTAACAGGCGGTGAGCCGGATGTTGTTGGTTATGATGAAGAGAAGGACGAGTATATTTTCTGCGATTGCTCAAAGGAGAGTCCTAAAGGTCGTAGAAGCCTTTGTTATGATCTTGAAGCGTTAGAAGCAAGAAAGAAGCATAAACCGGAAAATAACGTTATTGATGTGGCAACTGCTATGGGTATTGAACTATTAACAGAAGAACAATATCGACAGTTGCAACAACTTGGGGAGTTCGATATGAAATCATCAAGCTGGGTACAAACGCCTTCAGATATTAGAGAGCTTGGTGGAGCTCTATTTTGCGATTATCGCTTTGGACACGTTTTTGTGTACCACAATGGAGCAGATTCATACTATGCTGCTAGAGGATTTCGTGGTTCGTTAAGAGTTTAAATTTGGAGTAAGTAAGAAAAGAGCCTATACTTAGGCTCTTTTCTTATTATTTCTCTGGTTTTATATATAGATAGAAAATCTCATCTTTATTTAAAACAGCATCCAGTTCTCGGTCTGTATATTGTAATTTTGAATAAATCTCTTCAGTTAAATAGATGTTCTGTTGCTCTTTTTTTCTCTTTAAGTCAATGTATTCATTTAATGCGACTCTGAAAAACCATGGACGTATGTTATCCTCGGTTAAGCTATCTAGCAATGTGTATACTTTATAGAAAGTATTTTGGATGATGTCTTCTGCGCCTTCTTTTATAGCCCCTTTCGCTAGTAATAGTTTGAACACTTCCTCCCCTAAATTGATAAGATAGGAGGTCAATATATTTTCTTTTCTCATCATTTTTCCTCCCTACACTTATACAACGGATAGGTAATAGTAAATGTATACACTTAAATGCAAATTCGTTATTAACTACGTTTTATAGTACATGATACTTCATGAATAGGAGTAATCATTTCATTTTTTGAAATATTAAATCTTTAATGTTAAAATGAAATTTGGAGATATACGGAAAGGAGACAAGGACTCAATATGTGGATGAGCTTGTAATGAGTAGAAACTAGATAGATAAATTTTTCTCTCGTAAGTGAGGGTTTATTTAGCTATCTGTAAATCATGCAAGGACCGCATATTTGGCTTGTACATCCCTTTTGTAAGGATAATGTGTAGGGAAATTCATATCTCTTATATAAAGTATGCGTCCTTTAAATTGGAGGAGTATATGATGAATCAATTAAAAAATAAAATAGCAGTCGTTACAGGTGTAAGTCGTCTAGATGGTATAGGCGCAGCGATTTGTAAAGAATTAGCTGGAGCAGGATACGATATATTTTTTACGTATTGGACAGCGTACGATAAAGAGATGCCTTGGGGCGTTGATCAAAGTGAACAAATACAATTAAAAGAAGAGTTACTAAAAAACGGTGTGAAAGTATCGAGCATGGAGTTAGATTTAACTCAGAATGATGCGCCGAAAGAGCTTATAAATAAAGTTACTGAACAACTAGGTTACCCTCATATATTAATTAATAATGCAGCGTATTCTATGAATAATGACTTCTCTAATTTGACTGCTGAAGAATTAGATAAGCACTACATGGTCAATGTTCGTGCGACTACATTGTTAAGTAGTCAATTTGCCCGAGGATTTGATAAGAAATCTGGTGGTAGAATTGTGAATATGACTTCGGGGCAATTTCAAGGACCTATGGTTGGAGAACTGGCGTATGCAACAACGAAGGGAGCTATTGATGCTCTTACTAATTCGTTGTCAGCCGAGGTAGCTCATTTAGGAATAACAGTGAATGCAATTAACCCAGGTCCAACCGATACTGGCTGGATGACTGAAGAGATAAAGCAAGGATTAAAGCCGATGTTTCCTTTTGGCAGAATTGGTGAACCAAGGGATGCAGCAAGACTCATTAAGTTTTTAGTAAGCGAAGAAGCAGAGTGGATTACGGGACAAGTTATTCATTCAGAAGGTGGATTTAAAAGATAAAAAGAAGGTATCTCACACTGGTGAGATACCTTCTTTTTTAATCTTTCTTCAATCTTCGTGCAACACCATTCCCTAAAGACTGCAATCCTTGTACGAGGATAATTAAAATAAAGACAGTTGCATACATTACTTCAGGTTCATAGCGTAAATGCCCGAAGCGATATGCTAAGTCCCCTAGTCCACCAGCACCGACAAGACCAGCCATTGCTGTTGCGCCGATTAAGCCAATCGTTGCAATTGTTAATCCAAGTACAAGGGAGGGACGAGCTTCTTTCACCATGACGTGCCAAATAATTTTTATAGTAGAAACGCCCATCGCTTGGTAAGCTTCAATCACACCACGATCGACTTCTAATAATGCGGTCTCCATCAATCTTGCGATATAGGGAGCAGTGAAGACGACAAGCGGTACGATAACACCTTGCACACCAATGGATGTTCCCATTAGAAATTTTGTAAAAGGTAGAATGAAGAATAATAGAATGATAAATGGAAGAGAGCGAATGATATTAATAATTGTATTAAGAATTGGATAAATGATTTTGTTTTCTCGCTGTCCACCAGGTCTCGTTAAAACAAGTGTGACACCAAGTGGCAGTGCAATAAGGATCGAGATGAGTAATGAAATAGATGTCATTTGAAAGGTTTGTATGGTCGCCTCCCATATAACTTTACCCCATTCATCCAAAAAGGACTTGTTTTCCATGGTCTGTTCTACCTCCTTCTACGATGATTCCTTGTTCTTGTAAAAATGATAAAGCACGGTTGATTTCATTTTGTTCCCCTTGCATATGAATGACAAGTTTCCCGTATGCCTCATGTTTTAATTGAGTAATATTACCGGATAAAATATTCGGATATACTTGGAAACGTTTTGTAGCGATAGCTAATGCTGGTTCTCCTGAAGAATTTCCTATAAAAGAAAGAGTTACAATTTCACCAGTAGTTTGAAGTTCTTTTTGTACGTCTTCTGGAATTTTTGCTGCAAATGCACTATTTACAAATTTTTTCGTCGTTATATGTTGTGGGCTTGTGAATATATCCTTCACAGTCCCACTTTCGACTACTGATCCATGTTCCATAACAGCAACCCGGTCACATATACGCTGGATAACGTTCATTTCATGTGTAATTAATAAAATTGTGATCCCGATTTCTTCATTAATCTTTAATAAGAGGTCAAGAATAGAATCAGTTGTTTCTGGATCTAAAGCACTCGTTGCTTCGTCGCTTAATAACACTTCAGGTTCATGTGATAGTGCACGTGCAATGGCAACACGTTGTTTCTGGCCACCAGAAAGTTCACTTGGATAGGCATCCTTTCGAGTAAAAAGATCGACAATGCGTAAATACTTTTCTACTCTTTTTTCAATTTCTACTTTTGGAATGCCAGCAAGACGTAACGGTAATGCGATATTTTCATAAACGGTAACAGTTTTAAGTAAATTGAATCCTTGAAAAATCATCCCGATTTTTTGTCTCGCTTTTGCTAGTTCCTTTGCTGATAAAGTTGTTAAGTCTTGGCTGTTTACAATGATATTTCCTGTCGTTGGTTTTTCTAATAAATTTACACATCGAATTAATGTACTTTTGCCAGCGCCACTATATCCAATGATTCCAAATACTTCACCCTTTTTTACTTGAAGGGAAGTAGACTTAAGAGCTTCCACATTCCCTTTTTTTGTTGTAAATACTTTGGATACATTTTTCAATTCAATCATTATCGTCAGCTCCTACCAAGACGGTAAAACAGAACCATCAAATTTTTTCTCGATAAATTCTTTTACTTCTTTAGATTGATAAGCTTTCTTTAGTTTATTTATAACAGCATCATCTTTATTTTCAGTACGAACAACGACCCAGTTCACATATGGTGAATCTTTTCCCTCGCGGAAGATAGAGTCTTTTGCAGGGCTTAATTTTGCACCTAATGCAAAGTTTGTATTAATTGCAGCTGCTTTTACTTCACTTAGTTGTGTTGGTAATTGAGATGCCTCTAATTCAACAATCTTTAAATTTTTTGGATTTTCAATTACATCTTTCGCAGTCGCTTTTTCTGTAGCTTTTGGATCCACTTTTAAAACTCCTGCTTTTTCAAATAGTTTTAAAGCTCGAAGTTCATTCGTTGGGTCATTCGGTACAGCAATTGCATCGCCCTCTTTTAATTCTTTTACATCTTTTATGTCTTTAGAATATACGCCCATAGGGAATGTTACTGTTGAAAATACTTCGGTTAATTTCATATTACGTTCCGCTTTAAATACGTCTAAATATGATTTTGTTTGATAGCTATTTACATCAAGGCTTTTTTCATCGAGGGATACGTTCGGTGCTACATAATCATTAAATACTTTTATATCAATTTCGAGACCGTCTTTCGCTGCTACTTCTTTTACCTTTTCAAAAATTTGTTCATGCGGCCCTCCTGTTACACCGACAGTAATCTTTTTCTCATCTAACGCTTTTACTTCTTTATCTGAACTCCCGCTACATGCGCTTAATAATAATACAGCCCCACTTACAATGCTTAATAATACTTTCTTCATCTATAATTCCCCCTTAAATATACGTTCCAAAATAAAAAGCACCTCTCAAAAATAAGAGAGGTGCCGAATAGACAAAATAGATTCCTCTCTTATCTTCCAAAACGAAAACTCGTTTTGCAGGAATTAGCACCTTAGCTTATACGTTATAAGCTCGGTTGCCGGGCATCATCGGGCCAGTCCCTCCGCCACTCTTGATAAGAGTATGTGTATGTAGTTTTTTGATATGGTACTAATAGTAAATCTTACAAAAAGAATTGTCAACATTATTTTCTGAATATATTTTATTTTAAGGTAATCGAAACGTTACCTTTCTTATGTCCCTTTTCCACATACATATGAGCTTCAGCAATTTCTTCTAATCGGTAAGTTCTATCAATAACAGGTTTTAAATGTTCTGTTTCAGTTAGTTTTTTTAGTAGAATCATATCCTCTTTACTTACCTTTGCCATCATTCCATTAACAGATACATATATTCCATTAGGTGTTAATACTTGTTTACAAAAGGATTTTTTATATTTTCCAACTGCATCAAATATAACATCATAGTATTCCCCTCGCTTAGTAAAATCTTCTTTCGTATAATCGATTACTTTGTCAGCTCCTAAAGATTGCACGAGTTCAAAATTTGAATGACTACAAACAGCTGTAACGGTTGCGCCAAAATATTTAGCAAGTTGTACGGCAGCTGTTCCTACTGATCCAGATGCGCCATATATTAGTACTTGTTGCCCCCTTTTTATACGAGCCTTTCTTAGGAAGTGTAGTGCCGAAGTTGCGCCAAAGGGAATAACTGCTGCTTCCTCATACGTTACATTGGTAGGTTTTAATGCTACTAATCCACTTTCATGTACACATGTATATTCTGCATAACCACCGACATTAAGCTCTGTTAATGCAAAAATTTGATCTCCTTTTTTAAATTGAGTTACATCTGTTCCTATTTCTTCGATTTCGCCGGATAACTCTACACCGAGTATAGGCTTTCTCGGTTTTCTAAAACCTAATATGATCCGCATAGGAATCCAAAATAATAGAGGGCTATTAAATCCGCGTATTCTACAATCTCCAGTCGATACACTTGTTGCATGAATTTTAACTAATACTTCGTTCTTCTTAGGGGTAGGTTTCTCTATATTTTGAAGCTGAAGAACGTTAGGTGGTCCATACTGTGTGCAAATGATTGCTTTCATAATGACCTCCTGAAATGAGTTGTTGTTATTTATATCATATTTAAAGTCTTCATTAAACATGTCGCTATATAGCGAATATAGATTAAAATTTATATAGATTTCATAGGAAGAGAGGTGATATTATTTTGGGAAAGGGGGCGACAGTGTGAAAAAAATTATTTTTATTTCAAGTTTAGTGCTTGCAATCAGTCTAGGGGTAGGGTGTAGTAATGAGAAAACAGCAAAGACGGATGAGCCGAAAAAAGAATCAGTTCAAAAAGAAAAGGAATTAAAGGCGAAGGATGTTTTCAAGAAAACGAACGAAGCTTTTAAAAATGAAGAACATGTAACGATGACATATGGTGTAGGGGTAAAAGCTGAGGGAACAGAGATGGATATATTAAAGGCTAAGATGCAATTAGAGCCAAAGACAAAGAATTCTCGTTCTGAAATGAATATTTCCGGTACAGATGTTGTAGTGTATACTGTGGATGGTAAAGTTGCTGGTGAGGTAAAAAACCCTAATACGGGAGAAGTTATAACCGTACCAGAGGAGCAATTAAACGCTGGTGGAATGAAAGCAACTCAAGATATTATAGATAAGTTAGAAGTACCGGAAGTAGTTTTAGATAAAATGAAGATGGAGAAAAGCGGAGATAAATATAAACTGAAATTTACATTAAAAGGGCAAGAAACAGAAAGTATGTTAACTAGCATGGATGAAACGCAGAAGAAAATGTTACAAGCACAAAATGCGAAGATAGAAGAAGTGGATGCAGAATATATCATTACAAAAGATTTTAAATATGAATCAGCAAAGATAGACATGATTATGAGTAGTAATGGCAAGGATAAAGCACACATTATTACGAACGCAAAATATACGTCGTATGAAAAGTTTGATCCAATACAATTGCCAGCAGCAAAGTAACAGTTTTGATGAGGAGGGACCTAAAATAAGGTCCCTCTTTTTTATATTCTTTATTCATAGGAAAATAGGTACAATATGAAGAGGAAAAGATGTAGAAGAGGAGAGTGTCATTTGAAAAAAAGAAAGATAGCGGTGGTTATGATGGCTTATACAGTGTTGCTTGTGACATCTGTAAATACATATAAGGAGTAATTAAATCATCCGATTATGAGTGATGTAGGAAAGTTACTCCCGACAAAAATAAAACGTGTTGAAAGTGCTACGGATGAGCACTCGTTAATAAAATTAGTGCAAGATGCGAATGTTTCTGGGGAGAAGATTTCTATTGCTGGTATGCAACATAGTCAGGGCGGGCAGACATATTATCCGCATGGGACGATGCTTGATATGAAAGGGTATAATAAAATATTAGAATTTGATCCAGAGAAGAAGCGCATTACAGTTCAAAGTGGTGCCACGTGGAATGACATTCAGAAGAAAGTAAATCCATATGGTCTTGCTGTTCAGGTGATGCAGTCGCAAAATATTTTTACGGTTGGTGGTTCATTAAGTGTAAATGTACATGGTCGTGATATTCGTCATGAAGCATTGATTGATACAGTAGAGTCGTTTAGATTGTTAATGGCAGATGGTACGGTGCGTAATGTAAGTAGAGAAGAGAATGCGGATTTATTTCCTTATGTCATTGGCGGTTACGGGCTATTTGGTGTCATTTTAGATGTGACCTTAAAGTTAACAAATGATGAATTATATGAAACGCACACGAAAATGCTAGATTATAAAGAATACACGTCTTATTTCAAAGAGAAAGTGAAAAAAGATGAAAATGTTCGTATGCACTTAGCTCGTATTTCTGTTGCTCCAAATTCATTTTTAAGAGAAATGTATGTGACAGATTATACATTGGCACAAAACCAAAATATGAGGGAGGAGTATAGTAAATTAAAAGAAGAAACTATTATAGCAGCGCCTAAATTTTTACTTGGATTATCACGCTATAGTGATTGGGGAAAAGATACGTTTTGGGATATACAAAGAAGTTATTTTGAACGTACAGATGGAAAGTATGAGACGCGAAATAATGTTATGAGGTCAGATAGTGCCTTTATGGAATATGAAAATCCAAATAGGACAGAGGTGTTACAAGAATATTTTGTGCCTATAGATTCTTTCACGGAATACATAGATGATTTACGTAACGTATTAAATGAGGAAGAATTTAATTTGCTCAATATTACGGTTCGTTACGTGGAAAAGAATGAAAATGCAGTTTTATCCTATGCGAAAGATGATATGTTTGCACTGGTTCTTTTAATTAATCAAGGGCGTTCTGAACACGAGATAAAGAAAACAGAGAATGTTATTCAGAAGATGATTGATGTTACGTTAAAGCATAACGGTAGTTATTATTTACCGTATTATTCTTATCCAACGAAAGAACAGTTAAGGAGAGCATATCCTCGTATAGAAGAATTTCTTCAGAAGAAAAAAGAAGCGGATCCAAAAGAGAGATTTGTGAATTTATTTTATAGGGAGTATACGAAATGACATATAGAAGATTTGTAGCTTCACAAAGCATTATTATGATGGCTGGAAGTATGGTATTTCCTTTTTACATTCTATTGCTTCGGAATGTTGGAAATAGCTTCTCACAGTTTGGCTGGGCATATGGCTTATTTGCCTTAACTTCAGCTCTAGTATATCCGTTAGTTGGAAGAATCTCTGATAGAGTAGGTGATAGAAAGTTATTAATTATATACGCCTGGTCCATGGCGATATTAATGCTTTGTTTTCCTATTGCAACAGAAGTATGGCATGTATACATTCTTCAAATTTTAATGGGTATTTTAGGGGCTGTGCAGCGTAATACGGAGAAGACTTCGTTAGCACGAAAAGTTGTACAAGAAAATGCTGGTTATGAGATTGGAAAATATCATGTGTGGACATCGATTGGAGGGGCAGTAGCAATTATTGCAACAGGATATTTAGTAGATTTCTTTACGATCGGCACGATTTTTTATATTGCATCTATCTTATATGTAGTGAGCGGAGTTGTATTAAGTAGTAAAAAAATATAACGATTCCCATTTTTACCTGAATAACCTTTATTTGTTATACTAAAGAGGAAGACAAAAGAAAAGGGGACATTGCCTTTGATGAAATTTTTAATTTTAGCTATTCTCACTTTGTTTTTGATTCCATGGACAAGAAGAAGCGGTAGTAAACTTCGAGCAGTGGATAAGAAAGGGGATGAGAAGGTTGTAAAGGGTAAGAAATCATCTATTTTAGTTATTCCAGTTTTATTTTGGATAGGTATTGCAATCTATGAATATTTTTGGCTAATTGATGATCGAGCAGATTCAATTCTTACTCATTATTCTGTTGCAGTAGCGATTTTAATTGGGCTTGTTTTATTTTCCCAAGATCAAATAGGTAAATTAGAAGGTACGTTAAAAGGACTTCTAATGCTTGTTTTACTTGCAAGTTATGGCTACTTTGGTTATTTGCACGATATAGTAATCTCGCAAAAGAAATATGATTCTGTTGTAAAGGTAGAGAAAGAGATTTCAGAGCCATTTACTGAAAATGATCAGCCATTTACAGTGCCGCCAAAGACAGCGGAGAATAAGATGAAAAAAGTATTTGGGGATATTCCGAAAGTAGCTTATTTTGAGCTAGGAGAATTAACGCCACAAATGGTAAATGGCGAGGCTTTATATGTAGCACCGATTGAAGTTTCAGGGTTTTTTAAAGCACGTAAAGCTGAGACAATTCCAGGATACGTCACGATGTCAGGTACGAATCCTGATGCAGAAGCGAAACTGCACCTTGGTTATAAAATGAAATACGTGCCAAGCATGTTTTTCGGAAATAATTTAGAGCGTGTGGTAAGGCAAGCAGAACCAAATTTAATCTTTAAAGGAAAACCTAAATTTGAAGTGGATGATAAAGGGAAACCGTATTATACAATGACGTACGGTGAATTTATTTCAGGAAGATCTGGATTTGAGGTAGAGGGCGTTGTAGTAGTAGATGCACAAACAGGCGAAGTGAAAAGATACGATAAAGGAAAGGCACCTAAATTTGTTGATGGCGTATTAAATCACGAGACTGCATCTACGTTAAATACGTACTTCGGTAAATATATTCACGGATTTTGGAATACAAAATTCTCGCAAACTGATATGAAGATCCCGACTGAGTGGGGAACGAAAGAAGGAGTTACACCGATTTTCGGTAAGGATGGAACATTATATTACTTTACTGATTTCACTTCTCCGAAAGAGGGAGTAGATTCTGCACTAGGTTATTCACTTATCGATGCGCGTACAGGTAAGTTGTATTACTATAACGGAAAAGAAGTAAAGGGAATTATGGATGGTTCGGCTGCTTCGGAAGTCGTGGATAATTCTTTTAAGAGAGAAAAGTGGCATGGAACGATGCCGGTTATTTATAACGTGTACGGTAAACCTTCTTGGATTGTACCTGTTATTGATGACGGAGGATTAGTACGTGCCCATACTGTTATCTATGCTTCTAATGCGAAAATATTTGCAACAGGTTCGACGCAAAAAGAAGCGCTTGAGAATTATAAAAATGCGCTGAGTGGAAGCGGAGATTCATTTAGACCGACTTCAAATGGAAAAGAGGCGCAAAAAGAAGGCACTGTACAACGTGTATATAAAGAAAAATCAGGTGAAAATACAATCGTGTACGTACTGTTAGAGAATGAACAAAAAGTATTTATGATACCTGTGAAGAAATTCCCATATGCTATGTTTACAGAAGTGGGAGATCCAATTCAAATCACATATTTAGATACAGGAGAGGCGATGTCTTCCGTATCTAAATTTACAAATAGTAATTTGAACAAGTAAAGCGATAGAAATTCTATCGCTTTTTTTTACAAAATTAAACAGGAAAATGCGCTATACTTGACGTATGTTTATGTTGTAACTATAATTGTTACAATTTAGTATGTATAGGAAAGGGTGAATGAAAAAAGTGAATGAAGTTAATCAGGAAATATATAAGCCTGTAAAGATGAACAGGTTATGGATGATTCTTGTATTAGGAACACTTACGGCGATTGGGCCATTATCTATTGATATGTATTTGCCTTCGTTACCGAAATTAACGGATGACTTGCAAACAGGTGCATCACTAGCCCAACTTACATTAACAGCTTGTTTGCTTGGGCTTTCAGTAGGACAATTATTTGTTGGCTCAATTAGTGATATTTACGGAAGACGCAAACCTCTTATTATTGCTCTCATTATTTATGTTGCTTCTTCTTTACTTTGTGCTGTTGCGCCATCTATTTGGACGTTAGTGTTATTACGCTTCCTACAAGGAGCTTCGGGATCAGCCGGGATTGTTATATCACGTGCAATGGTACGTGACATGTATTCAGGTTCTGAAATGACGAAGTTCTTCTCACTACTTATGTTAGTAAACGGAGCAGCGCCTATTTTGGCACCGATTATTGGGGGACAATTATTACAATTTACAACGTGGCGCGGTGTTTTCATCGTTCTTGGAGCAATAAGTGTATTCATGTTAATATCAGCTACTTTCGTATTGCGTGAAACATTACCTCCTGAAGAAAGAGAAACAGGTGGTTTGTCAGGGACGTTAGCGACGTACGGAAAACTATTAAAGGATCGTTTGTTTATGGGATATGCATTGTCACAAGGATTAGTAACAGCGGCAATGTTTGCATACATTTCGGGCTCACCATTTGTGTTGCAGAACATATACGGAGCATCACCACAGCAATTTAGTTTATTCTTTGCAATCAATGGTATTGGTATTATTATTGCTAGTCAGGTAACAGGTCGTTTAGCGGGGAAAGTGAATGAGAAGACACTATTTGTCTCTGGTATCATTATTGCAGCTGTTGGTGGTTTATCTTTACTACTGACAATCTTACTAGGAATAGGGTTAATTGGCGTTTTATGCTCGTTATTTCTTGTCGTATCAAGTGTTGGGGTTGTCTCAACAACTGGGTTCTCGTTAGCGATGAGAAATCAGAAACAAGCTGCAGGAACAGCATCAGCTTTATTAGGCTTATTACAGTTCATTTCAGGAGCACTTGTTGCACCGTTAGTAGGTATTGGGGGAAGTAACACCGCATTACCGATGGGTGTTGTAATAGCTCTTTGTGAAGTTGGTGCTGTGTTATGTTATTTGTTTATGGCCAGAAGAAGTGAGAAGCAGTTTGAACTGCAACAAAGACAAAATTTAGAGGCTTAACTTATAAAAAAGAACTGATTCAAATAATTTTTGAATCAGTTCTTTTTTCATTTCTTTGAAGTAACTAAGACAGCTTTGTAAGGTGATGCAAAAGTTATTTGCATAAAGTGACGATACTGTGACAAAAATGTAGGCATGTATATTAAGGTATCTTCTTAAGTGTAAAAAGTAGGATGTTCTCGGTATAATAACAAGTGGAGATAAAAGAAACTATAATGAGTAGTAGCTGTAGATAAAAGGAGAAGAAGAGATGAAGAAGGTTTTGGGTATTGCTGTAATGGGAAGTATGATCCTTCTAGCAGGATGTAATGGAAATAAAGATACGAAAGAACCGAAAGAAAAGGTAGAGCAATCTACCGAACAAACAGAAGAGATAAAAGAATACCTTGCAGTACATGAAAAATACGATATAAAAAT
This sequence comes from Bacillus cereus group sp. Bc010, assembly GCF_027716745.1. Lineage (NCBI taxonomy): Bacteria > Bacillati > Bacillota > Bacilli > Caryophanales > Bacillaceae > Bacillus > Bacillus cereus group sp. Bc010. The sequence continues at coordinate 25,926 of NZ_JAQFUY010000019.1, forward strand.
AAATAAAGAGATTAATAAAGCACTACAGTTATTTGAAGTAGCAAAAGAAAAGGGCGGTAAGGAAATAACGAATGCTGCATATAAAGAAGATGTGCAAGAGGTAACGACGAGCATGTTAGAAGATATTGATCATATACGTAAAGAAATTCGTGTTCCAAAGTCGAAAGAGCAAGAACATGAAGTATATGTTGGTTTCTTGAATGAATCGGAACAAGCGATGAAAAAATTACAGAAGTTAGCGAAAGAAGAAGATTCATCGCTGATTCGTGATATAGAAATTAACTTTGCAACAGCATCGACATACTATAAACGTTTTCAAGCAGAAACGAAAAAATAACCTTGCCTGTGCAAGGTTATTTTTTCCTCCTACCATCGCCATCTTCATCCTCGGATACTAATACCTTCTGTTCTTCGTGAAATTCGGAAATAGTTTGCCCGGTAATATTATCAAAGGGGGTGTAAAAAGAGGTAATGCTTTTCTTTTTAATGAAAAGTTTATAAAATCCAATGATAACAAGTATAACGATTGTTAATGGTAATCCTATAGTTGCTAGAAGTAAGGGGTCCATCTTATAACTCCTTTCATATCTTTTTTTATTATAAGCGAAATACGACATAGATAAATGAAAGTATTAAAAACTGATTTTTCTAAATATATCCAATTTGATTGACTTTTCGTTTTTTCAGAATTATAATTCGAAATATACAATTTGAACCAAATAATAATATAGCAATTTACTTATCCAGAGAGGTAGAGGGACTGGCCCTATGACACCTCAGCAGCGGGTTCTGTAATAGGAACACCGTGCTAATTCCAGCAAGCAAGTCTTGAAAGATAAGTGATGGGCCTTTGTTTATTAAGCCTTGATCTTATTTTTTAAGATCAAGGCTTTTTGTATTTTAAAAAGAGAAAAGGGAGTACTGGAAAAAGTACGTTCATAAAACTAAGTAAATATATGTGTTTAGGGGGTTATTGGAGTGTATGTAATTAAAAAATTATCAGTTATGGTGTTCACGCTATGGGTTATTACGACGGTGACATTTCTAATTATGCATATTATTCCGGGGGATCCATTTTCATCAGATGCAAAAATCTTTCCTGAAGAAGTGATCCAAAACATGAGAGCGAAGTATCACCTTGATGAACCGTTATGGAATCAATATGTTGCTTATTTAGACGGCGTAGTTCATTTTGATTTTGGTGAATCTGTTCAATCAACCGGACAAGGTGTATCAGAAATTATAACAACTGGTTTTGGTCCATCAGCAATTATTGGTTTACAAGCACTTATTATTTCATTGCTAGTCGGAATTGCTGCAGGTACATTCGCTGCTCTCTATCATGGGAAGGTAATTGATTACGGTGTAAGTTTACTTGCCATCCTCGGTATTTCTATTCCGAGTTTTATTTTAGCACCACTATTTATACAAGTATTCGCTATTCAATTCGAGCTCTTACCAGTAGCTTCTTGGGGTACATTTGAACATACGGTATTGCCATCCTTTGCATTAGCGTTAGGACCAATCGCAGTGATTACAAGATTTGTTCGCTCTAATATGATCGAAGTACTGCAGAGTGATTATATTAAGTTAGCGAGAGCGAAAGGTATACCGATTAAGAAGATTATTATAAGACATGCTCTTCGAAATGCGATTGTTCCAGTACTTACATTTGTTGGACCATTAATGGCGGGACTTTTAACAGGTACTTTCGTTATCGAAAAGATTTTTTCAATTCCTGGTCTCGGAAAATATTTTGTAGATAGTATTTTTAATCGAGATTATCCAGTGATTATGGGAACAACCATTTTTTATAGTGCACTTTTAATTGTATGTATTTTTATTACAGATATTATTCATCGTATTGTTGATCCACGTATTCGTTCTATTACGTAAGGAGGGAGATGTTTAAATGGGGGCTTATGAAATTAATGACCAGTTATTAACAAATGAAGAGAAAAAAGAATTAACAATAAATAAAGATCAGCAAAAGATTAGCCGAAAGAAAGAAGTGTTTCGTAAGTTTATATCGAATCCAATCGCAGTTTTAGGAACAGTGACGTTATTACTCATTATTATTTTCTCATTAATTGGCGAAAGTTTAACGTCATTTACTGCGAGTGAACAAGTGAAAGAAGCAACGAATTTACCTCCTAGTAGCGAGCATTGGTTCGGAACTGATGATTTAGGAAGAGACATATGGGCACGTACTTGGGCTGGTGGAAAAATTTCATTAACAGTTGGATTAGTGGCAGCTGCTCTTGATATAGGACTTGGTGTGCTAATTGGAGGATTTAGTGGATATGTGAGAGGGCGCAATCGCCTTGGGACATTAATTGATGAGTGGATTATACGAGGAATCGAAGTGTTATACGGTATCCCATATTTATTAATTGTTATTTTACTATTAATTGTTATGAAACCAGGTCTTTTTACCATTATCATCGCCCTTGCATTAACAGGATGGATTGGTATGGCACGTCTCGTTAGGGCGCAAGTCTTATCTTTAAAACAAAGAGAGTTTGTTATTGCAGCGGAGCGATTAGGTACATCACATATGAAAATTATATACGGGCATTTAATTCCGAACTTAACAGGCATTATTATCGTAAATTTATCATTTACAATTCCAGCAGCTATTTTCTCAGAATCATTTTTAAGCTTTATCGGACTAGGAGTGCAATCACCAGCAGCAAGCTGGGGGACGATGACGAATGATGCACTTGGGACATTATTGAGTGGAGAATGGTGGCAGCTATTCTTCCCAGCAATCATGATTGCGCTCATTATGTTCGCGTTTAATGCAATTGGTGATGGCTTACAAGATGCAATTGATCCAAAAATCGTAAAACAGAATCGAAAGGAGAAAAAACATGGGACAGCTCTTATCTTTAGAAAACGTAACGTTAGCCGTTGAAAAAGAGAATAGTAAACAAGCAATTGTGAAGCATGTTTCCTTTTCTATTAGCGAAGGTGAAATCGTTGCACTTGTAGGAGAAAGTGGTTCAGGGAAAAGTGTTACAGCACAATCCATTATTGGCTTAAATCAAGAATCAATTCATATTGATGATGGAAATATATCTTTTGAATCAGAGGAATTAACGAATCTACAAGAATCAGAATGGAATCAAATTCGTGGAAAAGATATTTCGTTTATTTTCCAAGACCCTCTGTCCTCTTTAAATCCGACGATGAAGGTGGGAAGACAAATTACAGAGGTGATTTTGCAACACGAAAAGAAATCGAAAAAAGAAGCAAAAGAAATTGCGATTAACTTATTAAATGATTTAGGGATACATGAAGCAGAGAAACGCTTTGAACAGTACCCACATCAATTAAGCGGAGGCATGAGGCAACGTATTTGTTTAGCAATCGCATTTGTCTGCCACCCAAAACTCGTTATTGCGGATGAACCTACGACAGCATTAGATGTAACAATTCAAAAGCAAATTATGGAGTTATTAAAGGAAAGAAAGGAAAAGCAAAATACGAGTATTTTACTAATTACGCATGATTTAGCACTTGTACGTGAAGTAGCGGATCGAGTAGTTGTGATGTATGGAGGACGTGTTGTTGAAAAAGGAACGATAGAGGAAGTGATAGGTTCCCCTAAACATCCATACACGAAAAGCTTATTACAAGCAATTCCGAATATGGATGATTCTGAAAAAGTATTACGTGCAATAGAAGGGACGACACCTTCTATTGAGACGTTAAATAGCTTTGGTTGTCCTTTTGTCAATCGTTGTCCAGTAGCGATAAAAGAATGTATTCATCGTTTCCCAGAGAGAACAACATATTCCAAGGAGCATAGTTCACATTGCTGGCAACATGTTCTGGAGCATAATAAGGCGAAATCAAAAGAGAAGGTGAATGCCTCATGACGACAGATTTAATTACTGTAAAGCAAGTAACGAAAACATATGGAAGTAAAAATAAAGAAATCGCAGCGTTAAAAGATATATCACTTTCTATCCCGAAAGGAACAACGCTTGGCATTATTGGCGAAAGTGGTTCAGGAAAAACAACACTTGGAAAGCTCATAGCTGGGATCGAGAGCCCAACGTCTGGTGAAATTGATTATAACGGTCAAGTCGTTCACAAACTGAAGGCAGCTCATAAACGTGATTTCTTACAGAAAGTACAGTTTATTTTTCAAGATTCCACAGCAGCATTAAATCCGCGCTGGAAAGTACGCGATAGCGTAACGGAAGGCTATATTTCATTTGGTTTAGGTGATAAAGGATTGAAAGATAAAGTGGCAGGTGATGCGCTAGAGCGTGTTGGGTTAGATAGACGATATATTGATCGCTATCCGCATGAATTTAGCGGAGGACAACGCCAACGTATCGCTATTGCAAGAGCGTTATTGTGTGAGCCAGAAGTATTGATTCTTGATGAACCAATTTCAGCATTAGATGTTTCATTGCAAATTCAAATTGTACATTTACTGCAAAAGATTCAAAAAGAACAAGGCTATACATATTTATTTATCGCGCACGATTTACCGATGGTTCACTATTTATGTGAAAAAGTGGCTGTCCTATATAAAGGAGAACTTGTTGAATTTGGAAATACGGATGAAGTATTCCGTAATCCACAACATTCTTATACAAAAACATTATTAGCATCAACACCAAAAATTTCAGGTTAAAGGAGAATGTAGGATGAAGAAGTTTTTACTGTTTGTCATTATGACTGTTTTAGCAATTACTTCTGTCGCTTGCGGTAAGAAAGAGACGCAAAAGGCGAGTGCTGGTAAGGGGGAAGGAGATCGATTAGTAACGAATATTGGTAGCGATCCATATACACTTGATTCCGCTATTGCGACAGATAGTACTTCAGGTTATGTAATTGGACATTTATTCTCAAGCTTATATACGCAAGATAGTGATGGGAAATATCAAAATGAATTAGCAGAGAAAGAAGAAGTAAATGCTGATGGAACTGAGTATACAATTCATTTAAAGAAAGATATTAAATGGTCAGATGGTTCTCCTATTACAGCAAATGATTTTGAATTTGCATGGAAGCGATTATTAAATCCGAAAACGGGTTCTATGAATGCAACAGAAATGTATTTTATTAAAGGGGCAGAAGCATACAATACTGGAAAAGGTGAAGAAGGACAAGTTGGCATTCAAGTCATTGATCCTCAAACATTAAAGGTAACACTTGAGCACCCAGTGTCTTCTATTAAACAAAAATTGGCAAGCTCATTATTCATTCCATTATCTAAAAAATCAATTGATGATAATAATAAATTAAAAACAGATCCAAAAGAGTTAATTACGAACGGACCATTCACATTAAAAGAATGGAAGCACAATCAGGCTATTACAGTACAAAAAAATAAAGAATACTATGATAAAAAGGTAGCATTAAAAGAAATTGAGTTTCGTATTATTCCAGATTCTAAAACAGCGTACCAATTATACAAATCAAAAGAATTAGATTTACTAAGTGGTTTACCACAAGAGATGATTGAGAAAGAAAAAGGAAATAAAGAATACAAGCGTGTTGCAGGATTTTCATCTTATATTTATTCGTTTAATGTAGAAAAAGAGCCGTTCACAAATGCGAAAGTACGTAAAGCATTCTCATTAGCAGTTGATCGTAAGTTTATTGTTGAAAAACTGTATAAAAACAATGCACAAGAAGCAAATGCATTCGTTCCAGAAGGAGCAAAAACACAAAGTGGGCGTGATTTCCGTAAAGAAAAAGGTGGTTACGTTAAATTTGATCCAGCAGAAGCGAAAAAATTATTAGAAGAAGGCATGAAAGAACAAGGCTGGTCTACATTACCTGAAGTAACATTAAAATTTACTACAGATACACAACATAAAAAAGTAGCAGAAGCAATGCAAGAAATGTTTAAGAAAAATCTTGGCGTAGATATTAAATTAGAAAATAAAGAGTGGAAGAGTTACATCGACACATATAAGCAAAGTGATTTCCAATTAGCTTATATGGGATGGGGCGGCTCTCTATTAGACCCAATTACTAAATTAGATTTATATGCAGGTGATGGTCCAAACAATTATGCAAAATGGCATAATAAAGAATTTGATGCTTTAGTGAAGGAAGCAGAAGTTGAACAAAATGAAGATAAGCGTTTTGACTTATTGCATAAAGCGGAAGATATTATGTTTACAGATTCACCATTAATTCCAATTATATTCCCATCGGATTCCTATTTACAAAAACAAACGGTATCTGGACTTCAATATTATGTTGGATCTAAACCAGATTTAAGATATGCAAAAATAAAGAAGTAGGCAACCGCCTACTTCTTTATTTTATTTCTCTTTTATATTCTTTTTTCGTTCCATCAGAGAAGACAACTTCTAAATCAAATTTTTGATAGTCTTTATCAAGTTTGAACACGTTCACTACTTGATCGATTACTTCTTGGTCAGCAGTATCTTTATCAAATTTTAATTCTTGTAGAAGTGGGCTTAATTTTGTGATAGCCTCGTCTCCTGTTAATTTTACATCTGCTTTATGATCTTCAATTTTTGCTTCCATTTTCTTATCAGCTGCTACATTTTTATAGTCTGCTTCGTAGTCTTTCTTTGTATCTTGGTAGTCTGCTTTTAAATCGAATTCATTGAAGTTTAGTTTTAAATCTGCAGGAGCCTCGTTTTTTGCTTCTTCAGTTGTCTTTTTATTAGAAGTTGTGTCTTCTTTTGCAGGAGCTTTACATCCTGTTAATGCAGGTACTAGCATAAGAGCTAATAAAACTGATAGTAGAGTTCTCATTATAAATTCCTCCTTATGTAAATTCGTTCTATACAAGTTTTTCCCAAAATCATGTAATTATGTATGTGTTGAAAATAAATTATTATTCTGTAGTTGCAAGGGCTAATCCGCAATTTAAATCAAAAAAGATTTGTATGTATATGGTAAATTGAAGTTGTGAGGGAGGGACTAAAATGCATGAAGAATATAAAGAGATAATAAAAAAATCAATTGAATATATAGAAAATCACTTGCATGAGGAGCTTACAACAGAAAGAGTAGCATCTTACAGTGCGGTGTCGATGTACCATTTTCATCGTATTTTTCAAAGTTATATTGGTATGAGTGTAACGGATTACATTCGAAAGAGAAGATTAACTCATGCTGCACAAGCTTTAGTATCGACTGAAAGAGCAGTTATTGATATTGCAATGCAATATGTTTTTTCCTCACAAGAGGCATTTACGAGAGCTTTTAAAAGAATGTTTCAATGCAAAAAGAAGGAAAAGAGGATTGTTGACAATTATTTGAAAAGTTATATAATCTAAATGTAAGTGATCACTTGCATGAGGAAGAGAGGATTTTATGGCGCGCTCAAAGACGGCAGAAAAAATTATTCAAGCAGCGATTGAATTAGTGAAAGAAAAAGGATATAAAGCAGCGACAACGAAAGAAATTGCAATGCGTGCTGGTGTTAATGAAGTAACGATATTTCGCAATTTTAAAAGTAAGAAGGGTGTTATTGAAGCAGCGGTTGCTGAATTTTCATATGTACCGCATTTAAAAAAATTTTTGCAAACAGAGATTGTATGGGAATTAGAAACAGATTTAAAAAACTTAGCAAGGCATTATCATAATTTTTTAGATGGGGTAAAAGATATTATTGCTATCGGTATACGTGAGGCTGGAGAATTTCCTGAATTAGACGGGGAAATTGCTAAAATACCACAAGGACTAAAAGAAGAATTAAGTATCTATTTTGCAAAAATGCAGGAAAAAGGAAACATTATTGATACGAATATTGAAGCGCAAGTAATGAACTTTATCTGGATCAATTTTGGATATTTCTTATCTAAATTACGTTTTGCTGATCGCCTGACAGAAGTTGATGATGAGAAATTTATTGAAAATAATATTGTTTTATATGCTAGGGCATTAAGACCCTAGTATTTATTTAAAATAAAATGCAAGTATGTACTTGCTTGCTAAAAGGAGAGTGGGAAGATGGATACATTAAAACAGTTTTTAAAAAGACCAGGTACGTATGTAGGAATGGTAGTAGCGCTATCGTTCCAACTTATTTTCTTTTGCGTGTGGTTAACAGCATATGATGGAGTGAATGAAAGAGCAGATCAAATGCGTATCGCTATTGTGAATGAAGATGTCAATATAGGTAATAAAATAGCAGAAGGCTTACAGAGAAATTTACCATTTCAAGTGAAAGCAGAACGGTCTGTAGAAAAAGCAAACAAAGAAATGAATGACCATGTGTACGATATGATTATTGAAATTCCTGCTTCTTTTTCAAAAGATATAAATGAAACAGGAAAATCAAATTTAAACTTCCACATTAATCAAGCGAATGCCATGATGGCAAAGCAAATGATGGAAGGAGCTGCAAAACAAATTCGAGATAATGTAAATAAAGAGGTAGCAAGTTATAAGAAACAAGCGATTGTCGGAAAGCTACAAGCTGTAGGACATGAGAATGTAGAAGTGATAAAAGGGTTAACGGAAGATTCAATTGGTTTTACAGTTCATAAAGTAAATGATGCAAAAGGATTTTCAGTGAATATGGTACCGCTAATGATCGTATTAGCTTCATTTGTAGGAGCAATGATAATGAGTATGGAACTATCAAAAGTTGCAAAAGAAGTAAAGGGCGGTTGGAGTAATTTCTTATCAAGACAAATTATAAACGGTACAGCATCGATTTTACTTGCATGTATTACAATTGGTTTGATGAAAGGCTTCCAAATTGAGATGCACGAAACAGTAGGGAGTATATGGGTGTTTCAAGCAATAGTCTTCTTCGCATTTCTTTCATTAACACAAATGTTTCTAACTGTGTTTGGAAACGCAGGTATGATTTTTAATATTATCTCACTATCGTTACAACTTGTAAGTTCCGGTGTAATTGTCCCACATGAGATGCTTTCTAAAACATATCAAACAATCGGTGAACTATTTCCCGCAACATATGCAGCGAATGGCTATTATACAATAATATTTGGAGGAGTTAGTTTAGAGAGAAATATTATTTCATTATTAGTTATTGTATTGGTTACACAATCAGTAGCAGTGATGACTTTAGCTATAAAAGGAATGGTAAAGGGGAAAAGCTCTGTAGTTAAAGAAGCATAAAATAAAAAGGTATCCTCAATTGGATACCTTTTTATTAGCACTCATTATTTTGTAACTTCTGTCCACTTGTAGTTAAACTCACCACCGAAGTCAGTTTTTACAAGTCCTTTAATAAATCCGCGTTGTAAGTAAGAACGACCTTGTTGGTATAAAGGAGCGACAGCACCGTCTTGTAATAGAATTTTTTCAGCTTGCTTCATTGCTTCCCAGCGAGCTTTTTCATCACCAGCTAAATCTGTTTTTACTTTATGAATGAGCTCATCGTACTCTTTGTTAGAGTATTTATCGAAGTTATACGCACTATCTGTTGTAAATAAATCTAAGAATGTAATTGGGTCAGCGAAGTCAGGGCCCCAGCCATCAATACCGATTTCATAGTCACCACTTAATAGTAGTTTTAACTGTTGTTTACGTGGTTGTGGTTTTAAATTCACTGTTAATCCATCTAAGTTCTTTTCTAGTTCACCTTTTAAATATTCACCAGTCTTTTTAGCTAAAGCGTTATCACTTGTTAAGAGTTCAATTGTTACTTTGTCAGTACCAAGTTCTTGCTTCGCTTTTTTCCAGTTTTCTTTCGCTGTTTTCACATCATCTTTCACTAGATTTCCGTTTTCTTTACGGAAGTCGTTGCCTTCAGGGCTTTTTGCAAATTTCGCAGGAATCATTCCTTCAGCTGGAACAGCGCCGTTATTTAAAATTGTTTCTACGTATGCTTTTTTATTCATTGCGCCGTTAATAGCAAGGCGTGCGTGTTGATTTTTTAATGTTTCATTTTTTTGATTGAGTCGTAAAAATTGAATGCCAACTTCAGCACGTTCTTTGAAGTTTGGATCGCCCTTATATTTATCAACAAACTCCGCAGTTAAAGCAACGCGATCAATTTGTCCTGAATCATATAAGTTCACTTCTGTAGACTTATCTTTAACGATATTGAAGTTGATTTCTTCTAATTTTACCGTTTTAGCATCCCAATAGTTAGGGTTTTTCTTCAATTGGAAGCCTTGTTCGTGTTTCTAGTTATCTAATGTGAAAGCACCGTTGTAAATTAAATGATTTGTTTCTAAACCGTATTTATCGCCTTGAGACTTTAAGTACTCTTCATTAATTGGTAAGAATGTTGAGAATGTCGTTAAGCTTAAGAAGTAAGGAACAGGACGGTCTAGTTGTACTTCTAACGTTTTGTCATCAACAGCTTTAATACCTAATTGATCAACTGGTAATTGTTTTTGGTTTATTTGTTTCGCATTCTGTATATCGAAGAATAAGAATGCATATTCAGCTGCTGTGTCAGGGTTTACGGCACGTTGCCAAGCGAAGACGAAGTCCTTTGCTGTAACAGGAGTACCGTTTGACCATTTTGAATCACGCAGATGGAATGTATATTTTGTTTTATCGGGACTAACGTCAACCGACTCAGCAACACCAGGAATTGGTTTATTATCTTCTCCCATTGCGTATAAACCTTCAAAAACATTTCGCATTACGCTCATGGATTCCCCATCCGTTGCTTTTGCAACATCCATTGTTGGAATTTCTGAAGCGAATGATAAGTTAATTGCCTGCTTATCAGGTGCTTTATCTTTTGCTTTCGCTCAGCTTGCATGATCTTTATTTCCCCCGCAAGCAGTTAGTAATAGACTTGCCCCTAAAACAGATGCAACAACAGGTACAACTTTTTTCTTCATTGTTCGTTCCTCCCTAAATGTGTTGTTCGTAACGTCATAATGTCCATGTCTTGAAGTGTATTTATAGAAGAAGAGAAAACCTATTATAAATATGTATATGTAGGTAATCAGGTGTTCTATATGTATATACATGTTGAAATATAATGTATCGTTATATGTTTCAACATAGGAGACGTTATATTTTGATGGTGAAATATTTCGTTTCTTTGATTATTTAGAATATTAACACTGAGAAGAACTATATGTCAATAATAAAAAGTGGAGTATTAATTTTTTAAAATAATATATTAAAAAAGCGGATTTTCTCTTATTGAGAATCCGCTTTTAATACATTTTTTCAATAAAATAATTGTTGTAGATAGAAAAACTTCAATTCAGCTTGCCTTTTATTTTTCAATTTGTGCCCATTTGAAGTTTAATTGGCCTGCAAAGTCTACTTGCACAATTCCTTTCACATAAGAACGTTCTAAATAAGATTCGCCTTTTTGGTAAAGGGGAGCGATAACTGAGTCTTTAAATAATATTTTCTCAGATGCTAGTAATGCTTCCCAGCGAGCTTTTTCATCACCAGCTAAAGTCGTTTTCACTTTTTCAATTGTTTCATCGAACTCCTTATTAGAGTAATGATCCAAGTTGTAAGGGTTATTCGTTGTAAACAATTCAAGGAATGTAATTGGATCAGCAAAGTCAGGGCTCCAGCCGTCAATACCAATTTCATAGTCACCTTTTAATAAAAGTGAAACTTGTTGTTTACGTGGTTGTGGTTTCACATTTACTGTTAATCCATCTAAATTCTTTTCTAGTTGTCCTTTTAAGAACTCACCAGTTTTCTTATCAAGGTCAGCATCACTTGTTAATAATTCTAATGTTATTTTTTCAGAACCAAGCTCTTGTTTCGCCTTTTTCCATAACTCTTGTGCAGATTTTGTATCAACTTTGGTTAAATCTCCGTTTAAAGTACGGAAGTCTTTTCCATCAGGCCCTTTTGCAAAGTTTTTTGGAACGAGACCAAAGGTTGGTGTAGAGCCATCATTTAATAACGTATTTACAAAGGATTTTCGATCAATTGTTTGATCGATTGCTTGGCGTGCAGACACGTTTTGTAGTACTTTGTTTTGTTGGTTCATACGTAAAAATTGTACGCCTACGTTCGGGCGTTCTTTAAAGTTCGCATCTTTTTTATATTTATCAACGAAGTCGGATGTTAATTTTATACGGTCTAATTGTTTTGATTCGAATAGGTTTACTTCTGTTGATTTTTCTTTTACGACGTTAAAATTGATTTCCTCTAGTTTGACAGTATCTTTATCCCAATAGGTAGGGTTTTTCTTGAATTTAAAGCTTTGTTCATGCTTCCAATCGCTTAGTGTAAAAGCGCCGTTGTACAAGATTGTATTGTCTTCTAAAGCGTACTTATCACCTTGTTTTTTAAAGAATTCCTCGTTAATTGGTAGAAATGTTGGGAACGCTGTTAAGCTAATAAAATATGGAACAGGGCGTTCTAATTCTACCTCAAACGTATGGTCATCAACTGCTTTTACACCAAGTTGGTCGGCTGGAAGTTCTTTGTTGTTAATTTTTGTTGCATTTTTAATATCAAAGAATAGAAATGCATATTCAGAGGCTGTTGCTGGATCGACAGCTCTTTGCCAAGCGAAGACAAAATCTTTCGCTGTAACAGGAGTGCCGTTTGACCATTTTGAATCTCGCAGGTGGAATGTGTATTTCGTTTTATCGCCACTTACTTCATGAGATTTTGCAACACCAGGGACAGGTTTATTACCTTCACCAAGGTTATACAAACCTTCAAATACGTTTCTCATTACTTGACCAGAATCAGTATCTGTAGCACGAGCTGTATCCATTGTTCGTATTTCAGTAGGTGAAGAGAAGTTTAAAACCTGTTTACTAGGTGCCTCGTCTTTTGCATTTGCTCCGCTTGCTTCGTTTTTATAACTACCGCAACCAGTTAATAAAATACTTACTCCTACAACTGACGCAATACCGGGTACAAACTTTTTTTTCATTTGATTTTCCTCCTAAATAATTAAGTTTGGATGATGATGAGGGAAATGAAAAATAAAAAATCCCTCTTTTCATATTGAGAAAGAGGGATTTTTACGTACAAGTTATGCACCCGTATATAAACGAAGTCCCTCATTCTATCTTTCAAGCTATAAAGCTTGCAGGAAGTGGCACAGTATTCAAAAAATGAACCTGCTGCCGAGGTTTCAAAGGGCCAGTCCCTCCACCTCTCTTGATACAATGAGTAAACGAATAAACTTTATTAATTTTTGTGTTTCTTTGATAATTCAAAATCTTACACCTTGGATGATGAAGTGTCAACTGAATGAAATATAGTTTAAATTTTCAGTTTTCTTTAACAAAAAACCACTGCATATGGCAGTGGCTTTTCTACTAGAAGTTAAAGTTATCTGGATCTGGACCAACGCGACGGTCTTCATTTAAAGCTTGAATTGCTTTCATATCATCAGCACTTAATTCAAAGTCGAAGATGTTTGCATTTTCAATAATGCGATGTTCTTTAATAGATTTAGGGATTGTTACAACTTCGTTTTGTAGATCCCAGCGTAAAATAATTTGCGCAGTTGATTTATTATATTTTGTCGCAATTTCTTGCAACGTTGGATTATCTAATAGTTGTCCTTGCATTAATGGTGACCAAGCTTCAAGCTGGATATTATGTTCTTTACAGAAAGCGTGTAACTCTTCTTGTGCTAGACGTGGGTGGTATTCCACTTGATTGACCATTGGCTTAATTTCAGCAATTTCAAATACGTCTTGTAAGTGGTGAATATGGAAATTACTCACGCCAATTGCACGAACACGGCCGTCTTTATAAAGTTTTTCTAACGCTTTCCATGATTCAGTATATTTCCCTTTTACAGGCCAATGTACTAAATATAAATCTAAATACTCTAGTCCTAATTTTTCTAATGTAGTTTCAAATGCTTGAAGTGTTGTTTCATATCCTTGATCGCTATTCCATACTTTTGATGTAATAAATAATTCTTCACGTGAAACACCTGATTCACGAATTGCTTGGCCAACGCCTTCTTCATTTTGATAAATTGCTGCAGTATCTATACTGCGGTAGCCATTTTTAATTGCTGCTTTCACAGACTCAATTACTTCTGAACCATCTTCTACTTTAAAAACACCTAAGCCGAACCAAGGCATTTTTACACCGTTATGTAATGTTGTATAGTCTTTTAAACTTGTTAAACTCATATTATTTCCCCCTAGCTTTTTTGTTTGTTGCTTCTACTGCTTTTTGAATTGCCCCTGAAAAATTATATTCATATAAAGCTTTGAGACCTTCAGCTGTGGAACCACCTGGTGTTGTTACTTGTTCGCGGAGGTTAGCTGGATCTTGCGTTTGTTCGAGCATAGAGGCAGAGCCAGAAATCATTTGAATGACAAGGTGTTTGGCAGTCGCTTCATCAACTCCATAACTTTTTGTTGCTTCAATTAAGCTTTCAGCAAAGTAATAAAGGAAGGCCGGTGCACTTCCCGTAACTGCAGTAAGCTGATGAACTTCTTCCTCAGTGCAAAGTTGCGAAGTACCAATACCTCTTAAAAGCAGTTGCAAGGTTTCCTGATGTATCTCGGTTACCGATTGTCCCATTGTATATAAGGAGATAGACTTTCCGATTTCAGCAGCTGTATTTGGCATAATCCAAGCAACAGGTGTTCCCTCGGGAAGTCTTTCTTCTAAATAAGATGGGCCAATGCCAGCAGCTACCGTTACGACAAGTTGACTCGATAGTAACGGAGATAATTCCGCTAATAAACCTTCATGTGCAGAAGGCGGCATTGCTAAAACAATCGTATCAACAGATGTAACATGCTGCTTCCAATCTGTTGTAGTAGACACATTATATCGCGTTTGTAATTGTTCTAGCTTTTCTACGTTGCTTCGGTTAGAAACGATAATTTCTTCGATGTATTCTTTGCTTGTTTTCAGTAATCCGGAAAATATAGCTTCTGCCATACGACCAGCACCAATGAATAGAATTCGATGTTTAGTTAGCATATCCTCTATTCCTTTCTAGTGGAGATATGTTATAAAAAACGATACCATTTTTAAGAGAATTTTGTAAAAAGAAAAGGCTTATTGTAGATGGAATAGATAATGAAAAGTAGGAAATTAATGGTGAAAGGGAGAGTGATTCCTTATACTGGTGATAGGGAATTTATTACACATCTGGGGAGAGATGGTTATGATTAGAAGTCCGCTTTTTTTAGTCGTTTCTAGTATTATTTGCGTATTGGTTGGATTTTATATTCAATCGAGTTATATTGAAATTTTTGCATCGGTTATGGGGATTATTAATGTTTGGTTATTAGCGAGGGAAAAGGTATCTAATTTTTTGTTTGGCATGATTACGGTTGCGGTATTTATATATATTTTCATTACACAAGGTTTATATGCAATGGCAGTATTGGCAGCCTTTCAATTTATCTTTAATGTATATGGTTGGTATTATTGGATTGCACGTAGTGGGGAGGAAGAGGTAAAAGCAACAGTTCGTTTAGATTTGAAAGGTTGGATTTTCTATATAGTCTTTATTTTAGCTGCATGGATTGGTTGGGGGTATTATCAAGTCCATTACTTAGAATCAACAAGTCCATATTTAGATGCTTTAAATGCTGTATTAGGCTTAGTAGCTCAATTTATGCTAAGTCGAAAAATCTTAGAAAACTGGCATTTATGGATTTTATATAATGTAGTTAGTATTTCAATTTATATTTCCGCTGGGTTATACGTTATGCTAATATTAGCTGTTATTAATCTCTTTATATGTGTAGCTGGTTTACTAGAGTGGAAGAGCAACTATAAAAGACAAGGGCATGTCAATAATTATATTTAGAAAGTAATTGAAAGAGAAAAACCCCTGAAGCACATACGCTTCAGGGGTTTATTAATAGAATATAAGTTTATGCTTTTGTCATACCTAACAATACAGCGCCACCGATAATTAAAACACTACCTAGTGCAATAAAGATCAATTGACGTTTTGTTTTCTTTTCACCTAAGAAGACAATCGCACCGAATGTTGAGATAACGATTCCAGTTTGAGATAATGGGAAGCTTGTTGCTACTCCGACACGTGGTAGTGAAAGAAGTAAGAATAAGTTTCCAGTTCCCCATAGTAAACCAGATAAAGCATTACGGATTGCATATTTGTTAAATGGTTTATGTTTAGATGTCAGTACAACTGCACCAACAAACATACCAACTGCTTGTGGTAAAATAGCAGACCAACCATCGATGTTATACCAACGAATAATAATTACATATACAAGATAGCCAAAAGTAGAAACAATTAAAGTAAGAAGTCCTTTTTTCAATTGTCCTGGTGGCTGAGCATTTTCTTTATCATCTAATGATGTGAATACAACACCAACTACGATTAATAGGATTGCAATCGTTCCCAGAATGATCGTTGTAGTAGTAGTCCACTCGCGGAAAGCGATAACCCCAAAGATAGAAGTTGCAACAAGTTGCATACCAGTAGAAATCGTTACAGTAGTTGAAACACCTAGTTTTTCAACTGTTTTTAATTGGTTTACTTGTCCTAAAGCCCAGAATAAACCTGAAATAAAACCAACAATCAAGATTGTCATTGTTAAAGCTGGTTGAGTAAATACATACATAATTGTTGCGAAGAATAGAGCACCGATTGTCATACCTACCGTTTGGCTATATGCACCACCGCCCATTTTTACGCTTACTAATAAGATGTTTCCCCATGCAATTGCAGGAAGAAGCGCTAATAAAATGTCCATTACAAGACTCCCTTCGTTTTGCTATACCAATATAATTACATATCGTTCTAACGATCGGTAATGCCCCACTACTAGAGTAGAAGATTACCGATCGCTAAAACAGGATGAAGAATTCACGATATAAATGCGTTTTCATTTCTTCATTTTTTCAAACACCTCCATATAATAACAGGAAATTGCCTATTTTAGAAAGTAAATTCAAATAGAATGTATATTTAAATAAAAGTTAAAATTCAGTTATTTCCCGATGGTATATTTTTATTTCCTAAGAAATAAAAAAGCAGCTTCAAAAAGAGCTGCCTTAAGAGTTAGTAATTCTTTTATTAATAAGCTGAATACATAGCAAAAATAGGAGGGACATACTAATAGTGATAACGACAAGTGTCCAGGCGAGTTGCATATTACTTGCATCAATCGCCATGTAAATTGCAGTTGGGATAGTCTGTGTTTTACCAGGAATATTTCCGGCAAACATGAGTGTAGCACCAAACTCACCAAGCGCACGAACGAAGCTCAAAATCATTCCGCTTAGTAAAGCAGGAAATGCAAGCGGAAGTGTGACGTGTAGAAAAACTTGATATTCACTTGCACCAAGGTCACGAGCACTTTCTTCAATTTGTACATTCGCGATAGAAAATCCTGTTTTTGCTGATTGATACATAAGCGGAAAAGCAACAACTGTAGAAGCAATGATTGCAGCAGTAGATGTGAACATAATAGATTGCTGAAATATTGATTCTATCCACATTCCAATGGGACTGTTATTTCCAAAAATAATAATGAGAAAAAAGCCGATTACAGTTGGCGGAAGTACCATTGGTAATAAGAAAATCGTTTCTAGTATTACTTTATATCTCCATGAGGAACGTGCTAGCGCTCTTCCGATTATCGTTCCTAAAATGGTAACGATAATGGTGGCACATGCGGCTACTCGTAAAGATAGAAAGATTGGTGATAAAATAGTATCAAAGCTCATGGCAATTATGATAGGACGGTAAATCCATATTTCTTAAAGATAGATTGTGCATCTTTTGACTGCAAATACTCATAAAATGAAGTCGCCTCTTTCTTATGCTTAGATTCTTTTATAACACCTAAAGGATAGTGAATTGGCTCATGAGAAGTAGCAGCTGCTGTCTCACCAATCTTCACTTTGTCTGAAATAAGAGCATCTGTTTTGTATACAATACCAGCATCGACATTCCCTGTTTCTACATATGTTAACACTTGGCGAACATCTTTTGTAAATACGACTTTATTTTGAACATCATTCCAAAGGTTTTCGTGTGTTAGAGAAGCTTTTGCATATTTGCCAGCAGGTACAGATTCAGGTGTACCAAGTGCAATTTTTTTGATTTTCTCATCTTTTAAATCTTGAAATTTTGTAAGAGAACTATCTTTAGGGATGACTAGAACTAGTTCATTTCCAAGAAGATTTTTCCCTTCCTTTTCATTAATGAATCCTTTTTTAACAAGAGTTTGGAATTTATCTTCTGCTGCTGAGAAGAATAAATCAGCGGGTGCGCCCTGTTCGATTTGTTGTTGAAGTGCACCAGAAGCACCGAAATTAAAAGAAAGTTTAATATTAGGTTCTTTTTCTTTATATTTTGTTTCAATTTCTTTTAATGCATCTTGTAAGCTTGCAGCTGCGGATATAGTAAGTTCAACTGTTTTTTCTTCTTTAGCGGTTGATTTCTCTTTCTTATCTCCGTTTGTACATGCAACGCTAAATATAAGAAGAAAAGAAAATATAAGCGCCCCTATGGATCGTAATGTAAACTTGTTCATAAGAAAATCCCCTTTCGTTTTGACATATTTAATTATAACTAATTATAACTAAATATAACTAGTTATAACTGAATATAATTTGAAAGATGTGGTTGCTCTTAAAATATAGGAGAAATATTCTTTTCTTTGTTACAATGAAGGAAGAAAGTGAGGAATCGTCTATGGATCATCATTCCTACACAACGGAAGAAGTAGCGAAGCGATTAAAAGTATCAAAATTAACTGTATACGATCTAATTAAAAAAGGAGAACTGCCTTCTTATAGAATTGGTAGACAGATGCGCATTGATTCAGCAGATTTAGAACAATATATTAAGCAAATGAAAACAGGTAACGTACAAGTTACTCCTGTAAAGAATGACAGTAATAGTATCTCGAATACATGTATTATTAGCGGACAAGAACTAACGTTAGACATGTTGGCAAAACGTATAGAAAATCGCCTGCCAAGTTCAAATATATTAAGGGCATATCAAGGTAGTTTAACGAGTCTAGTAAAAATGTATCAAGGAGAAGGAAGTATCGTTAGCTTGCATTTGTTTGATGGCGAAACGGGTACATATAATGTTCCTTACGTAAAACGTATTTTAGTAGGACAACCATGTACGATGATTAATTTATTAGTAAGGAACGTTGGGTTTTATGTGCAAAAGGGAAATCCAAAAAATATAAAAACATGGGCTGATTTATCTCAATCATCTATACGATTTGTAAATCGAGAAAAAGGTTCTGGTATTAGGGTGTTAGTCGATGAACAATTGCGCATTCAAAAGTTAAATAAAGAACGTATTAGTGGATATGAGTGGGAAGAATCGAACCATCTTGGTGTTGCCACGCAAGTGGCGAATGGAAAAGCTGACGTCGGAGTAGGGTCAGAAAAGTTTTCGCAAATTGTAAATGTAGACTTTATTCCAATCATGAAAGAACAGTATGATTTAGTGATTTTGAAGAATAAAGAAAATGAAGAGCTGATCGAAGTTGTGAAAGACATTCTGCAATCGGAAGAATTTCATAATGAATTAAAGGCGATTGGCGGATATGATATGACGAAAACAGGTCAAATTATATATGAAATAAAGTGAAACTTTAATCAGTGGGGGGCTTCATCCCCCACTGATTATTAGTTGAACCAATCGGACTTTAATGGGCAGCCCGACCCCCACCTAACTTCTTTGCTTTCGCTGCATTTTGAGGTGGGGGTCTTACTGCCCATTAAAGCGGGACAAACTAAAAAGCTGCTTGTCTATAAGACGAGCAGCTTTTTCTCTATATAAAGGGGTTTGGGGAAACAAAGTGTTAAACAAGACTTTGAGCAAGTGAGTAAATGAAAGCTGTAAGAAGAGTCGCTCCACTTGCAAGTCCGAAAAAGTCTGATTTGTTGAAAGTAATGTTGTTCATTATAATCTCTCCTTATTTGTTTAATGTAGTTGCAACGGCTTTTGCATCGACAAGTGCGGATAGCACCATGCCCATTGTATTTAAAAATTTGTTTGATTTCATTTTGTCCATCATGCGTATCCGCTCCTTTTCGAATGGTTGTTGCCCTGCTTTATGTCTTAATTATAGGAAATATGATCGCCTGCAACTATCGAATTAGCTTACGGAAGACTTACACTTTTGTAAGAAAAAAAGACATTCGTGTAAGAATGTCTTTTAAAGCATATTAATGTGGTGGTGCTCTTCAATTGTTTTTAAAAAGCTACGCATTGAATTCGTCATATAGCTATCCTTGCGGCGTATGAAAACCGTTGAAATACTACCATATTTTTCAGGGATTGCATGACAATGTACTTTCCCTGCTTTAGAAAGATGGTGGACAGCAGACTGTGGTACGAGTGTAATTCCAAGGCCGAGTGCAACACTGTTTAATATTGTCTCTAATATATTAAATTCCATAATTCTTTTTGGAAGCAAACCTTCGTCTTTCAGCCATCGTTCTAGTTTGGAACGGTATCCACAACCTTGGTTAAAAACGAGTAGAGGCGTTGTTGTAAATTCTTCTATATGAAAAGCTTTATTTTGTGTTACAAGCATTAATTTTTCTGTACTAACATCGTATTGTTCAATAAGTGGGTGTTTTATTGGTCCTGATATAAAAGCGCCATCTAATTGATGATCGAGTACTTCTCTAATTAATTCTTCTGTTAAACCTGCTTGTAATGACAAATCGACGTTCGGATAGCTTTTATAGTAAGAAGATAAAATGGTAGGTAATGTACTTACTGTTTCGACTGTACCGATTTTTAATATGCCAGAGGGTGTCTCGCTATCTAAAAATACTTGTTTTAGCTCATCAACATCTTGCAAAATTTTGTTAACATAAACGAGCATTTTTCTTCCTTCAGCTGTTAAAGTCATACCTCGTTTATGACGATAGAAGAGCGGTGTTTTCAGCTCGTTTTCTAATTGTTTAATACGTGCAGTTACATTTGATTGTACGTAATTTAATTCCTTTGCTGCGCTACTTACACTACCTTGGTCGGCAACGCTCTGGAAGATTTGCAAGTCTCTTAATTCCATGATACTGTCCTCCTTGATGTTAACTATCATTATAAATGATAGTTAACATCATTTTGAATCATTTTACGTGATATATTTTTTCTTTTACAATTCTCTTTGTGCAAATAGAAAGAAGCGGGGGATTGTGGTGAGAAAAGGTCAAATGATAATAGGCGCTTTTACGTGTTTAATTGCAAGTATGTCATGGGGAGCAATGTTTCCAGTTGCTGATCATGCGTTAGAATACATAGATCCGTTTTATTTTTCTCTTATTCGCTATGGAGCGGTGGCGATAATGCTGATTGTATTGTTGTTAATGAAAGAAGGGAAACAGGCATTTCGTTTAGAAGGAAGAGGAAAGCTGCTCGTCTTTTTCGGAACGATGGCGTTTACTGTATATAATGTACTTATATTTTTAGGTCAAATGTTAATGGGGAAATCAGGCGTCATGGTAGCCTCCATTATGGAAGCACTTATGCCGATGATTTCTATTTGTATTCTATGGGGATATAAGCGTGTAAAACCGAAAAAGTATATGATAACGAGCATGATTATCGCTTTTATAGGAGCTGTATTTGTTATTACAAAAGGTGATATGAGTTTCTTTTTAACGTTGAAAGATAACATGTTTTCGCTAGCATGTATATTTGTTGGAGTTGTGGGCTGGGTTATTTATACGATGGGTGGTCAAACGTGTAGCGATTGGTCAACATTACGTTATTCTACGTTGACGTGTGTATTCGGTACGACCGTTACAGGAATTATAACGGTACTTATTACGTCGCTTGGATATGTTTCAGTTCCGAGTATGGGAACGATTTCTGTTGTGAAATATGATTTATTGTTTATGATGACATTACCAGGAATTGTAGCACTACTCGCTTGGAATTACGGTGTGAAAATTTTATCATCTATTAATGGTATTTTATTTATTAACTTTGTACCTATTACGACTTTAGTTATTATGATGATGCAAGGATATCAAATCACGATGTTTGATATTGTAGGGACTTTATTTGTTATTGCAGCGCTTATTCGCAATAATGTTTGTCAGAGAAAAGAAGAAAATATAAATAAGAAGATGTTACAAGAAGAGCAATTACGTCAAGCTGTTTAATAGGCAATTGGAGGATTTCATATGTTAGAAAGTTTATTGTTTTTCTTCGCCGTTGGAGTTGCTTGTGAGCTTGCAGCAATTAATCGAAATGGTCGTAAGAAGATAAAACAACAAGCTGAAATGATACAGCTTTTAAAAGAGTTAAAAGAAAAAAACATTTAAAAAGACGACCGGGCATAGACGGTCGTCTTCTTCTATATAAAGGGGAAAGGGGACACAAAGTTATACAAGCGTAGCAGCGTAAATCAAAGTAGTAAGAAGAATCGAGCCGCTAGCTAATCCTAAAAAATCTAACTTGTTAAATGTGATGTTGTTCATCATGTATTCTCCTTACTTGTTTAATGTAGAAGCAACAGCTTTTGCATCGATAAGAGCGGAAAATACCATGCCCATTGTATGTAAAAGATTGTTCGTTTTCATTTTGTTTATCATATTGATCCGCTCCTTTTCGAATGGTTGTTGTTTCTTTCTGATTTAATTGTATGAAAAATGGTGGAGAGTAACTATCGAATTAGCTTACAAGATAATTACACTTTTGTAAGAATTGAAATTTAATATTTAAACCTTAAAATTATTACCAACTCCTAAAACTTAGTGTTATAATTATGGTAAGGAAATGATTATACTTCGGATGTTCAGAAAGGAACGAAACAAATGTATAAACCAATTACATTTTTGTTGAAATATATATTTAAAACAGCTGGGAAAGTAGAAGTGCAAGGAAGAGAAAAGCTACCAGAAGGTGGCCCGTATGTTGTTGCGTGTACACATACAAGTTTTATGGATGTATTAATGTTAGCTACAGGGATGTACCCAACAGAGATTCATTACATGGCCAAAAAAGAATTATTTGAAGGGAAATTCAAAAATTGGTTCTTTAAAAATGTAAATGCATTCCCTGTAGATCGTGCAAATCCAGGACCGAGTACACTTAAAATTCCATCACGCTTATTAAAAGAAGGAAAAGTGGTAGGGATTTTCCCGAGTGGAACGAGATCGACAGAAGACGTTTCGTTAAAAGCTGGTGCTGTGACAATTGCGATGCGTTCTAACGTTCCATTAATACCGGCAGCTTATATTGGTCCATCAAGTGTAAAAGAATTAATAAAAGGAAAAAGAGCACAATTAATTTTTGGAGACCCAATTCAAATTGATGCTGAAGAACAAATAGATCGAAAAACAGCTATGAAAATGATGACAGATCAATTAAATGAGAGGTTTGAGGAGCTAAAGGAAGCTTTGCAATCAAATCAAAAGTAAGAAAAGACGACCGGGCATAGACGGTCGTCTTCTTCTATATAAAGGGGAAAGGGGACACAAAGTTATACAAGCGTAGCAGCGTAAATCAAAGTAGTAAGAAGAATCGAGCCGCTAGCTAATCCTAAAAAATCTAACTTGTTAAATGTGATGTTGTTCATCATGTATTCTCCTTACTTGTTTAATGTAGAAGCAACAGCTTTTGCATCGATAAGAGCGGAAAATACCATGCCCATTGTATGTAAAAGATTGTTCGTTTTCATCTTGTTCATCATATTGATCCGCTCCTTTTCGAATAATGGTTGCCCTGTTTCTGACTTAATTGTATGAAATATCGCAAGAAGTAACTATCGAATTAGCTTACAGGAAAATTACACTTTTGTAAGAAAAACGAATGAAGGTGTAATGATGAGAAGGTTTGACATATGTTCATGGAATTTATTAATTTAAAAGTAGAGGTGAGTGTATGGCTAATATTAAAGATATCGCCAAGATGGCTGGGGTTTCAGTTACAACTGTTTCGAGGGTGCTAAATGATCATCCATACGTAAGTGAAGAAAAAAGGAGAGTTGTTTTAGAAATAGTTGAGAAATTGAATTACTCACAAAACGCAAATGCTGTTCATTTATCAAAAGGAAAGACGAATATTGTTGGTGTAATTCTCCCTTACATTAATCACCCGAGCTTCGATGCAATGGTAGGGGGAATGATGGAGGGAGCGTTAACTCATAACTACAGGGTGCTACTTTGCCAAACAAACTATAATAAAAAAGAAGAAATGAAAAGTTTACATATGTTAAAAACGAAACAATTGGATGGCCTTATTATTTGTTCGCGTGCAAATGATTGGGAAATGATAGAACCGTATGCTTCGTACGGCACAATCATTGCTTGTGAAGACAATGATATTTCAAATATCTCAAGTGTATATACAAATCATTCGGCAGCTTTCCAGCTAGGAATGAATCACCTTATTGAAAAAGGTTATAAAAAAATTGGTTATTGCACGGGGAGAAAGCTAGGACCGAGTAGTCAAAAGCGTTTTGATGTGTATAAGCGTCAATTGCAATCTATAGATGAAGAAGTGAATGAAGAATGGATTTTCACAGAATGTTTTACGTTAGAAGATGGTGTGAGAGTGGCTCATAAATTAAAGAAGATGCAGCATCTTCCTGAAGCATTAATAGTAGCAGGAGATGAAGTTGCGATTGGGGTTATGACGGAAGTTGGGAAATTGGGTATTCAAGTTCCTGAGAATTTAGCGATTATTGGTTTGGATAACCAACCTATTTCGCAAGTGTTACAACTTACAACCATTGATCAAAATTTGAAGGGAATAGGAAAAGCGGCTTTTGAAATGTTTTATCGGCAAATAAGTGACGAGAGTTCTAAACAAGAAAAGGTGGAAATTCCATATGAACTTGTGGAGCGATCTACAGTGTAGTTTTAATCCGTTATGTGTATAAGTGCATAACGGATTATTTTTTTGAAATACCTTTGACAGGAAACGCGTTTCATACTTTATAAAGGGGTTAAACCGGTTTGTAACAATCCATGGATTCTTTTCAAGAATAGTATTTGGAGGGGAATGCATGAATGAACTTTTATTAAGTATAAAAAAGTTTTTAGGGAATGACGAAAATGTTTTAGCCTTTGTGGTGGGGGTTTTTGAGAAGGAACATTTCACGTTATGTTATCAACATGGGATTTTTGTTGCGACTACTAGACGTCTCCTGTTTTACGGGAAATTTCCTTACTATCCTTCAACATTTAAAGAATACTCATATTTGCATATAGAAAGCATAGATTTCCGTCCGTATTTTGAATTTACTTGTAATCATGAAACCATCCGAGCTAAGTATATTCAGAAGGGGAATGTGGAGCAATTTGTCCGTATAGTTAGAGCAAATGTGAATAATTAATCACCCCTCTGTTTAAACATAATATCCTGGTCTTTATGAGGAAAAATGCTGAATAAAAACAACTTCTAAACCTCTAGGAGATAGTGATACAATGTCAAATGGGGGGAGGGTATGAACTATGGTTAATCAACGTATAAAGGAAATAACACTAATTACAATTGGTTCATTATTATTCGCAATTGGTATTAATTACTTTGCAATTCCAAACCGTCTATCAGAGGGTGGAATTATTGGTTTAACGGTTGTTACGTACTATTTATTTGATTGGTCGCCGGGGATTGTGAATTTTGCTATAAATGCAATTTTACTAGCTGTTGGTTATAAATTTTTTGATAAGAAAACGATGGTTTATACAATTTTAGGGATTGTAGAAACATCTTTGTTTTTATATGTTACGGAACATATTGAGTACCATGTAAATAGTGATACGTTATTAGCGGCACTATTTGCTGGTGTATTTGTCGGTATCGGATTAGGCTGTATGTTCAAAGCTGGAGGTACATCAGGGGGATCGGCAATTTTAGCACGGTTAGCAAATCAATATTTAGGTTGGAGTGTCGGAAAAGGTGTACTTATTATTGATATCGTTGTAATTGCTGGTTCTGTATTTATAATAGGGCAAGAAAAAGCGATGTACACACTTGTTGCAGTATTCATCGGAGCGAAAGTAATTGATTTTATTGTAGAAGGAATGGACACAAAAACGGCTGTTACAATTATTTCAAATCAACCAGAGTTAATACGTGAGGCTATTACGAAAAACATGACACGCGGCGTTACTGTATTAGAAGGGCGCGGCGGATATACTGGTAAAAATAAAGAAGTTTTATATGTTGTTATTAATAAACAAGAGCTTGTTAAGTTAAAGCAAGTTATTAGTCGAGTAGATGACGATGCTTTCGTCGTTATCCATGATGTACGTGATGTACTTGGCGGAGGCTTTAAAGCGAGCTAAAAGGTGAACGAGTAAATTCGTTCACCTTTTTTTAATTCTTACAAAAATGTAAGTGTAATGTAATGAGATTCAATAGTAGATTGTATTCCTTCTTTTTAAAATGGATGTATATATATCCTGCAGAGGAGGAATGTTTATTATGAAGAAAAAAATGATCACTACTATAATAGCGATGATAGTCATAGTAATAATGTTACTACCTACGAAACTTGGACCGGTTATCGATAAATATAATCCATTTTATAAGACGAAAGAATACTATACGGTTGTGAATACAATTGGTCAGCATATTGGCGATGAGTGGTATGAATATGAATTTATTGCATTTGACGAACGTGGAAGAGAACAAAAAATAAAGAAGACTGTTAAGCATATGTTAAAGAGAGATGAAACATTAAAAGTGTACGCAAAAGGACGCTACGGCGAGTCAATTGAAGAAATTGAAGCTGTAAATATTCCCATTAATGCAAAGAGTAAACTTTTAGCGATGAGATAGCGAATTATACCCCCACCTATTTTTTGTCGAAAATAAAAATACTGGGTATGGGTATTTTGATGTGTACAAAAAAGCCTTGGTCCATATGGACTAAGGCTTTTTTTAATATATAAAGGGGAAGGGGGTACATTGTAGTAGCATGAGTGAAAGGTATAAGAAGAGTAGCTACTAGCAATGTAATTTGGTTATGTGAGTGTTCTTCTTATTTGGCTTACTTGCTAACTTTATTGTACGAGATGTCAGTAAGAGAAACTATCGAATTACATTACACATAGCTTACAAACATGTAAGTATTCTGTAATGTAATTCGATGGTTAAAAGATAGTGAATTTTATATAGTGTAATTAGAAAGTCTCACTGTATTACTTTCTGTTTGTAATATGAATGAAGAATGAAAAACCAACTACTTTTTAATAGCCTCATCTGTATGGAGATGAGGCCCTTTTTATAAACCTTACAACATTGTAAGGTTTACGTAAGTTAATTCGATAGTAAATTTGTCATATTTTTTGCATAATAGATACAAATAGATAAAAATAATTAGGGATATAGTAAGAAGGGAGAAGAGTGGGATGCGTAAAGAAGAAGTAGTGAAGTTTCCAATTAAAGATTTCTGTAGCTACTTTACTGTTGCCGTAGTATGTATTGGATTATTTGATATCATAACAAACTTAATTGTTAAATAATATAGATGACAAAACAAGAAGGGAGATCCTTTCTTGTTTTTTTTATGGGGGAATAAAGGTGAAGTGGATTGATAGTCATATACATGTTGACCAATATAAGGATGAAGAGAAAAGTAAATTACTTAAAGATGTGGAGCATAGTAAAGAGATAAAGGGGCTTATTGCAGTATCTATGAATTATCAATCAAGTAAAGAAACTTTATCCTTAGCAAAGCGATATCCTTTTGTACATCCAGCAATAGGTTTTCATCCGGAGCAACCGATTCATAAAGAAGAATGTGAGAAAATTTATAAATTAATTGAAGAGCATGTAGAGGATATAGTTGCGATTGGTGAAGTTGGCTTACCGTATTATTTAAGAAAAGAAGATGAGCGCATTGCTGTCAATTCGTATATATCAGTGTTACAACGGTTTGTTGAACTAGCTAGTAAATATGATTTACCAATTATATTGCATGCAGTGTATGAAGATGCTGATATTGTATGTGATTTATTGGAGAAATATAAAGTTTCGCGTGCACACTTTCACTGGTTTAAAGGAAGTGAAACAACAATGAAACGTATGATGAGGAACGGTTATTATATTTCTATTACACCAGATGTTTTACATAAGGATAAGATTAGAAAAATTGTTTCGTATTATCCTCTTGAATATATGATGGTAGAAACAGATGGACCGTGGGAGTTTCAAGACGATGTTATGACGCATCCGGGAATGATTAGAGAGGTACTAAAGGAAATTAGTGTTATAAAAAACATGTCTGTTGATAAGGTTATGAAAACGATATATGAAAATACGATTCAATTTTACCCCACATTAACGGGCAATAAGACTCCCACCTCAAAATTCGACTAATGCGGAGGAGTTAGGTGGGAGATCAACTGCCCGTAAAAGCCTGATTGGTTCAACTAATAACCAGTGGGGGATGGACATTAAAGTTTCACTTTATTTGAAAGGATAGGAGCGTTACTCTTATCCCTTTTATTATGGATATTTTTTCTAATGTTTTCTATAATTTATGATGTGTTTAATTTGATGAAGGAAGTAGGGAAGAGAATGGGGAGAGCATATAAAAAAATAGCTATTACAATGATGATCGGTACACTTTCACTTGCAGCGTTTGGATGTGAAGCAGAAAAAAAGGCTATCAATTCAAACGTAACACAAGAAAATAAAGAAGAACAAATTGATCCAGTAGTTGAAAAACAGATGAAAGAAAATGAGAAAAATGGCAATACGGTTGGAAACAGTTCTAATAAAGGGAAGATGGCAGAGAGTGATGGATGGGTTTACTATGCAGTAAATGGTAATGAAAATACAGGAGGCATTTATCGTACGAAAGATCAATTTCAGACTTCGGAACGTGTAGTGGAAGGTGTAAATGCTTCTTACATAAATATAAAAAACAAGGTTTTATATTTTATTCATACGGATGAAGATAAGAATGCGGGATTATCTTCTTTAATGAAGTATGATATATCTAACAAAAAGCTAGACACGTTAAAAGCGGATACAAATTATGTTTATATAAAAGACCAAACTTTATTTTATCCGAAAAAATATTCTGAGCATGGTGGTTTTGATATTGTAGGGATTGTAAAAATGGATTTGAAAACGGGACAGGAAGAAGAAGCGGCATTTAAAAATTCTGGTTGGTCTCAAACGATAGATGATAGTATTCTACATTGGAATAAAAATCGTGGAACACAAGTTACAAAAGATAATAAAACTTGGTCAAAAGCAAATTATGCAACAATATCTAGTGCTACATATGATAATGAAAAATTATATGCTGTTGTCGACTTTTCGTTACCTTTTGAAACAAATGAAGCTGAGCATGGCATATATGAAATAGACGTTCAACAAAATAATGAAAAGTTATTGGTAAAGGATGCCTTGCAGATGAATGTGAAAGGGGACACTTTTTATTATATAAAAAAGGATGGAGTATATAAGAAGAGAATGAATGGAGGAAATGAAAAAGTAATTTATAATAAAGCGGTTGAACCAACTAAATCTTATTTATATTTTGTAGCAGGAGATATGTACCTCTATACGGATAATGGCACTATCATGAATCTAGATACAAAGAAATCAAATGAAGTAAAAGATAAGAAATTAGCAGATGATGTTATGTTACAGAAAGTATGGAATGCACAGAAGGAACTTACTAATGTTCAAATGGCTGCACTAACAGGAAATCCAAAACGAGTAGGGGATTTGTCATACGGGGAATTAGTGACCCCTATTTATAATACGAAGGATAATTTAGAGACTACGCTATCTACGTATTTCTCAAAATCATTTATAGCAGAGTATATGAAGAGTAAGTATATGAAAGAGTTAAATGGAAAAATGTACTATGCTATTGGAGATCCAGGATCAAAAGCAGCAACTAAATTTACAAAAATTATTTCTGCCGAGTTAAAGGATGGAAAAATAAAAGCGCAGGTAGAAACGTATAATGACTATGATAATGTAACGGAAAAAGTGGAAGTTGAATTTATTTATTAACATAATCAATGGGTTATTAATAATATGCCGCGTTTTGGTTTTATTTTAGGATTCTAATTTTTTAGCACGTCTTAATAACAATAGAAAGACAATGATGAAGAAACCAAGTATAAGGAAGAATCCATATTGTTTTACATAATCCATTATGTCGCTTGCGCTCGTTGGTTTTTCAACGTGAATGCCATCTTTATTAGTAGTAATATGAATATCCTTCATTTTTACTTCATTTGTTTCTTTTTGTAAATCAATCCATTCTATATTTGGAATACTTTCTAGATCCTTTAGTACTTCTTTTAATGGTTTCACACCTAAGTAAGGATGATAGAATGCACCGATAATGCCGTCAGATAGTTTTGCAACAGATACAGCACGTTCTTTCATTTTAGCGATAGCATGTGGCTTATCTTCTTCAATAAATCCAACTGTTTCAGGCATTAATTTCATGCCATGTAAAAAGGATGGGGTACTTGTATAAAATGGTGAGTGCATGGATTTCCAAGTTGTATCACTTAACTGTAGTTGTCCTACATAAGTTGAAAAGTATCTTGATAGTATTTCATATCCTTTTTGAGACATCGTGTAATGAGGTGCTTCAAATGCGACAGGATATAATTTGGCATCTACAAGTTCTTGAATGCCTTTTTCAATATGATCAGTTGTATATTTTTCTTCAAATTCTTCCCCTTTTTTTACGTATGCATTATAGGCATCTATAGTAGGAAAGTCATTTTTTGATTTTGGTTGTTCATGATTTGGTTGACGAATTGGCTGGTCTGTTTTTACGTCCCAAAATTCAAAACCTTCACCGGTTTCGCTATCATAAAATTGGTGAGTATAACCATGCATAATAATTGCTGCACCATCGTCTTGCATAGAGCGTAAAAGATCGACTAGTTCGGGTTTATCTTTTAAATGTACTGTCTTTCCTGTATCAGGATCTTTATATACTGGTATGACTGTCATCATGTAGGGGATCTTTTTCTCTTTTAGTAATTCAGCAATTTCTTTTAATTGATTTATATCTGCGGCTGGATGAACGTCTTCAAGACGTAAATAAGCTTCTACTGTATTTGTCGTTGGTTTTTGTCCAAAGTAAGAAAATAGCATTTCACCGACGTAATGAGAAATCCAGTCAAAGAGATTTGGTGTTGCAACGTAGTAAGATGTTTCATGTTGAACGATTAGTGGGTTCTTGTTATTTGAGCTTAAAGCGTTAGCAAGAATAGTTCCGTTTGTATCAAAAGATTGAATCAAACGTTCTTCTTCTAGAGTGTTTTTTAATTTATTACTTGGATATTCGATTTTATTAGTTCGTATATCATTATCCTTTAGGGTAATGAATGAAAAGCGATTAGATAATTGTTCAACATTTTGCCCTAAAACTAATACTGGACCTGAGAAATTTTCTATAAGTTGTTTTGCTTCAGTAGGAAACTCTTCTTTTTGTTCACCGATATAGACAATATGTGTATAAGAAGATGAATTAGTAATTTCATGAGCCTTGTTTAAACTTTTCGTAGTTATATCGTTTGTAAAATGTCCTAATTGAGTGTTAAGAATTTGAATATTATTTGTAATTTTATCTTCTTTTGTACTATATAAAACAAGTACTTTTGGTTTTGATGACGTTTGTGCAAAGGTGTGGATAGGGATAAGAAGTAAAATACTGAACAAGAGTATTATGCACTTTTTCATTTGGTCTGCTCCTATTCTATATGTAGAGTTCAATTTACAATTATATACAAGAAATAAGTTATAGTCTATGGAAGTTACATTTTTGCACGTATTTACCAGCTGTTTTTTCACAAAATCGGTCTAAAGCATGATGATAATATGTATAGTTATTTGCTATGATAAAAGAGTAAGAGAATGATAGAATGTGGGTAATTGTAAAGGGAAGAAGGCTGAAAGGGGACAAATTTCAGCGGAGAAAGAGGTAGAGGTAGTGAAGAAATTCTTTGTAGGATTTTTAGTTGTTCTTGGAGTGTACTTATATTTCCAAGGAAAGTCTGAAGGAATGGGCAAATTAGTAAATGAGACAAGCTATGTTGACTCAGAAGAAGCAAAACAGATGAAACAAATTATTATAGAGGAAGCAAAGAAAGTCAATCTTCCAGAATGGATACCTCTTACAATTGCCGAACATGAAAGTCGATTAAATCCAAGAAGTGTTGGAGATAACGGAACTTCATTCGGATTGTTTCAATTGCATCGCGGTGGTGGACTTGCACCGGATCATTTAACTGATGACGAGCTGAAAGATCCACGTACAAATGCGCAAATTGCAATGCCGCATTTAATGAAAGGATATAAGCGCGGGGTGCAAAAAGGTTTGACGGATTTTGCATTATTAAAATATATAGCAAATACATCTGGATGGCCAGGGAATTTAGGGCCAGAGTGGACGGATAATAACATGAAGTATAACATCGGATTAGAAGATGTGTACTATCGAAATAAAGGTGTAATTAAAGAGTAGGTTTTTGATACCTACTCTATTTTTTTATGGATAATCACGTCGTTTTGTTTTGTGAAATACGCTGCTAGTTGTATTTTTACAGATTTTCCGAATAGGAAAGCCCACTACGGTGCGATAGTACCCCCTTTAGGGGTGGGATGATAGTGAGGTCAAATGCGATGTACAGATAAAATACCGAAAGTATGTTCTGTACATCAAGTATTTGAAATGGTATAATTTTCATAACAGACAAGTAAAAGTCTCTAAAACAATCTTGTTCTCTGAAAACAGAATACATATGAGGTTGGAGTAACAAATTCTTCTGCTCCGTAAAATGTATTGAGTCGTCAAGTACAAGACGCTAAAACACATTTGAGAACTCACAATCTGACTCGTTTGGTAATAGAACGAGTGCCGTATCTGCTAGATGCACTGGATACGGAGTGGTGATGGCACACCGCAATCTTGCACGTCAGCGATACTAGAAATAGACGTCGCCTTTGGTAGCAAGAATCCCATTGACGTTAGTCAGCTTGCGGCTTTAGCCGTGGGAGTGTCAAGTCTTCTAGTTTTGTGGAAACTTGCGGTATTTTATATCCTACATATAACGGTGAAACGACAAATCTAGGAACAACTTTACAAATGATTTTTTCGTTTAAGTAATAGAAGAATAAGTTATAACTACTACATCCTTTATGGAAATCTGTCAGTATGTAACGTACAGTTTGCTGAATATAATTTGCTAGTTCATCTATGCATCCAATATCTTCAATAATGATATTAAATTCAGTAAAACCGATAATGGGACGATCTGAAATGTTGAGTTCAATGTGTTCGTTCTTTTGTACAATTACTCCTTGGAAATTGTCCTGTTCTACGTTATCGAGGTAGTTTACATATTTCATTCCAATAATCTGCATGTGTGCATGATGCAAACTTCCACCTGAGAATGGACCATGATTTTTGTATAAAATTACAGATGTGAACTCTTCATTCTTCTGTAAGTTTAACCAATGTTTAATGGAGAAACGGATTAACGATCGCATATGTTCTTCTGTATATGTCGCAATATGATCTTCACAATTATCTGTTTTGATTAGCACCGTTTGAAATGTATCTTTTAATGTAGGAAATTTGTTTTTTAGCCAAATAATTGAGCCTTCAGTTGCTAAAATATCCGTTAAATTTTCTCTGTCACAAAAAGGACATGCAGCGCTTCTATTCCGGATGCTTTCTGGTTTTTGTTTGCCGATATCGTTTAAAAAGTATAGTTGTTGTGTATCCATTTGTATATATGCCCCTTTAAAATATGTGTAAAAATCCCGCTTAATACATTCGGGAAAAGAAGAGGAAAATCCTTTAGAGGGAATAGGAAAAATAAAAGACAAGATATCCTCATTAAGATAGGGTACCTTGTCTTTTATTTTTTCTTTAATAATGTGTATGGATAATATAGATCGTTTTTATTGTGCTTCTTTTTTCTATTTTTTATTGTGTAAAAGGCAATTGCTGTACTTGCGATTACAATAATGGCTTTCTTCATATTCATTTACCCCTTTTTATTGTTGGTTTAATTCTTGGCTAACTGCTTTTGCATCAACTAAAGCGTGTAAAATCATTTTTACCATGTTCATCATATTCTTTCACTCCTTTTTATAGTTCGTTTAGTTCTTTTACAACTGCTTGTCCGTTCACTAATACCTCAAAGATTGCTTTTACGATTTCCTTCATCATGATTGTTTCCTCCTTTTGGTGTCTCTTTTGTTTACATCTTTATTGTATAGGGAGGCATCTTTTCGTACTATCGCTTTCCATTACGTGAACATAACAGTTTTGTAAGATTTGATGTCATTTATCGAAATGTTTAGTCTATCTTCATTATTTTCAGAAAAATGACTATTCAAACATGGAATGGGAAAGTATAATAAAGAAGTAAGTATTAAATTCCGTACGAAAGAGGTGAATGAGATGAAACGTTCTTTAGCTGCACGTGCCAAATTTTTAGATTTTATCTATTTTTGTCGTGCGATTTTTCATGATGTAGTTGTTAACGGGATACGTCTGCCCTTTTTTAACAATTGCATAGTAGCTATAGAACGATAGAAATCTCTTCACCCATTTTTAATAAACGTGTGAAAAGGGAGCTATTTAGCTTCCTTTTTCTATGCCGAAAACCATGGGGAGTGTTTCTTCCCCATGGTTTTTTATATTGAAAGGAGTACGGAAAATGACAATTTGTAGTGTAAATAATGTAACGAAATCTTTTGGTGGAAACATCATATTTGAAAATATATCGCTTGAAATAAAGAATGGTGAACGTGTTGGATTAGTTGGTCGTAACGGTAGTGGAAAGACAACAATCTTTCAGCTTTTAACTGGAATGGAAAGTTTGGATGCAGGTGCCATTCATATAAAGAAAGGTACACGTATTGGGCATGTAGCACAAATTCCGAAATTTGATGAAAGTATGACTGTATATGAAGTATTGAGTTCCGCTTTTAAAATAGAAAAGGAATTAGAAAGAGAAATGCGTACTTTAGAAAAACATATGGCGGAAGAACAGGAATCTTCTGTTTTACAAAAATTAATGGAGAGATACGGAATCATCCAAGAAAAGTTTGCGTTTCTTGGTGGTTATGAAATCGAAGCGAACATTATGAAGGTAGCAAATGGTTTACAGGTGACAGAACTATTCCATCGATCATTTCTGGAGCTAAGTGGTGGGGAGCAAACAAAAGTAAGCCTTGCATACATGCTGTTGCAGAAACCAGATTTACTTTTATTAGATGAACCAACCAATCATTTAGATTTATTTGCAGTCGAATGGTTAGAGCAATTTTTAAAAGAATACAACGGAACAGTTATGGTTATTTCACATGATCGCTATTTTCTTGATGAAGTTGTAAAGAAGATTTTTGATTTAGAAGATGGAGAGATTCACGTGTATCATACAAACTATTCTCAGTTTGTTGAGGAAAAGGAAGAAAGGTTGCTTCAGGAGTTTCAGGCTTATCAAGAACAGCAAAAGAAAATAAAGAAAATGAAAGAAGCAATTAAGCGACTACGTGAATGGGCAAATCAGGCGAATCCTCCAAATGAAGGATTGCATAAGAGAGCAAGAAGTATGGAACGTGCACTGGAACGTATGGAAAAACTAAAGAAACCTATTTTAGAACGAAAACAAATGGGACTTCAGTTTGAAGGGCAAGAGAGAAGTGGAAAAGATGTTGTTGTAATGAAAGAAGTGAGTAAAAGATTTGCGGAACATCTTTTATTTAACGAAGCAAATTTACATGTTCGTTTTCAAGAGCGTGCAGCTATCGTTGGTCGTAATGGTACAGGAAAGACAACGCTATTAAAGTTATTATTAGAAGAAATAGAACCAGACGCTGGAGAAATTCGAATTGGAAGTAGTGTGAAAATCGGTTATTTATCCCAGCATGCGTACGGAAATATGAAGAGTAATGTATTGGAGGCTTTCAGGGAATGTGTAGCTGTAACAGAGGGAGAAGCGAGACATATATTAGCTAAGTTTTTATTTTATGGTCCAGCGGTGTTTAAGAAAGTAACGCAACTGAGCGGTGGAGAAAAAATGAGGTTAAGACTTGCGCAACTTATGTATCAAGATATCAATTTTTTAATTTTAGATGAGCCAACAAATCATCTCGACATTGAATCAAGAGAAGTTTTAGAGGAAGCTCTTGAACAATATAATGGAACGATTTTAGCTGTTTCACATGATCGTTATTTTTTAAATAAGTTATTTGAAAAGACGTATTGGATTGATGAGTGTAAATTATTTGAGTTTGCAGGGAACTATGCATGGGCGCGTCAAAAGTGGGAGGAAAAGCTCGAGACGCAAGTGATAAAGCAGCGACGCCAAGGAAGAAAAAGTATGGAAACAGTCCCTGTAAAAAAGAAAGAAGTTAGGAATATTGAGGAGATTGAAACCGAGTTAATGCATGTTGAAGAAGATATATATACGCTTGAGTGTAAGATGGAACAAGTAGTTGATGTTGAAATGCTTGAACAATTGTATGAAGAAAAAACGAAGAAAGAGTTGTTACGAGCGGAGTTATATAATGAGTTAGAGAATATTGTGGAGTGAAAAATAAAAAGCGAATCCTTTCAGTTTTACTGAAGGGGTTCGCTTTTTATACTGCTGTTTTGCTTTAAGAGATAAATAAAAGTTGTGTTTCACGTGAAACAGTAAATTTGATAAATCTTTGTTTCGTAACTTGCATAGGTTGTGAAACATAAATAGTATTAGGAGCTTTTTAGATCGGTTAATTATTTCCCGAGACATAAGTATGTGTAACAGCAAAGCATGATTGAAAACAAAAAAACAGAGTTACAGCTTTACACGCTGAACTCTGTTTTCTTGTTGTGTCGTATCTTCTCTTGTCGAAATGATAATAGCGATCCCGAGCATAATAAAAAAAGCTAAAAAGAGGACGAACTTTGG
Source organism: Bacillus cereus group sp. Bc010 (assembly GCF_027716745.1). Lineage (NCBI taxonomy): Bacteria > Bacillati > Bacillota > Bacilli > Caryophanales > Bacillaceae > Bacillus > Bacillus cereus group sp. Bc010. The sequence goes on from NZ_JAQFUY010000019.1 coordinate 62,688, forward strand.
GAAGAATGGGAATAGTAATAGCGCCCCGACTATCATAATTGTTAATAATACGTAGTGCAGGACGTATTGGAATAGGTTGTCCATGTTTTCGCCCCCTTTTTGGTTATTGGTTATTAGTATTCTATGTTTCATACGGAACGAATAGAAGTGAATTTTTAATTTTTTAATAAGAAATAAAAGAGAACGGTTGACCTATTTAAAGGAAAGGAATAATCTTGAAATTAATTCATACTATTTTTATAGGAATAATGAATATAGTTGTAGAAAGGAGTCCTATGTTCCTACATCGTTAAAAATTAAGAAGGTAAAGGTGATAGTGCAATGAAAAATGTTTTTAAAGGAGCAATTGCTACATTTTTGAGTGTATCAGTATTACTAGCCGGATGTGGTCAAGAAGAAGCGAGTACAAACGAAGCTGGGAACGTACCGAAAGTAAAAGATGAATTTATTCAGGCAAGCGACAAAGCAAAAAGTCCCGTAAAAGCAAAAGAAAGAAAAGATACTTTTGTAGTTGGAATGCCGAGTCCTGGAGGGATATTCCTTCCGCACTTTATGGAGAATGGATGGGATGGTAATATAACGCAAGCTATCTTTGCACCTCTTGTTGGACTCGATAAGGAAGGAAAACCAATTCCAATTTTAGCGAAGAAGTGGGATATTTCGGAGGATCAGCTTACATACACGTTCTATTTGAAAGATGGTTTAAAGTTTAGTGATGGATCACCACTAACTGCAGATGATGTAGCATTTACATTAACGCTATTACACGATCCAACTTATAGTGGAGCGACTGATATAAGTCAAACAGCAATAAAGGGTGGGCAAGCGTATAAAGAAGGAAAGGCAACCTTTATTGAGGGAATTCAAGTCATTGATCCGAAAACAATTACGATTACGACTGAAAAGGTAAATGCCCAAACACTATCATTAATCGGTGGAGAAGTTATATCTAAAGCTTATTACGGGAAAGAGTATAAGCAAGGACACTTGGAGTACTTAAAAGAGTTGTATGGGAAGCCGGTGGGAGCAGGAGCTTATAAGTTAGATAAATATATTCCTGGTCAAGAGGTTCGATTTGTAGCTAATGAAAATTATTTTGAAGGAAAACCGAAGATTGAGCACTTTATTTATAAAATTTCAAAAGGTGATACAAAGCTACAACAATTTCAAGCCGGGGAAGTAGATTATGATGGTTTTACGACAAACACGGAGACGATTGAACAGTTAAAGGATTTAGGTTTTGCCAATATTAATGTATATACAGGAAGCTCTTACGGCTACATTAAAATGAATTATAAGAAACCATACTTTAAAGATAAGCGTGTCCGCCAAGCATTTATTTACGGATTAGAGCGTCAAAAAGTTGTTGATACGTATTTCCAAGGTTATGCTTCACTCGTTAATGTACCGATTACGCCAGTTTCTTGGGCGTATACAGAAGAAGGTATTAATAAATATGAGTATAACTTAGAGAAAGCGAAGAAATTATTGGATGAGGCTGGATGGAAAGCTGGTTCAGATGGAATCCGCGAAAAAGATGGTCAAAAATTGAAGGTAAGTTATTTTGCTTCTTCTGCAAGTAAAATAAATGATGTAATGATCCCGGTGATGAAAGAGGATTATAAAAAGCTTGGTGTAGAGTTTAACCCAGAATATATGGACTTTAATACGATGATTTCAAAAGTGATAAAAGGTGATTATGATTTAGCGATGGTATCTACGCCAATGATTGATGATCCGAGTGGAACGATTGAAGAGTTTGTTTCAACAAGTAAACGAAACTATGATGGATACCATAATCCGAAAGTAGATGAATTAGCGAAGCAGGCACTAGAAACATTAGATATTGAAAAACGAAAAGAAATTTATAAAAAGTTGTACCAGGAGTTGAGTGAAGATCCGCCTGTAATCTTCTTAAATAATAGTAAAGTTGTGTCTGCACATCATGCACGCATTCAAGGATTACAAGAAGATAACTATAACGGTATCTTGTTAAGTTTACCTAAATTAAAGATAGAACAATAATTTTGAAAAAATTCTCAAAATATTTATTTAGAAAGAATTGACAAAATATAACGGACGATATAAGCTAATAACCATAAAGTCTACCGGAAAGGTCGGAATAGGATTGTTACCCCTCAAAAACATCTATTTTTTTACGATTAAAACCGACTTTTCCGATTGGCTATAAATATGCTGTGGGAGGCATACATAAGCTAATAAGTTCAAAGGGTATCACTATTAAAAAGTTAGGGTGGGGACAATGAAGAAAAAGACAAAAAAATGGGCTGGTGTATTTTCGGTATTACTGAGTAGTTCGCTTGTGTTATCTGCTTGTGGGGGACAGGAAGAGACGGCTTCTACAGAGCCAGTTAAACAGCAGGATTTAAAAAATATAAAAATTGAAAAGATCGCTGCGACAGATAAAACGAAAGTGCCAGATAAAGCGAAGAATAGAAAAGATACGTTAGTAGTTGGGATTAACAAACCAGGAGGCGTATTTTTACCATATTTCCAACAAAATGGTTGGGACGGAAACGTAACTTCAGTTATTTTTGCATCTCTCATATCAACCGATAAACAAGGGAAACCAATTCCAGAATTAGCTGAGAAGTGGGACGTTTCTTCTGATCAGTTAACATATACATTCCATTTACGTAAAGATTTGAAATTTAGCGATGGCTCGCCATTAACAGCGGATGATGTAGCGTTTACATTGACGCTTTTACACGATAAGGCATATGAAGGCGAAGTGGACATCTCTCAATATGCAGTTAAAGGTGGTAAAGAATATAAAGAAGGAAAAGCAACTTCAATTGAAGGTATTCAAGTTGTCGATCCACAAACAATAAAAATTACGACTGAAAAGGTTAATTCACAAGCTATATTTGTTTTTGGTAACGCGGTACTATCAAAAGCTTATTACGGAAAAGATTACAAACAAAATACAAGTTTAGATTACTTAAAAGATCTATATGGTAAACCACTAGCTGCGGGTCCATATAAATTTGAAAAGTATATTCCAGGTCAAGAAGTTCGTTTTACAGCAAATGAAAATTACTATGCGGGTAAACCAAAAATTCAAAACTTCATTTATAAAATTACTTCTGGCGATACGAAGTTGCAGTTATTTCAAACAGGTGAGGTTGACCACACAGGCTTAGGTACTGGTGACGAAGTTCTTGAACAGGCTAAAGCTTTACAATTCGCAAATATCCAAATCGAAACAGCACCATCATTTAGTTATGTTTATATGAATCATAATAAGCCGTATTTAAAGGATAAAAAGGTTCGCCAAGCGCTTATCTACGGATTAGATCGTAAAAAATATGTTGATACAGCATACAAAGGATACGGTACGGTAGCGAATGTACCAATTCATCCGACTTCTTGGGCTTACACAGAAGAAGGCGTTAATAAATATGAGTATGACAAAGAAAAAGCGAAAAAGTTACTAGATGAAGCAGGGTGGAAAGTTGGTTCGGATGGAATTCGGGAAAAAGATGGTCAAAAATTAAAACTTTCGTATTTCGGTCCAAGTTCGGCTAAAGATAGTGATTTATTAATTCCAATTGCTAAAGAGAATTATAAAGAGATAGGTGTAGAATTTAACCCTGAATTCATGGACTTTAATACAATGCTTTCAAAAGTTAATAAAGGTGATTATGACTTAGCTTCTGTTTCAACACCGATTACAAGTGACCCAAGTGAAACAGCTGGTGAATATTTATCTAGTGCGAATGAGAAGAGTCTTGGTTATAAAAATGCAAAAGTAGATGAGTTAATTCAAAAAGGTATAGAAACGGTAGATATTGAAAAACGTAAACCAATCTATAAAGAACTTTATAAAGAATTAAGTGATGATCCACCAGTAATTCTCTTAAACTATCGCAGAACAATTACTGGTTATAACGGGAATATAAAAGGAATTGATCCTGAAAAATACAATAGTATTAGTGCAAACTTACCAGTATTATCATTTGAAAAATAACGAGAAGAATGTATAAGTAGAAGACATTTTTTCATTCGGTTAGTAATGTGCCGATTTGAAAAAATGTTCTTCTATTTTAAGCATTAGATTGGAGAGAAAAAGGGTGAAAACATATATCGTTCGTAGGTTGCTACAAATGATTCCTACACTGTTTGGAACATCAATTATTATCTTCTTCCTGTTCGCACTTCTTCCGGGTGATTATATTGATTCAAATCCAAAGATTACACCGGAACGAGCAGCTGAGCTTAGGGAATTGTATGGATTGAACAAACCAATTGTCGAGCGCTATTTTCATTGGTTAGGTAATGCATTGCAAGGAGACTTTGGTTTTTCGCTTCAATATCAAGAACCTGTAACATCACTATTAAATAAGTTTATTTGGAACTCGTTTAGTGTAGCAGTTATTGCATTATTTTTTATTTGGCTAATTGCACTTATTATCGGTGTATTCTCAGCAACGAAGCAACATTCTTTATTCGATAAACTTGTAACAATTGGTGTTTTTGCAGCGATGTCATTTCCTTCCTTCTTTATCGGTTTGTTTTTAATTAAAGTGTTCGCAGTTGATTTTAAATTATTACCGATAGGTGGGATGATTGATGTTGGCAGTAATTCTACTGGGTTTGCTTATGTGATAGAAGTTGCAAAACATATGATTTTACCGGTATTTATTTTGACACTTCTTGGAGTAGGTTCATTAACTCGTTATTTTAGAACAAGTATGTTAGAGGTTGTTAGACAAGATTACATACGAACAGCACGTGCGAAAGGTTTAAAGGAGAAGACTGTTATTTATAAGCATGCATTAAAAAATGCAATTTTACCGGCGATTACATTGCTTGCGTTCGAGTTACCTGGATTGTTTTCTGGAGCCATTATTATAGAACAAATTTTTAACTGGCCAGGTATCGGTAATATTCAATTAGAGGCGCTTAATTTCCGTGATTATACAGTATTGATGGCATTTACGATGTTTCTTTCTTGTTTAACGATTGTTTCAAACTTTTTCGCAGACATTGTATATGCAGTTGTTGATCCACGTATTCGGTTGAAGTAAAGGGGGGAAACGAGATGGAAACTGTTACAGCGATTGCAGAGAAGAAAGAAAAAAAGAGAAGGAAAAATGAATCATCACCGTGGCGACAAGCTCTTAAAAAGATAAAGAAAAATAAGATGGCGCTCGTAGGATTGTATGCATTAATTTTTATGTTTTTATTTTGTTTTATCGGTCCGTTCTTTTCACCATATGCATCAGGGAAAATACAAGTTGCGTTAATTAACAAGCCACCTAGTTTTTCTCATTGGCTCGGTACAGATCAATTAGGGAGAGATATTTTAACGAGGCTTATGCAAGCAGGGCGAATTTCATTAACGATTGGCCTAGCTTCTATGGTTTTATCAGTAATATTAGGAGCTGTATTAGGGGCTATTGCAGGATTTTATCGTGGCATCGTTGATAATATTATTATGCGTCTTGCCGATATTTTAATGTCGATGCCAGGATTACCATTACTTATTATAATGGGTGCGATTTTATCGGAGTGGAAAGTACCGTCTGATTATCGTCTATATGTCATTATGATTATTTTAAGTTTAGTAGGTTGGCCGGGGCTTGCACGCCTTGTAAGAGGTCAAATTTTATCACTTAGAGAGCAAGCATTTATGCAAGCTGCTGATGTGCTAGGGATAAAAGATTACCGGAAAATTATATATCACTTAATTCCTAATGTTTTACCAATATTAATTGTTGTATCCACATTAGGTGTTGCAGGTTCTATTTTAGGGGAGTCCGCACTAAGCTACTTAGGTCTCGGGGTCGTCCCGCCTACACCGTCATGGGGGAATATGATTAGTGCAGCGAACTCATTAATTGATTTCCAAAAGCGTCCGTGGTTATGGATTCCGCCTGGTTTTGCAATTTTTATAACAGTTGTATCCATTAATTTACTTGGTGATGCACTTCGTGATGCGTTAGATCCAAAGATGAGACGGTAGGTGAGGGAATATGAGTAAAGCGGTAGTAGAGTTGAAAGACTTACAAACACACTTTCAGACAGAAGAAGGAACAGTAAAAGCTGTGAATCATGTTAGTTTTACAGTTCGAGAAGGTGAAACTGTTTGTGTTGTAGGTGAATCTGGTTGCGGGAAAAGTGTAACGGCTTTATCTATTATGGGACTTATTGCTGAATCAGGCAGTGTAGTAGGTGGAGATATTTTATATGAAGGAAAAAGTCTTTTAGGAATGAAAGAGAAAGAGCTTCGTAGTTTACGAGGTAATGATATTGCGATGATTTTCCAAGAACCGATGACATCGCTAAATCCAGTATTTACTGTAGGGGAACAAATTGTAGAGACGTTAAGGGTGCATGAACTGCTTAGTAAAAATGAAGCATATAAGAAGGCGATTGAGTTAATTCGTAAAGTCGGCATAGCTCGTGCGGATGAAATCGTCCATTCTTATCCACACGAACTAAGTGGTGGTATGTTACAACGTATTATGATTGCTGTTGCACTTAGTTGTAATCCTAAGTTATTAATTGCGGATGAACCGACAACGGCTCTTGATGTTACGATTCAGGCTCAAATATTGGATCTACTAAGACAAGTGAAAGAAGAATTTAAAACGTCGATTTTATTAATTACACATGACTTAGGTGTCGTAGCGGAAATGGCTGATTATGTTGTCGTTATGTATGGCGGGAAAGTTATTGAAGAAGCCCCAGTACTAGAGATATTCAAAAATCCGAAACACCCGTATACGAAAGGTTTGTTGAAATCAAAACCAGTGATGGGTAAACGAATAGATAAACTATATTCTATTCCAGGGCAAGTTCCTAATTTAGTTGGTTTAGATGAGTTTTGCTACTTTAGTGGCCGTTGCGAGCATTGTATGGAAATATGTAAAGAAGAGGCGCCAAGTTTGAATGTACATGATGAGAATCATAAAGTTGCTTGCTGGTTATATGAGGAGCGTGCGGAACAATGAGTGAACCATTATTAGAAGTAAAGAACTTAAAAACATATTTTCCAATTAAAGGCGGCATATTTAGTAGAACGGTTGGACATGTAAAAGCAGTTGATGGGGTAAGTTTTACTATTAATAAAGGTGAAGTGTTCGGCCTCGTTGGTGAATCGGGAAGCGGAAAAACGACGATAGGAAAAACAATTTTACGTCTCGTTCAAAAAACGGAAGGGGAAGTGAAGTTTAAAGGGCAAGATGTTCACTCTTTATCTAAGGAAGAATTGAGAAAACATCGTCCTAATATGCAACTTGTTTTCCAAGATCCATTTAGCTCATTAAATCCGAGAATGAGAATTGGGGAAGCGCTTGGTGAGCCGATGTTAGCTCACGGATTAGCGACGAAAGAAAATGTTCGTGAGAAGGTGACAGAAGTATTAGAGTTATGTGGCTTAGCTCCATATCATATTGACCGGTACCCTCATGAGTTTTCTGGTGGACAACGTCAACGTATCGTTATCGCAAGAGCTATGGTATTAAATCCAGAATTTATTGTAGCTGACGAACCTGTGGCAGCACTAGATGTATCTATTCAAGCACAAATCATTAATTTATTTAGTGAGTTACAGGAGAAAAAAGGACTATCTTATTTATTCATTTCACATGATTTAAGCGTAGTAGAGCATTTATGTACGAAGATTGGAATTATGTATTTAGGAACGATTGTGGAAACAGCGCCACGTGATGAGTTATTTATAAATCCACTTCATCCGTATACAAAAGCATTGTTATCCGCTGTGCCAATACCAGATCCAACAGTGAAGCGAGAGCGAATTATACTAGAGGGTGATATTCCAAGTCCAGCGAATCCACCTTCAGGTTGTCGCTTTCATACACGTTGCCCATTTGCAACAGATATTTGTAAACAAACGGTACCGGAATTCCGTAATGTTGGTGAAGAGCACTTTGTTGCTTGTCATCATGTATAAAAGAGAAGGACCCTTTCAGAAACTGAAAGAGTCCTTTTTTTATTTACTAGATGAAGTTTGTTTCAATACAAATTGCTCGATTGCATGAGCAACACCATGTTCATTATTTGTTAATGTGACAACATCACATAGTTTTTTTACATCTTCTTCAGCATTTCCCATTGCCACTGATAAGCCAGCTACTTGTAACATTGGCACATCATTAAAGTTGTCCCCGATTGCAATAGTATCTTCAATTGGTATATTGAAATAAGCAGCCATTTCTTGTAGACCGTTCCCTTTATGACCATGCTTATCCATAATTTCTACATTAGTAGGAGCGGATGCTGTAACTGAAATATCGGTGTCTTCTTGTAACACGCTTAATAGCTGTGTACGATGCTCTGCGTTAAACGTCAAAATGAAGAATTTAGATATTTCTAATTCTGGATTATTTACAACATCTTCGATTTTTTGGAAATCAGTAATTAAGTTTGATTTCTTTTGTTTTTCTGTAATTCTTTCAAGTTCCTCAAGTGTAACATCTAGTGCATGCTTGTTCTCTTCGAACGCTTGCATGACTTGATCTTGCCATGTATATGGAGAATAAACTCCTTTATTCGTATATAGCTTATAAGGAAAACCTTCAGATTCTAGTAATTTTGCAAGCTTGTATACTTTATCGTTTTGTAAACAACGCGAGTTAATTACTTTTCCATCCACATAAACAATTGCCCCATTGCTCGCTCCAACCGGAAGAGATAGTTTATATTCTTCCAATAATTTTAAAGCATCTTCTTTTGCACGACCAGAACAAATCATGACTATATGACCAGCCTCTTTTGCAGTTTGGATAGCTTGTAAGTTCTCTTTGGAGATTTCAAGACTAGATGATAGTAGTGTTCCATCCATATCTAATGCGATTAATTTCAAAATGACCACCTCTTTGTTTTTATTATACATAGTTATATGGAGGAAACATATAAACTTATCTTGGAAAGATTGTATTTTACCTCTCATGAACTATCAGTAAGAATTTGATAGATTCCACTTTATTAATGAAAGATTTATGTTAATTTGTAACAAAAGTAGAGGTGGATATGGGGATGTTTCGTTATATGACTGTAATATTACATGAATGTTACAAATATGAAGTTAGTAGAAAATGCATTAAATCAAGGTTTTTTAGGATGTTTATAAAAAAACGTAAAAAAAGTGTAATAAAATTTACGTAATTATATTGCAACGTAACAATAGTTATGTTACATTAATGTTACAAACGTTACGTTATTAAATTTAATGTAACGTCAACATAAAAACTATGAAATAAACATTTCTTAGAAATTACATATAGATAACTTATTAAGAGGAGGATACATAATATGAAAGAGCAAGTATTACAAGTAACAAAAGGTGACTTCGTAGGATCAGCAAGTGGAGCAGTAGTATTAACAGCATTAATCGTATTTCTATCAAGCGTATTAGTATAATAGAAGTTTTGTAACAAAAGAAAACGAGAGGAGAATGCAAAATGAAAGAGCAAGTATTACAAGTAACAAAAGGTGATTTCGTAGGATCAGCAAGTGGAGCAGTAGTATTAACAGCGTTAATCGTATTTCTATCAAGCGTGTTAGTATAATAAAAGTTTTGTAACAAAAAACAAATGAAGGGAGAATGAAAGAAATGAAAGAGCAAGTATTACAAGTAACAAAAGGTGACTTCGTAGGATCAGCAAGTGGAGCAGTAGTGTTAACAGCATTAATCGTATTTCTATCAAGCGTGTTAGTATAATAAAAACTTTGTAACAAAAGAAAAATGAGAGGAGAATGAGGAATATGAACAGTGAACAAGTGTTACAAGTAACAAAAACAGATTTATTAGGATCATTAGGTGGAGCGGTAGTATTAACATCATTTATTCTATTCCTTGCAAATGTATTAGTATGAGACATATAAATACAATTATTCAAAAAAAATAAAGACTCTAGCATATTAGTAAGTAATTAATATGTTGGGGTCCTTTTTATTTTTCTTCTATATATCCCTTCAAGTATGAATAGTCCCCTTTATTTTAAAGAGAAAAAAGTCGAATTTTATATGTAAGAAAAAAAGAGGAATTTGACAGAAAAGATAGAAAATTTTAAAGGTCAGAATTTGTTAGCTTGCTAACTAATTTCTATTAATTGATGTTGGAAGCGTTTTCGGTTGGTTTTAAGTATGGACCATTTAATCTATTTACAGGGGGATGAGGATTTTATGAAACAAAAATCTATGGATACGCTAGCTGCACAAATGGAGGACTTTTTTCCAGTACGTGATGTAGATCATTTGGAATTTTACGTAGGAAATGCAAAGCAATCAAGCTATTACCTTGCGAGAGCATTCGGATTCAAAATTGTGGCTTACTCTGGATTAGAAACTGGTAATCGTGAAAAAGTATCTTATGTTCTTGTGCAAAAAAATATGCGTTTCGTTGTGTCTGGGGCTTTAAGTAGCGACAATCGTATTGCAGAATTTGTAAAGACTCATGGTGATGGCGTGAAAGATGTGGCGTTACTTGTTGACGATGTTGATAAAGCATACTCGGAAGCGGTGAAACGTGGTGCCGTCGCAATTGCTCCACCTGTAGAGTTAACAGACGAGAACGGTACATTGAAAAAAGCAGTTATTGGTACGTATGGTGATACAATTCATACGCTTGTAGAGCGTAAAAATTATAAAGGAACATTTATGCCAGGATTCCAAAAGGCTGAGTTTGATATTCCATTTGAAGAGTCAGGTTTAATTGCTGTAGACCATGTAGTTGGTAATGTTGAAAAGATGGAAGAGTGGGTTAGTTATTACGAGAACGTTATGGGCTTTAAACAAATGATCCATTTTGATGATGATGATATTAGTACAGAGTATTCAGCATTAATGTCGAAGGTTATGACAAATGGAAGTCGTATTAAGTTCCCTATTAACGAACCAGCAGATGGAAAGCGAAAATCACAAATTCAAGAATATCTAGAATTCTACAATGGAGCAGGTGTACAGCATCTTGCTTTACTAACAAATGACATTGTTAAAACAGTAGAAGCGCTTCGTGCAAATGGTGTGGAGTTTTTAGATACACCAGATACTTATTATGATGAATTAACTGCACGAGTTGGAAAAATTGATGAAGAAATTGATAAGTTAAAAGAATTAAAGATCTTAGTAGATCGCGATGATGAAGGCTATTTACTACAAATTTTTACGAAACCAATTGTAGATCGTCCAACTTTATTTATTGAAATCATTCAGCGTAAAGGGTCTCGTGGATTTGGAGAAGGAAACTTTAAAGCGTTATTTGAATCAATTGAAAGAGAACAAGAGCGTCGCGGAAATTTATAAAATTTATATCCACCAGCAGGGATTCTTTTGCTGGTGGAAATTTCATTTTCATAAGGAGGAATCATGATGAAATTTGTTACATTTCGTCTTCCTTCAAAAGAAATGCGAGCTGGATGGCTTGAAGGTGACAAAGTAATCGATATGAATCTTGCTAGTGGTGGAAAATTACCTTCTTCTATGTTCGCCTTTTTAGAGAAAGTGGATGAGTATGTAGAAGTGTTGCGTAATATTAACAAGCCGGAAAAGGGCATATATTCTTTAGAGGAAGTGCAATTAGTAGCAGCGATTCCTAATCCGAGTAGTATTAGGGATTTTTATGCATTTGAACAGCACGTAAAAACGGCACGTGGCCGAAGAGGGTTAGATGTTGTACCTGAATGGTACGATATCCCGGTTTTTTATTTTACAAACCATCGTGCTGTAATTGGTCCAGATGATGTTGTAATTAGTCCGAAGAAATCTAAAAAACTTGATTATGAGTTAGAGATTGCTTGCGTAATTGGGAAAGAAGGAAGAAATATTTCTCGTGAGCAAGCAGAGGAATACATTTTTGGTTATTGTATTATGAATGATTGGAGTGCAAGGGACTTACAAGCAACAGAAATGAAGGTAGGACTTGGTCCAGCGAAAGGAAAAGATTTTGCAACTTCATTAGGAGCGTACCTTGTTACGAAAGAGGAACTAGATATTTATCGTAATGGTGACCGTTATGAGTTAGAGATGACTGCTCATGTAAATGGAAAGCTATTATCAAAAGGGAACTTCCGAGATATTTACTATACATTTGCTGAAATGATTGAACGTGCTTCGGAAGACGTTACGTTATATCCAGGCGATGTGATTGGTTCTGGAACAGTAGGAACAGGTTGCATTTTAGAACTAGGCACAGAAGAGTGGCTACAAGATGGTGATGTGGTAGAACTTACGATTACTGGTTTAGGTACATTACGTAATACGGTCAAAATAGAAAGGGAAGCAGGTGATGGGCATGTTTTATCGTCACATGGGGGAGCTACCTCATAAACGACATGTACAATTCCGTAAAAAAGACGGGTCGCTTTATCGTGAGCAGGTAATGGGAACAAAAGGTTTTTCTGGTACGCAATCTATTTTGTACCATCATTATATGCCAACGGAAGTAGGGCATGCGGCATTATCTCATTCTTGTCAGTTGCAGTATGAAGAAGATGTTGCTCTTTCTCATCGTCACTTTCGCACGAAAGAAAATAAAAAAAGTGGTGATGCAGTAAGCGGGAGAAACTTTATACTTGGGAATGAGGATTTATTAATCGGAGTAGTGAGCCCAACAGAAAAAATGGACTATTTCTACCGTAATGGTGATGGCGATGAAATGTTGTTTGTCCATTACGGAACAGGAAAAATTGAAACGATGTTTGGAACGGTTCATTATAGAAAAGGCGATTATGTAACAATTCCAATTGGAACGATTTATCGTGTTATTCCAGATGAAGGAGAGACTAAGTTTCTTGTTGTAGAGGCAAATAGTCAAATTACAACACCGCGTCGCTATCGTAATGAATATGGACAATTGTTAGAGCATAGCCCGTTTTGTGAGAGAGATATTCGTGGTCCTGAAAAATTAGAGACGTATGATGAAAAAGGTGAGTTTGTCGTAATGACAAAGTCGAGGGGATATATGCATAAACATGTTTTAGGACATCATCCGTTAGATGTTGTTGGTTGGGATGGCTATTTATATCCGTGGGTCTTTAATGTAGAGGATTTTGAACCAATTACAGGTCGTATTCATCAGCCACCTCCAGTACATCAAACGTTCGAAGGTCACAATTTCGTTATTTGTTCTTTCGTACCACGTTTATATGACTATCATCCAGAATCTATTCCGGCACCGTATTATCATAGTAACGTGAATAGTGATGAAGTACTGTACTATGTAGAAGGTAACTTTATGAGCCGAAAAGGTGTGGAGGAAGGGTCTATTACACTTCATCCGAGCGGCATTCCTCACGGGCCACATCCTGGGAAAACAGAGGCGAGTATAGGGAAAAAAGAAACGCTTGAATTAGCTGTTATGATAGATACATTCCGTCCGCTTCGTATTGTAAAACAAGCACATGAAACAGAAGATGAAAAATATATGTATAGCTGGATTGAAGAGGGATCATATACTGTGAAATAAGTAAGAAAAAGGCATGCTCAATAACAGAGCATGCCTTTTTCATGGAATCGACATGTATAATAATACCAAAAAAAATTATAGAAAGATATATAGAAAGAATGATAAAAATCGTGCATATTCATAAGAGTTTCTACTTATTTCGACAAAAGTATTGACTGGGAAAAGTGCTATGAGTAAAATAAAAAAGCGAATTAAAAATTTTCAGAAAATTTAAAACTTGGAGGAGCATGCTATGAAGCAAATTTTTCAAAAGAAGCCTATTGCAAAGTTAATGCAAGAGAGTAAACAAAAGACGTTAGCAAGAACATTGGGCGCACTAGATTTAACGATGCTTGGAATCGGGGCAATTGTTGGAACGGGTATTTTTGTTCTAACGGGCGTGGTAGCAGCGAAACATTCTGGACCAGCTATTATATTATCATTTGCGATAGCCGCGTTAGCATGTGCCTTTGCTGCATTTTGTTATGCTGAATTTGCTTCTTCAGTTCCTGTCTCAGGCAGTGTGTACACGTACACATATGCGACGATGGGAGAAGTATTCGCATTTTTAATTGGATGGGACTTAATGCTTGAGTATTTACTTGCTACATCTGCTGTGGCAAATGGTTGGTCCGCGTACTTCCAATCTTTATTAAAGGGATTTGGAATTCATATTCCTACCATTCTTTCCTCAGCCCCTGGTACAGGAAAGGGTGGAATAATTGATTTGCCAGCAGTTCTCATTATTTTAGTGATGACAGTTCTTTTATCTAGAGGTGTTCGTGAAAGTGCACGTGTAAATAATATTATGGTATTTATTAAACTAGCGGTTGTTCTTATTTTTATCTTTGCTGGTTTTAATTATGTGAAACCTGAAAACTGGACGCCTTTTATGCCATTTGGCTTAGATGGTGTAATGGCTGGAGCTGCTACAGTGTTCTTTGCATTCATAGGGTTTGATGCAGTTTCAACGGCAGCAGAAGAAGTGAAACGTCCACAACGTGATTTACCAATTGGTATTATTGCATCTTTATTAATTTGTACGGCTCTTTATATTATTGTTTCGCTTATTTTGACAGGAATTGTTCCATACGGACAGTTGAATATATCAGATCCAGTCGCTTTTGCACTTCAATTTATTGGACAAGATAGTTTAGCGGGGGTAATTTCAGTAGGCGCAATTACAGGGATCACAACAGTAATGTTAGTTATGATGTATGGGCAAGTACGAGTTTCATATGCAATGAGTAGAGACGGATTGTTGCCGAAACGTCTTGCTAAAGTTCACCCGAAATTTAAAACACCGTTTTTAAATACGTGGACAACGGGAATTATTGCAGCACTTATTTCAGGATTAATAGATTTAAATGTGTTAGCGCATCTTGTAAATATGGGGACTTTATCAGCCTTTGCACTTGTAGCTGTTGCTGTTATTGTAATGAGAAGAACGCATCCTGATTTACCAAGAGCATTTAAGGCGCCGCTTGTACCGTTTTTACCAGCGTTAACGGTAATTTTTTGTTTATACTTAATGCTTCAATTATCTGGGACGGCTTGGATTAGTTTTGGTGTATGGATGATTATCGGTATTGCGGTTTACTTCTTATATAGCCGAAAACATAGTGCTTTAAATAATAGTAAAGAAGAAGACGACGCAGCCAATTTATAAGTAGAAAAATCCATTCTAATTCTGTTAGAATGGATTTTTAATTTTGAAAATTTACATTCTTCTGAACTTGTTATAAGATAATTATTGGTGAACAAAAGGGGTGAAATAATGAAAAATACGTGGCGTGAGTTAAGGGAGATGGACCGTAACGTATGGATTCGGTTTATTGGTGAGACGTTAAATGGAATTGCAATGATGATGTTGATGCCTTTTTTTGCATTATATTTAAAAGATAAGGTAGATTCATTATTACAGGTCGGAGTGATTATGGCACTGTCTCCAATTGCTGCAAGCTTTGGATCAATTATAGGGGGAAGAATTGCTGATATATATGGAAGAAAACCGATTATGATATTTTCGATGGCGAGCAATGCGGTATTCATGCTCGGTTTTTTATTTATAGAAGGATTTATTCCATATGCGATTTTATCTATTTTTTTAGGATTAAGTAATTCGTTATTTCATCCAGCTGCATCAGCGATGGTTGCGGATGTAACGGCGCCAGAAAAAAGAACAGAAGCATATGGTTTATTGCGAATGGGACACAATATAGGTGCTGCAATTGGTCCGATAATGGGGGCTTCAGTAGTTATGTTATCGAAGAACCTTGTGTTTATTATTGCCGCATCTACGATGTTATTTTATGCATTACTTGTATTCGTCCTTATTCAAGAGACAATGCCAAAGAGTACGAATAAAGAAGGTGATACAGAAAAAGAATCAGGAGCAGTGTGGAAAATTGTATTGCGAGATAAGGCACTCATGATTTATTTATTAGCAGGTATCATTATTTCGATGGGATTTTCTCAAACAGAAGGCATGTTGCCGCTGCACTTTGACAATGAAATGAAAGATATTTTTGGAACTAACAATCCATATCCATATTTAATGGCTTTAAATGGACTATTAGTTGTGTTGTTCCAATTTCAAATTTCAAAATGGGTCACAGATAAACCTGTTGGAAAGACGATGTTATATGGTGCATGTTTGTTTGGGATTGGGTTATTTTTCATAGGGTGGTTACCGAAGTGGTTTGGAGGACTTGATACAAATGCTACGATTATTTTAATAACTTTACTGTTTGTATATGCCATATATACGTTAGGTGAGATGATTATGTCGCCTGTACAGATGACGTTTGTAGCGAATTTGGCCCCTGAGCATTTGAGGGGGACTTATATGGGAGCTGCAAGTTTGCAGTGGATTACAGGAAGTGCATTCGGCCCACTTCTTGGAGGTTTTTTATTAGAGCGATTACTTGGCCACTTTCTATTTACAATTTTAGCTGTAGGTTGTGTAGTTGCAGGTATTGTATATATTTCTTTAGACCGCCTTGTTGAACAAAGGCAAAAAAGCACACTAACCAAACAATCTTCTTAATAATTAGATGACATACACAAAAAGGGGATTTCTACATATTTTAGGTACATAACTAGATTGAGTTGCAATTTTATATATCTATGAAGAAATTTAAGTGGAAAAAGTATAGAAAACCAATAAGTGGTGTCATTTAATTATTTGTGGAAGTTGCACTTTATTTCAAATAGGAACTACCTATTTTTATAAAAAGTGCTAAAATAGAAAAATGAAAACAATTGGTTAGGGTGATTTCAGTGACAAAAATTAAATTAGGTTTATTATATGGTGGAAAATCAGCTGAGCATCAAGTTTCGCTACAAACGGCTCTTGCTGCTATTAAAGCATTAAATCAAGATAAATTCGAGATTCATCCAATTTATATTACAGAACAAGGTCAATGGGTACGCGGTGAGCGTATTGAAGGTGAAGTAACAGATGTTGAAGTTCTAAAAATGAGCGGTGCAGAAAATGCGATTTCTCCGTTATCATTAAGCACAGAAATCATTCCATCTACAAATGCTGAGGAAAATGCTATCGATGTTATTTTCCCATTACTACATGGACCAAATGGTGAAGATGGAACGGTGCAAGGATTATTAGAATTAATGAATATTCCGTATGTAGGAAATGGTGTTCTAGCATCTGCTGCTGGTATGGATAAAGTTGTTATGAAAAACATCTTTGCAGAAGCTGGATTGAAACAAGCAAAATATGCATCATTTATTCGTAGTGCATGGGAAAAAGATCGTGAAACAGCATATGAAAAAGTAGAAGAAGTATTAGGATACCCTTGCTTCGTAAAACCAGCAAACCTTGGTTCAAGTGTTGGGATTAATAAGTGTAAAAATCGTGAAGAACTTGAGAATGCATTTGAAGAAGCATTCCAATTTGACCGTAAAATTATTGTGGAAGAAAATATCGTTGGACGTGAAGTAGAAGTTGGTGTACTAGGTAATGATGAACCGAAATGTTCAGTTGTAGGTGAAATCGTACCTAAAAAAGACTTCTATGATTATAAGTCGAAATACATCGATGGTGATACAGCGTTAATTATTCCAGCTGAAATGACAGAAGAAGAGTCTAATGTTATTAAACGAGATGCGATTGTTGCATTCCAATCGTTAGATGGTGCTGGCTTAACGCGAGCTGATTTCTTCTTAACGAAAGATGGAGAAGTATATATTAACGAAGTGAATACGATGCCAGGATTTACGCCGTTTAGTATGTTCCCTCTACTATGGCAACATACTGGATTACCGTATCCGGAATTAATTGAAGAGCTAATTCGTTTAGCAATGGAGCGTCACGAAGAAAAACAAAAAATTAAATATACAATCTAACAAAAAAAGGAGGAGGCACTATTCGAAGGAATAGTGCTTCCTCTATGTAAGGAGTGTTTTTATGATAAATCGAACGTTAAAACAAGTAGAACAAATGACAAATGGTACGGGATTAGCAGAGCAGTATGAGGGAATTACTATACAAGGAGTGTCTATTGATACGAGAAAAATCGAAAAAGGAAACTTATATGTTCCGATTCAAGGTGAACGTTTCGATGGACATGCTTTTGTAGATAAAGCTGTTGAAAATGGAGCTGTGGCGACATTATGGATGAAAGATGTAGCAAATCCACCTGAGAATCTTCCGGTTATTTTTGTAGAAGACACGCTATCAGCATTACAAATGTTAGCAAAAAACTATCGCGACCAATTGGATGTTAAAGTGATTGGTGTGACAGGTAGTAACGGTAAAACATCTACAAAAGATATTGTAACAAGTCTTCTTGCGACTAAATTCAAAGTTCAAAAAACAGAAGGAAACTTCAATAATCATATCGGGCTACCTCTTACTATTTTAAACTTAGAAGAAAATACAGAAGTAGCTGTATTAGAAATGGGAATGTCAAGCCGCGGGGAAATTGAATTCTTATCTAAGTTAGCTCGTCCAAATGCAGCTATCATTACGAACATTGGTGAAGCGCATTTAATGGACTTAGGATCTCGTGAGGCAATTGCTGAAGCGAAATTAGAAATTGTGACAGGATTACAAGAAGGTGGAGTGTTCGTATATAACGGAGATGAGCCGTTATTAACGAATCGTGTTCCTGAAATGAATTTAATAGCTGAAACAGTTACGTTTGGTGATGCTAGAGCAAATGATTACTATCCAACGACTGTAACGTTACAAGCAACTGGGACACACTTTAAAATGAATAGAGAAGAAAACATTTCATTCTATCTACCGGTATTAGGGAAACACAATGTGTATAATACGCTTGCTTCTATGGCAATTGCGAAACATTTTGGTGTAACGTGGGAAGAGATGAAAGAAGGTTTAGTAACACTTCAAATGACAGGCATGCGTATGGAAATTGTAAAAACAAATAGTGGATTAACAATTATCAACGATGCTTATAATGCAAGTCCAACAGCTATGGAAGCAGCATTCCACCTAATGAATGGTTTAGATGGATTCTCTAAAAAAATTGTTGTTCTCGGCGATATGTTAGAGCTTGGAGATCAAGAAGTACAGTTTCATTATGAGGTAGGTAAATTAATCGATCCAGCAAAAATCTCCTATGTGTTCACATATGGTAAATTAGGGGCTCAAATTGCTGAAGGAGCGAAAATTAATTTCCCTAACGAACGTGTAAAGGCTTATGATAATAAAGAAGAGTTAGTAAAAGAGTTGCAAGCAGTAGTCGATGCAAAAGATGTTGTATTAATAAAAGCATCTCGCGGTATGAAATTGGAAGAAGTAATTACGATGTTGAAATAATTGGTGTATATAAATAGGGATGATAGCAACGAAAAAAGAAGAAACTTATAATAAGCGCTTACAGTAAATATAAAAAAATAAAAGTGAAGAAAAAACCTCTGAATATGAAAATAAGGTAACAGTTGGGTTTGCTTTTTACACATACAAAACTTATAATTGATAAAGTGTAATAACGTTTAGAAGTATTTTCGTGAAGAATATACGCCCGTTTATATACGTGAGCATTCAGGAAAAGGGCTTTTCCGCAAATTCGGAAAACGCCTTTTTTTAAATGATAAGTATAGGATAGAAAAGGAGAAGTAACATTGACAACATTTCGAGAATTAGGATTAAGTGATTCTTTACTGCAATCTGTTGAAAGTATGGGCTTTGAAGAGGCTACGCCAATTCAAGCTGAAACAATTCCACATGCATTGCAAGGTAAGGATATTATTGGGCAAGCACAAACAGGTACAGGGAAAACAGCAGCATTCGGATTACCACTATTAGATAAAGTGGATACACATAAAGAATCGGTTCAAGGTATTGTTATCGCGCCAACGCGTGAATTAGCAATTCAAGTTGGAGAAGAGCTATACAAAATTGGTAAACATAAACGCGTTCGTATCTTACCAATTTACGGTGGTCAAGATATTAACCGCCAAATTCGTGCTCTAAAAAAACACCCACACATTATTGTTGGTACGCCGGGTCGTATTTTAGATCATATTAACCGTAAAACACTTCGCTTACAAAACGTAGAGACAGTTGTTCTTGACGAAGCGGACGAAATGTTAAACATGGGCTTCATTGAAGATATTGAAGCAATTTTAACAGATGTGCCAGAAACACACCAAACATTACTATTCTCAGCGACAATGCCGGATCCAATCCGTCGTATTGCTGAGCGTTTCATGACTGAGCCTCAACACATTAAAGTAAAAGCAAAAGAAGTAACAATGCCAAACATTCAGCAGTTCTATTTAGAAGTGCAAGAAAAGAAAAAGTTTGATGTATTGACACGCTTATTAGACATTCAATCTCCAGAGCTTGCGATTGTATTCGGTCGTACAAAGCGTCGTGTTGATGAATTATCAGAAGCATTAAATTTACGTGGTTATGCTGCGGAAGGTATCCACGGTGATTTAACTCAGGCGAAACGTATGTCTGTATTACGTAAGTTCAAAGAAGGTTCTATTGAAGTTCTTGTTGCAACAGACGTTGCTGCGCGTGGTCTTGATATTTCAGGTGTAACACACGTATACAACTTCGATATTCCACAAGATCCAGAATCATACGTTCACCGTATTGGCCGTACTGGTCGTGCAGGTAAAAAAGGTATTGCAATGCTATTTGTAACACCACGTGAATCTGGACAATTAAAAAATATCGAGCGCACAACAAAACGTAAAATGGACCGCATGGATGCACCAACACTTGACGAGGCACTAGAAGGTCAACAACGTTTAATTGCTGAAAAACTTCAAAACACAATTGAAAATGAAAACTTAGCATACTACAAGCGTATTGCGGAAGAAATGTTAGAAGAGAACGACTCTGTAACAGTAGTAGCTGCTGCTTTAAAAATGATGACAAAAGAGCCAGATACAACTCCAATCGCTTTAACATCAGAACCACCAGTTGTTGCAAGAGGTGGCGGTTCTAAAAAACGCGGCGGTAACGGAGGTGGATACCGTGATGGTAACCGTAATCGTAGTCGTGATGGACGCGGTGGCGATGGTCGTAACCGTGACCGCAATCGTGATGGTCGTAATCGTGACGGTAACCGTGATCGCAATCGTGATGGCGGCAACCGTGGTCGTCGTGGAGAAGGTCAAGGTCGCCCAGGATCTTCAAACGGACGGCGGTGAAAGAAAACATCATAGCCGTAAGCCACAAGCTTAATAGTAAAAAAGAGAATGCCCTTTTCCGGCATTCTCTTTTTTTATTTCTGTAATTGTACATACTACATAATAACTTGTGTAGAAATGAGGTGCTACATGCTTGTAAGACTTGGGTATGTTGCGATGAGTGTACATTTGAAAAACGCATCTCCATCTCAAACGATGACGTACGCGCAGTTTCAAAAAATAGATGATCGGGAAGCGGCGATTCGTAAACTTGAAAGAATTGCTAATTCGAATTTGGAAAATTGCTTACGGTTATTAAAACATAACAAAGGCCATGATATATCCTTTTTTCGACTTAGTTCCAAGTTGATTCCTTTAGCGAATCATGAGGAGTTGTTAGAGTGGAACTACATTCGTCCCTTAAAAGAAAATTTAAAAGTGTTAGGTGATTACGCTATTCGAATGAATATGCGTATTGATTTTCATCCAGATCATTTTGTTGTACTTAATTCACCCGAGGAGAATATTTTTAAACAATCTGTCAAGACATTACAAATGCATAGAAAATTATTAAAAGGTATGGGAATTGAACATAAGCAACGATGTGTAATGCATGTTGGGGGCGGATATAAAGATAAAGAGCTCGCATTAGAGCGTTTTATAGAGAATTGGTCTAACGTCCCAAGAGGTATTCAGGAAATGATTATGTTAGAAAATGATGATACAACTTTTACGCTCGAGGACACATTATATTTAGGAGAAAAGTTGGACATTCCCGTTGTATTTGATTTACATCATCATATGATGAATCATGATCGAGAAGATTGGCATGAAGATTGGGCGCGTGTTGTACATACGTGGGAATCGTCTTTGTTACCGGTGAAAATGCACATTTCTAGTCCTAGAGAGGGAAAAGACCCAAGGGCACATGCGGACTTTATTAATGTAGATACTTTTTTATCTTTTTTAAAAAAGATAAAAGGAAGTGTTCCGCAAATTGATTGTATGATTGAAGCGAAGAAGAAGGATGAGTCTTTATTTCAACTCATGAGAGATTTAAGTGAACAAACAGATGTGGAAATTGTCGATGGTGCGAGCTTTTATATTAAATGAGCTCTGCACCATCGAGTTTTTTTATTAATAGAGGAGTGCAAATACCACCAATGATCAATCCTGTTAAATGGCTGATAGGGTTGGCAGAGGGATTGAAGAAAGTGAATAGTAGCAATATACATATCATAATTGAAAAAATAGCGATGTCTCTTGGATTGGAAGAACGATATCGGCTATACAATAGAAATAACTGTGCGCCTAGCAATCCGAAAATGCCACCAGATGCCCCGGCATGAATATATTCATGAGGCATAATAAGATAAGAGGACATATTTCCGAGAATGCCAGAAAGGAAAAAAATAATGATGAAAGACAAGTGCCCTAGTTGTTTTTCAATAGAAGAGCCAAGCACGAATAAACAAATACTATTAAAAAGAAAATGTTGTAAGTCTACATGTACGAGCAGGGAAGTTAGGAGACGCCACCATTCTCCTTTAGCGATATATTCATTAGAAGCTGCCATAGGAAAGAGGGGAAAATCACCTAATATAATCATGATTAATTGTATGAGAAGTAAAGCGATGGTGATTGGTTGTAAGGAAATGCGGGCGGATGGTATTAGCATGTTGTGAGTATCACTCCTTTTGCATCAGAAAGATTCTCTGTTATTCTTACAATATGAAAAAAGAAAGCTAAATAGAAGAAGGGGATTTTGAAATGATTGTAGGGATTGGAATCGATATTATTGAATTGAATCGAATTGAAAAAATGATAGATGGAAAGCTTAAATTTATGGAACGTATTTTAACTGAAAGTGAACGTAATGTTGCTAAGGGGCTGAAGGGAAGTCGCCTTACAGAGTTTGTAGCTGGAAGATTTGCAGCGAAAGAGGCGTATTCCAAAGCGGTAGGGACTGGTATCGGGAAAGAAGTGAGTTTTTTAGATATTGAAGTAAGAAATGATGATAGAGGTAAGCCGATTCTTATTACAAGTACAGAGCATATTGTTCATTTATCAATTAGTCATAGTAAGGAATTTGCTGTTGCTCAAGTTGTTTTAGAAAGCTCGTCACGCTAGTCTGCATATTTTATATCTTTGTCTCATATATTTGTGGTAGCGATAAGGAAGGTACATCTTCCATTCATTTATAGGGGCAAAGGGGCTGAAGTGATGAAAAGGCGTCTGTTTTTAGTTCTTGTCGGTTTATTAACCGTTTTTGTGTTGGCCGGTTGTATGGAAAAGAAACAAGATGATGTTGTGAGAGATTTAGAGGCGAAAGTAAAAGGGTTGAAAAGCTATCAAGCTGAAGCGAAATTATCTATTAAAACAGGGAATGAGCCTCAGGAGTATAAGGTAGAAATATGGCATAAGGAACCTTCTTTTTATCGTGTGAATTTGCAGAATGCGAAAAAAGATCAAAGTCAAATTATTTTAAGGAATGAAGAAGGTGTATTTGTATTAACACCAGCGCTTAATAAGAGTTTCCGTTTCCAAAGTGATTGGCCGCAAAATAGTAGCCAGGCTTATTTATACGAATCCCTTGTGAGGGATATTTTGCAGGATAAGAAAAACCTTACTTTTGAAAAAACAGATAAGTATTATATCTTTAAAACAAAAACAAATTATCAACACCAAAACATGTTGCCGAAACAAGAGATTACATTGAAGAAAAGTGATTTAACACCAGTTTCGGTGAAGTTAATGGATAATGATCAAAATGTTCTTGTGAAAGTAGATTTCTCTAAAGTGAAATTTGATGCGAAATTTGATAAAGGTGCATTTGATACGAAACAAAATATGTCTAGAGCGCAAGTAGATGTTCAAACGACAGCGAAAGAAGACAAACCATTTGCTATTTTGTATCCGCGTGATACGCCGCAAGGTATGACTTTGAAAGATGAAAAAGAGTTGAAGACAGACAGTGGCAAGCGTGCGATACTCACATACACTGGAAGTAAGAAATCCTTTACTTTAATACAAGAAAAGGCAAAAGTTGCAGAGGCTTCGTCAGCGATAAGTGTGAGCGGAGAATTGGTTGATCTTGGCTTTACAATTGGAGCATTGACGAAAGACTCTTTAACGTGGTCGCATAACGGAGTAGAATATATGCTCGTGTCTAAAGGTTTAGAGCCGAAGGAGCTGTTAATGGTTGCTCGTTCAGTTACAGAGAAGCAAGTGAAGTAAACTTCTTAGACGTGGTGATATATGTGCACCACGTCTTTTCTTAGTTTGAAGGGTGGATTTCATAAAAGAAGCATATAAAAGAATAAGCTTCGCATATCGTGTATAAGGAAGTGTGTTTATGGAAGAAGCGCCATTTTACCGTGACACTTGGGTGGAAGTGGATTTAGATGCGATTTATAACAATGTTACACATATTAAAGAATTTATCCCAAGTGATGTAGAAATTTTTGCCGTAGTTAAAGGGAATGCATATGGGCACGATTATGTACCGGTGGCTAAAACAGCATTAGAAGCGGGGGCGACAAGGTTAGCAGTTGCGTTCTTAGATGAAGCTTTAGTGCTTCGAAGAGCTGGTATTACTGCGCCGATTTTAGTGTTAGGTCCTTCTCCTCCTCGTGATATAAATGTAGCTGCTGAAAATGATGTAGCATTAACTGTTTTTCAAAAGGAATGGGTAGATGAAGCAATCAAACTTTGGGATGGTTCGTCTACGATGAAATACCATATTAATTTCGATAGTGGTATGGGGAGAATTGGAATACGTGAACGTAAAGAATTAAAAGGATTTTTAAAAAGTTTAGAAGGTGCACCATTCTTAGAATTGGAAGGAGTTTATACGCATTTTGCAACGGCAGATGAGGTGGAGACTTCTTACTTTGATAAGCAATATAACACATTTTTGGAGCAGTTAAGTTGGTTGAAAGAATTCGGAGTGGATCCTAAGTTTGTTCATACAGCTAATAGTGCTGCAACGCTACGTTTTCAAGGGATTACATTTAATGCAGTACGAATTGGCATTGCGATGTATGGGTTATCTCCATCTGTAGAAATACGCCCTTTTTTACCGTTTAAATTAGAACCAGCGCTATCATTGCATACGAAAGTTGCTCATATTAAACAGGTGATTAAAGGGGATGGAATTAGTTATAACGTCACTTATCGAACGAAAACTGAAGAATGGATTGCGACTGTTGCAATTGGTTATGCAGATGGCTGGCTTAGAAGATTACAAGGATTTGAAGTGCTTGTAAATGGTAAAAGGGTACGGATTGTAGGGCGAGTAACAATGGATCAATTCATGATTCACCTTCCTTGTGAAGTGCCACTTGGCACGAAAGTTACACTCATTGGAAGGCAAGGAGATGAATATATTAGCGCTACAGAGGTTGCGGAATATTCAGGGACTATTAATTATGAAATTATTACAACGATTAGTTTCCGTGTGCCGAGAATATTTATACGGAACGGTAAAGTTGTGGAAGTAATCAATTATTTGAATGATATATAGAATGTAGTATGATTTGCTTCTTGTCATGTGAGAGGACTTTTCGGTGGCTAAGAATAAGTTCGTTTTTTGACGAGAAGCTTTTTACTTATCATTACTTTTAACATAATTTAACGTGGAAACTCTTCCGTTTCTTGTTGTAATGAGATAAAAAATAAAAGAATATGAATGTTTTGTTTGTGAATTGGAAAACATAAGCAAGGAATAAGGAAGTCTTTGCAACAGGCTCCATACAATGGTATTATTACAATAGGTGTCATATATATATTTGGGTGTGTAGTTGACGGTGGAGGTGTATTTTTGTGTCCGAATCAAGTGTAACTACTGAAATCGTGGTTCGGTTGCCAAAGCAAATGGTAACGGAATTGGACGGAATTGGAAAACAAGAGAATAAGAATCGCCATGAACTAATTTGCCAGGCAACACAACTGTTATTGCGTCAACATAAGACGAAGAAACGCTACCAACATGAATCAATGCGACGTGGGTACATTGAAATGGGAAAAATTAATCTTGGTATTGCATCTGAAGCTTTCTTAGCAGAGTATGAAGCAGCTCATACAGTAGAACGCTTAGTTAGCGGGGGGTAATATTTTGATTGTAAAACGCGGCGACGTGTATTTTGCAGACCTTTCCCCAGTTGTTGGTTCTGAGCAAGGAGGCGTTCGTCCAGTTCTTGTCATTCAAAATGACATCGGAAATCGTTTTAGTCCAACGGTGATTGTAGCGGCTATTACTGCACAGATTCAAAAAGCGAAATTACCCACTCATGTGGAAATTGATGCGAAAAAGTACGGTTTTGAGAGAGATTCTGTTATTTTACTTGAGCAGATTCGAACAATCGATAAGCAGCGCTTAACGGACAAAATCACTCACTTAGATGAAGTGATGATGATTCGTGTAGATGAAGCGCTACAAATTAGTTTAGGACTAATAGATTTTTAAATCGGCAGTTTAAGTTGCTCTCTTTGAAGGGCAACTTTTTTTATTATAGAGGAGGTTGCGGTTGTATATGGAAATGGTAGATAATCGACAAGCGTTAATGAAAATGTTAGTGAAGGAATTAGGCTTTACCGAAAAGCAAGTTCGTCATGTTATTCAATTAACAGAAGAAGGTAACACAGTTCCATTTATTGCTCGTTACCGAAAAGAATGGACAGGCTCTTTAGATGAGGTGCAAATTCGTACGATTTTAGAGAGATGGCAATATATGATGCAGCTTGAAGATAGGAAAGAAGAGGTTCTTCGTCTTATTGATGAGAAGGGGAAACTGACAGGAGAATTACGTCAGCAAATTGTGAAAGCTACAAAGTTGCAAGAAGTAGAAGATTTATATCGTCCGTATAAAGAGAAGAGAAGAACGAAAGCAACGATTGCAAAAGAAAAAGGATTAGAGCCATTAGCTGAATGGTTATTGTTATATACGAAAGAAGATCCGAATCAGAAGGCAATAGAGTTTATAAATGCCGAGAAAGAAGTGCAATCTGCAGAAGAAGCATTGCAAGGTGCTCAAGACATTATTGCAGAAATCGTTTCAGATGAAGCGGTATATCGTAGTTGGATTCGGAACGTGACTTTTAGAAAAGGTGTTATGTCTTCGGCTGTAAAAGATGAAGAGAAAGATGAAAAAAATATATATGAAATGTATTACAGCTATGAAGAACCGTTGCAGAAAGTCGTGCCGCATCGCGTATTAGCGATGAATCGAGGTGAGAAAGAAGATATATTGAGAGTTTCTGTTGTTCCACCAGTAGATGAGATAGTAACTTTCTTATATAAGAAAGTAATTCGTGATAACGATTCAAAAAGTGCACAGTATGTAAAATTAGCAATAGAGGATGGTTATAAACGATTAATTCAACCCTCTATTGAAAGGGAGATTCGAAAAGAATTAACAGAAACAGCTGAGGAACAAGCGATACATATTTTCTCTGAGAACTTACGTAATTTATTATTACAGCCTCCAATGAAAGGAAAGGTTGTGTTAGCTGTAGACCCTGCATATAGAACGGGTTGTAAATTAGCTATCGTAGACGATACGGGGAAAGTTCTATATATTGATGTTATTTATCCGCATCCACCAGTGCGTAAATATGAAGATGCAAAAGCGAAAGTTCTTTCTATTATAGATAAATATCGAGTTGAAATGATTGCGATTGGGAATGGTACAGCTTCTAGAGAATCGGAAGAATTTATAGTTGATGTATTACAAAATGTGAAACGAGAAGTCTTCTATATTATTGTAAACGAAGCTGGTGCGAGTGTGTATTCGGCTTCTGATTTAGCACGTGAGGAATTCCCAGATTTACAGGTTGAAGAAAGAAGTGCGGTTTCTATCGGTAGACGTCTGCAAGATCCACTTGCTGAACTTGTAAAGATTGATCCGAAATCAGTTGGGGTTGGACAATACCAACATGATGTATCTCAAAAAAGATTAAATGAATCATTAACGTTTGTAGTAGAGACGGCAGTTAACCAAGTCGGTGTGAATGTAAATACAGCTTCAGTTGCGTTGTTGCAATATGTTTCGGGTTTATCAAAAACTGTTGCGAAAAATATTGTAGCAAAGCGTGAAGAAGAAGGGAAATTTACAAAACGAACAGACTTAAAGAAAATACCACGTCTAGGCGCGAAGACATATGAACAATGTATAGGTTTCTTACGTATATTAGAAGGGGCAAATCCGTTAGATCGTACAGGTATTCATCCAGAACAATATAAAAATGTTGAATTGTTATTGAAGAGTCTAGGATTATCAAAAGATGACGTAGGGCAACCGCAATTACAAAAGAGTTTAGAAGAAGTAGAGATTTCTAAGTTGTCGCAAGAAACGGGAGTTGGAGAACCAACATTAGTTGATATTATAGATGCACTCATTAGTCCAGAGCGAGACATGAGGGATGAGTTGCCTAAACCGCTTCTGAAAAAAGGGATTTTGAAATTAGAAGATTTAAAACGTGGTATGGAACTGGAAGGAACAGTTCGTAACGTTGTTGATTTCGGTGCTTTTGTTGATGTAGGTGTGAAACAAGATGGTTTAGTACATATTTCTAAACTAAGCAAACAATACGTGAAGCATCCGTTAGATGTTGTATCTGTCGGACAAATCGTCAAAGTATGGGTAGATGATATTGATACGAAAAAAGGTCGCGTTGCATTATCTATGTTGCCGATTGAATAGTAAGAGAAGAGAGCAGATGAAACTGCTCTTTTTTTATAGGATAAAACGTGTAATGGATTAGGAACTTTGATGGATTTTGCTATAATAAAACCAGCATTCATTTAGTAATTTAATTTGATACCGGTTTTTTTCAAAATATGCGCGTTGCATTTGTTTTTTGAGCCATGTAGGCATAGGAATCCCTCCTTGTTTAATCCTACTCTCATAAATGTAAAGTACTATTGATGAGAGGTTGGTGAGTGGATTTCTATTTTTGCTATGTTTTTAGAAACCACGCTTCTTGAATGAGGATGGGTATATGTACTATTTAATATATGTATAAGAGAGGAGAAAAGTGTAAAAATATTTTTTTGTTTAGGAGGAATGAAAATGGATGAGCAAGAAATACAGCGGCTAGTGGAAGAAGTATCGCTACAATATTTCGGAATGCCGTTTTTACATAAGGCACTGTTTAATAGTAGGTTGCGTACAACTGGTGGACGTTATCTATTGAATACACACAATATTGAACTGAATTATCGATATTACGAAATGTATGGGAAAGAAGAATTAGTTGGAATTGTTAAACATGAACTTTGTCATTATCACTTACATATTACAGGAAGAGGGTATAAGCACCGGGATAAGGATTTTCGCGAACTGTTAAAGGCAGTTGATGCGCCGCGGTTTTGTAAACGAATGATGAATGAAGAGAAGGAAAAAAAGGTTTATATGTATGAATGTATGGGATGCTCACTTCAATATGTAAGAAGACGTCAAATTAATACAAAAAGATATGTCTGCGGAAAGTGTAAAGGGAAACTAATCTTGATAAAGAAAACATCTTGACAGTGAAAACGCAATCCAGTATATTATAAACATGTCACGTTTGTACAAGATGTTGTGAAAAAACTTCTTGACTTACGATGAGAATTTTTATAAGATACAAATTGTCTTTATTATTCCGCAGTAGCTCAGTGGTAGAGCTATCGGCTGTTAACCGATCGGTCGTAGGTTCGAGTCCTACCTGCGGAGCCATACAGAGAAGTACCCAAGTGGCTCAAGGGGCTCCCCTGCTAAGGGAGTAGATCGCGAACGCGGTGCGAGGGTTCGAATCCCTTCTTCTCTGCCATTCATATTGGCCCGTTGGTCAAGTGGTTAAGACACCGCCCTTTCACGGCGGTAACACGGGTTCGAATCCCGTACGGGTCACCACTTTTGGAGGATTAGCTCAGCTGGGAGAGCACCTGCCTTACAAGCAGGGGGTCGGCGGTTCGATCCCGTCATCCTCCACCATAATATTATAATGAAAAGTAAAATGACATTAATGTAAAGATTAAATGGTCCCGTGGTGTAGTGGTTAACATGCCTGCCTGTCACGCAGGAGATCGCCGGTTCGACCCCGGTCGGGACCGCCATTTTAACTTCTGCTAATTGGCAGTTGTTTTTTATTGGTCATTATGGTACAATAACATTTGTCTTTGAAAATAAGATAAGTATTTCGATGGGCTATAGCCAAGCGGTAAGGCAACGGACTTTGACTCCGTCATGCGCTGGTTCGAATCCAGCTAGCCCAGCCATTTACGAGCCATTAGCTCAGTTGGTAGAGCATCTGACTTTTAATCAGAGGGTCGAAGGTTCGAGTCCTTCATGGCTCACTTTTGTTTTTTCCGCGCGGTCGTGGCGGAACGGCAGACGCGCTAGGTTGAGGGCCTAGTGGGGGAAACCCCGTGGAGGTTCAAGTCCTCTCGGCCGCATCAAAAATCTTTTTAAAAAAGTACTTGCATTTGAAAATGTAGTATGATAAGATAATTGAGTCGCCAAAATACAACGACGAAAAAACATCATGAATAAGCGCCCGTAGCTCAATTGGATAGAGCGTTTGACTACGGATCAAGAGGTTAGGGGTTCGACTCCTCTCGGGCGCGCCAATTACGGGAAGTGGCTCAGCTTGGTAGAGCACCTGGTTTGGGACCAGGGGGTCGCAGGTTCAAATCCTGTCTTCCCGACCACGCGGGTGTAGTTTAGTGGTAAAACAAGAGCCTTCCAAGCTCTGGTCGAGAGTTCGATTCTCTTCACCCGCTTTTAGTTCTTTGAAAACTGAACGAAACAAACAACGTGAAACGTCAATTTTTATTTTAGATGCTAGACAAACTAACTTTA